>VAXO01000117.1 GCA_005888435.1 Actinomycetota bacterium | reverse complement strand
CAGCTCGCCTGGCTCGGATCGACGGCGTACCCGCTGTGGACGCTCTTGTCGATCGTGCTCGGCATTGTGGTGATCTACGCACTCACCGTGCGCTGGAGCGGCTACCCGGACACTGTCGGCTAGACGCGAGTAAGACCTGCGCGGGCGGAGGGCGCCGACCCTTCGCCCGCGCGACATTCCGCCATGTCCGGGCCGTCGAACCCCGGAGCTTCGTCGCGCGCGATGCGCGCGGACGCGTCGTTTTGCACGGTCGTCGTGCGCCACCGCATGGGGCCGATGTCAGTCTGCGGACCGCGCGGGCGGCGGGCTGAGGCCTTCGGCCTCCAGCACCAGCGCCGTCAAGCCGCCTTCCGACACCGTCTCGTGCTCCTCGCCCGCGGACCAGAACACGGCTTCGCCTGCGGCGATCGGCTCGAGCTCGCCGTCGGGGCCGCTGACGCGCCCGTCGCCCTCGAGCACCGCCAGGATCTGAGGCACCGTCGCCGGGTGACGGACGATACGGCCGCCCGCCGACAGTCGAAAGACCGCCGCCTGCACCCCGCCCGGCGGCGTCAGCGGCGCGATCGTGACGCCCTCGAGGAGCTCCTGATGCGGCGTGAACGCCGAGCCCGCATCGAAACGGAAGCGTTCCATCGTGGCTGACGCTATGCCATTCTTGCGCGGTGAAGCGGTTAGGGGTCCTCGTTGCGCTTGCACTCGGTCTCGCCGTGAGCGGAGCGCAGGCCGCGCCGGCGACCTTCCCGACCCACGTCTACGCGCCGTACTTCGAGACGTGGACGACCGACAACCTGACGACAACGGCACAGCAATCGGGCGCGAGGTACTTCACGCTCGCCTTTCTCGAGACGACCTCCAAGACGTCCTGCACGCTCGCCTGGAACGGCAACCGGAACGACCCGGTCTCGAACGAGCGCTATCTGAGCGACGGCGACATTGCGTCGCTTCGCAACCTCGGCGGTGACGTGATCCCGTCCTTCGGCGGCTGGAGCGCCGACCAGGCCGGCACCGAGATCGCCGATTCGTGCAAGGACGTCAAGACGATCGCCGCTGCGTACGAGGACGTCATCAGCCGTTACGGCGTCACGCGCCTCGACATGGACGTCGAGGGCAGGTCGCTCAACCGCACGGACGGCATCGACCGCCGCAACAAGGCGCTCGCGCTCGTGCAGGAATGGGCCGCCACGCAGAAGCGCCCGTTCCAGGTGAGCTACACGCTGCCGACCTCTGCGTCCGGGCTCGAGCCGACCGGCGTCGCGATCCTGCAGAACGCGATCGCGAACGGGACGCGAGTCGACGTCGTCAACATCATGGCGTTCGACTACTACGACAAGGTCACGACCGACATGGGGACGGCGGCGATCAACGCCGCCACGGGCACGGCCGCCCAACTGCAGCGCCTTGGACTGAATGCGCAGATCGGCATCACGTTGATGCCCGGCCTGGACGACTACCCGAAGAAGACCGAGAAGACGACGCTCGCGCATGCGCAGCAGGTCTTGAACTACGCAAGCTCGAGCGGGCTGAACACGCTGTCGATCTGGGCGATCCAGCGTGACAACGGCGGATGTCCCGGCGTAACCGGCTCAAACAGCTGCTCCGGGATCATGCAGAACACCTGGGACTTCTCGCACATGCTGCAGCCGTTCACCGGATAGCGCTTGGCGCAGCGGTTTCGCGTCCCCGCGGAGCTCGTGCCGGCGCTGCCCGAGCCGGCCCGCAAGGTTCTGCGCGGCGCGTACCGCGGCTACGGTCGCGCGACCGCGAGCATGCGTCCGCTGCCCGACTTCCTCATCCTGGGCGCGCAGAAGGCCGGTACGACTGCGCTCTACGCGTACCTCCGCTGGCATCCGCAGATCACCGGCCCATCCTTCAAGGAGGTCAGCTTCTTCGACCGCCACTACGCCCGCGGCGAGCGCTGGTACCGGGCGCACCTGCCAGTCCGCCGCAAGGGGGTCGTCGGCGAGGCGAGCCCCAGCTATCTCTTTCACCCGCTTGCGCCCGAGAGAGTCGCGCGGATGCTTCCGAACGCACGACTGATTGCGCTGCTGCGCAATCCCGTTGACCGTGCGTTCTCGCATTACCAGCACGAGGTCGCGCTCGGACGCGAGCAGCTCTCGTTCGAGGAGGCGCTGGCGCGTGAAGACGAGCGCATGCAGGGAGAGGTCGAGCGCATGCTGCGCGACGCCGCCTACTTCAGCCACGCCTGGTGGAACTACACGTACGCCGCCCGCGGCCGCTATGCGGAGCAGCTCGAGCGCTGGTTCGAAGCCTTCCCGCGCGAGCAGGTGCTCGTCCTGCTGACCGACGAGCTCGCCGCGGACACGGCCGGTGCGTACCGTCGGGTGCTCGACTTCCTCGGCGTCGACGTACTGGAGCTCGACGCGTATCCCCGGATCTTCGAGCGCGAGTACGGCGGGATGGACCCGGCCACGCGGACGCGGCTCGAAGGGGAGTTCGCCCAGCCGAATCGCCGGCTCGCCGAGCTGCTGGGTCGGGAGCCTCCCTGGTGAAAGAGAAAGCCCCGGCAGCTTGCGGCCTGCTCCCGGGGCTCCCTCCCACCATGGAAGTTGTGCCCCTCTTGTGACGCCGTTGCTCGAGTTTTCTTGCGCGGGGTCGTGATGCCCTCGTTTTGAGGACGCTCCTTGCGGTGCGCTGATCACTCGATCGAGTGAATTGGGCGCGCCGCTCCCCCGGAAGGGGGACGCACCTATGCGCAGCTCCTCACAGAGTCCGCCAGTAACTGCGGTTCGCGCGCAATGCGCTGACGAGAGGGAAAGGGAGATGGCGAGGAAGATTTCACTGAAGAGGGGTGCGGCGATCATCGCGTCGATCGCGGCGTTCGCTGCGTTGGCGGGTCCCGGTGTCGCCTCAGCGGCGCCGAAGTCGCCGCCGGTCAGGCCGGCGCCTGCGGCGTCGATCGGCATTGGCATCATCGCCAGCTGGGCCGAAGAGGCCAGCTGGGCCGAAGAGGCCAGCTGGGCCGAATCCTGAGCTAGCGTCTGGCTCAAGCGAGGCGACCCATAGCCCGATAACTCGGGCTATGGGTCGTGCTTTTGGCCTCATCTCGATCGTCGTCTCGCTGGCCCTCGTCGGCATCCTCTGGGCGCTGACGATGCAGCACAGCGGTCCGACGTCGGGGACCGCGAAGAAGGCCGAGCGCGACGCAAGCGCCGCCGTCAGCGCGTTGAACTTCACCGTCGCCGCGACGCAGCTCGAGGCCTTCCACGCCGAGAACGCGACCTATGTGGGCGCGACTCTGCCAGCGTCGTTCGGAGTCACGCTCGTCCGCGCAGACGCTGCGTCGTACTGCCTGCAGACCGGGGCGGGAGCATCCGCGCAGCACTTCGCGGGCCCGGGCGGCGCGGCGGCAGCCGGTCCCTGCTAGGACAATCCCGATGTGACACTTCGGTGCGGCGGCGGCGTATGAAGGCCGTGAACGCGGTGACGACCTCGTGGCCCGGCCTGCACGTCGACCGGCCCACATTCGCGGCGGTGGCTGAAGCGGAGCTCGACGCTGTTCATCGCTACCTCGTCTTCCTCACCGGCAACCGCGCTGTCGCCGAGGATCTGACCGGCGAGACCTTCGAGAAGGCGTTTCGCTCGTGGGGGCGGTTCAATCCGCGGCGCGGCACGCCGCGCGCGTGGCTGTGCCGCATCGCGCGCAGCGTTGCGCTTGACCACTTCCGCGCCGAGGAGCGGCGCCGTCGGCGGGAGGAGCGGTATGCGCGCGGCGCGCACGAGGTGAGGGAGACGGAGCTGGGGTCGAGCGCGCTCGAGGCGGCGCTCGCGCGGCTTTCGCCGGCGGAGCGCGAGGTCGTTGCTCTGCGCGTGCTGCTCGACCTGGACGGGCCGGCTGCCGCCCGCGTGCTCGGCATCAGTCCGAGCGCATGCTCGACACGACTGAGCAGAGCCCTGAAGCGACTCGAGGAGATGATGCGCGATGCCCGCGACTGAGACGATCGACTTCGAGCACGAGTTCGAGGAGCTCGTGCGCGAGCTGCGGGCGCTGCCGACCGCTGCCTCGGACAGCGTGCGGGAACGGGTGCGCGCGCTCGGCGAGCCGGCGCCGCGTCGTGAGCTGCCACGCCTGCCGTCCCGGCGTTCGCTGCTCGTGCTCGCGCCCGTCTGCGTGCTTGCGCTCGTGAGCGCGGCCGTGGTGCACGGCGTGCTCAACTCCGGCGCGCCGAAGCAGCAGTCGTTTGCGCAGCCGGGCGCCGTCGGCCTCGACGAGAGGGCAGCCCCGGCGCTTGTCCCGGAGCATGCCGGAGTCGCGGGCTCTCTCCTCGTCCCACCGACGTCGGGTCGCCGGCAGGACTACGAGGCGTCGATGACGCTGCGCGTCAAGGACCTCGACGCGCTGACTGACCGCACGAACGAGGCGATGCGCGTCGTGCGCTCCTACGGCGGCTACGTCGCGTCGGTGCAGCAGTCGACGAGCGCGGGCCGGCCGGGTGAGGCCGACCTGGTGCTGCGCGTCCCCGTCGGCCATGTCGAGGCGGCGATGGTTCAGCTGAGCGAGCTCGGCACGGTGCTGTCGCGGCAGGTCTCGATCGTCGACCTCGAGCAGGTCCTCCGACAGCAGCGCGCGCGCATCCTGCACCTCAAGTTGTTCATCGCGCGTGCGACGGAGGAGCTGAAGGGCGACCTCCCCGCCGACGTGCGGCTGCGGCTGGAGCTGCAGCTCCAGCAAGCGCGTGAGGAGCTGACTCGGGCGACGGGCGCGAACAAGGCGACGCTCGACGAGGCAGCCTTCTCGCATGTCTCGCTGACGCTGACGACGCAGAAGCCGGCGGCGCCCGCGCAGAAGGGCGGCTCCACGGGCCGGTTCGAGCGCGCCGCCCGCGACGCGGGCGGTTTCCTCGCAGACGCCGGAGCCGTGGCCCTCTTCCTGGTGATCGTGCTCAGCCCGGTGATCGTGCTGGCCGTCGCGTGCCTGGCCGGGCTGCGGGCCTACCGAAGAAGAGAAGAGCGCCGCCTGCTCGCAGCGTAAGGCGCGACGGCTCGCCTAGGATCCGGGCGTGCCGCTCGCCCTCTCGACCGGACACGAGGTCGGCCTCGCCGTCACCGCCGGAGCGTTCATCCTGTTCGCGCTCGCGTCCTCGTTCCTCTTCCCGAGGTTCCGTCCGCAGTACCCGGGCGGCGGACTGCTGGCCTTCATCGTCATCTGCTTCGTCTTCTTCTTCGGGATGCTGGCCGCGGTCGAGAACTTCGGCGCCGAGAGCGGCCACGCGGAGAGTGCACATACTGAAACGGGCGCCGAGCAGCCGACCACCGTCCAGCGGACGACGACGCAGCAGCAGACGACGACGAGCGGCCAGACGACCACCGCGAAGACGACGACGCAGGCGCAGGCGGCGGCGCAGACCGTTCAGGTCACCGAGTCGGAGTTCAGGATCGCGCTTGCCGGCTACAAGGCGAAGGCCGGGAAGTTCACGTTCAACGTCAAGAACGCGGGCAAGATCCCGCATGACCTCGCGATCAGGGGCGGCCCGAAGACGAAGCTGATCCAACCCGGCGCAACTGCGCAGCTCGTCGTCATGCTGAAGCCGGGCAAGTACCACCTGTACTGCAGCGTTCCCGGGCACGAGCAGGCCGGGATGAAGGTCGACATTACGCTTTCGTAGCTACCCTGTGCTGTCCGTCGGAGGGGTGGCAGAGCGGT
>VAXO01000116.1 GCA_005888435.1 Actinomycetota bacterium | reverse complement strand
CCCGGTCGTCGAGGCGATGGCATGCGGCACGCCTGTCGTCGCGGCGCCGGAGCCGGCTCTGCAGGAGGTGGCCGGCGACGCGGCGGTCTTCGCAGACGATCTCGCCGACGGCGTGCGCCGGGCGCTGGCGGACCGCGAACGGCTCTCGGCCGCAGGGCTCGAGCGCGCGAAGGAGTTCACGTGGCAGGAGACCGCGCGCATCACTGCCGACGCCTACCGCAGGCTCCTCGCTGCATGAGGGTGTCGGGCATCTTCGTCGCGACCGGTGCGGGCGAGGCGTCCATGCTCCGTGACTCGCTGCCGGCGCTGCACGCGCAGGTCGACGAGCTGGTCGTCGTCGCGAATGGGCGGGGCGGCCGCCCCTCGTCGCTGCCGCCCGACGTGCGCGTCGTCGAGAACGAGCAGCCCCTCGGCTTTTCCGCGAACGTCAACAAGGGAATCGCGGCGACGAGCGGGGACTACGTCGTCATCTCGAACCCGGACGCGTTACCGGAGCCGGGCTGCATTGCGGCGCTCGCCGAGTTCGCCGAGACGCACCCGCGCTGCGGCATCGCCGGCCCGAGGATGCTGAACCCCGACGGAACGCTGCAGGCGTCGCGGCGCAGCTTCCCGACGATCGGCGGCACGATCGTGCGTCGGACGCCGCTTCGCTCACTCTTCCCGCCTTTGCAGTGGCAGAAGCGCCACTATCTGCTCGACGCGCCGACCGAGCAGCCGCTGCAGGTCGACACGATGCTCGGAGCGTTCTTGCTGATGCGGCGGACGATGCTGGAGGAGATCGGCGGCTGGGACGCCGGCTACAAGCTCTACGTTGAGGACATCGACCTCAGCTACCGCGCGATGAAGGCGGGCTGGGAGCGCTGGTGGGTTCCGGCCGCCGTCGTCCGGCACGAATACCAGGCGGTGATCGACAAGCACTTCTTCACCCGCCGGAACCTGTGGCACATGCACGCCATGCTCCGCTTCCTGCGGAAGCATCCCGAGCGCCTGTTCGCGCTGCGGTGAGCTGGACCGAGACGGCGTACGCCGACCCACATGCGTACCTGGCGCATCGCGCCGAGCTGATCGTCGCGCTCGGGCCGCGGCTCGAGGCGGGGGACACGCTCCTCGACCTCGCCTGCGGAGACGGCGGCCTGGCCGACCATCTCCCGAGCATCCGCTACCGCGGCGTCGACTCGAGCCCCGAGATGGTCGAGTCGGCCCGCAGGCGCGGCCGGGACGTGGTGGCCGGCGACCTCAACGACTACGAGCCCCCCGAGCCCGTCGCGGCGGCGACGTGCTTCCGCGCCATCTACTACACGCGTGATCGCCGGGCCTTCTTCCACCGCGTCGCGGGCTACACGACCAAGAAGCTCGTCTTCGACCTCAACCCGCGGCAGTACCGCGTCGCAGACGTGCGCGCCGACCTGCTGGCTGCCGGCTTCGACAGACTCGAACTACGCCCGTTCTTCTCGCCGCAGCGGTTCGCGCTGCCTGCATTCGTCGAATCGGCACTGCACGCACTTGAGCGGACGCCCGCCGCGACGTTCCTGCTGCGCTTTCGCTTCAGCTATGTCTGCGCGGCAAGTAGGTGTAGGTGATCTTCGCGCCGAGGTCACGGTTGTCGCTGTCGGTCTGCGGCGAGAGCTCGCGTGGGCGGAAGGTCGGCGTTACGTTCACCTCGACGCGGAAGTGGGGTCCCGGCGCCGGCAGCACGAGCCGCTTGACGCCGTTCGCGTGCAGCACGAAGCTCTTTACGACCATCGGCGTGCCGACGTGCGGCTGGTGGTCGTCGCCGATCACGATCGGGCCCAGCGTGACGGTCACGCGCCCGGGAACGTCCTTCCCGCCCCAGGGGCGGGCGACGACGATCCGCACCCGTCCGGGGCGGTCGCCGCTGGAGAAGCGCGTGTATGCGCTCGACGCGCCGGACCACCCGTCCGCGTACTGCCCCGTAACGAAGTCGCGCAGCCTCAGCGGCGGCGCGATCTGTACGAGCCGCCAGTTCTGCAGCGCGCCGCCGGCCACGTGCTCATGGGTGCTGACGACGCGGCCGACGACGTTCATGCCACCCTCCTCCACGACGTAGGGGTAGTGCGGGTCGTGTGACAACGCGCCCTCGGGCAGTGCGGGATCGGGTGTCAAGGTCGGGCCCGGGCCAGGGGCCGTTCCATCGAGGCTCCACACGCGGCCGACCATGGAGTGCGGGTTCCAGAACTCGAGCAGCCATTCGCCGTTCGGGTCGGCCATCTGCTGCCCGAGGTAGAGCGTGGGCTTCCCGCCGGTTGCGTCGTCGACCCACGTGAAGGGGCGCCGGATGTTGTCCACGAACCGGTCGGAGGCGCGATTCGACGCCGACGCGAACGACAGCTCGCCGGTGAAGCCCCAGACCAGGATGCCGCCCGCAACGGCCACAGCCAGCCACCGCACACGGCGGACGAGCAGCAGCGCGACCGAAAGGCACAGCAGCGCGACGAGCCCGACCTTCGCCTGGGTTGGGTTGAGGCCGATATAGCGGTTGCCCTGCTGGAGGATCGCCAGCCCGGGGGCGTTGTAAGAGATGTCCTGCCCCATCTCGTACGGCGTCGTCAGCAGCAGATAGAGGACGAACGCCCCGGAGACGAGCGCGGCGACGGGCTTGAAGTTGCGCCGCTCGAACCACAGCGCCGTGCCGACGAAGAGCAGCGGCACGACGTAGACGAGGTTGCGCTCGTACGTGTAGGTGCCGAAGGTCGTCGAGACGTACGTCGACTTCACCGCCGTGTAGACGCCGAACGAGACCACGGAGCCGAGCAGCACGCTGCGAAAGACGGTCAGTTCCCGCATGGGCCGTTCGCCCCTTCCCGGCCAGAGCGAGGCGAGACCGGCGACCAGCGGGAAGACGCCGAGCCCGATCGCCAGCGCGCCGGCCGCGTTGAGCCCGAAATCCAAGATGCGGCGCTTGTAGTGGTCGGTCGAGATCAGCCACTCGAACGATCCCTTCCCGAGCACGGCGCTGACCGTCACCGCCACGCCGAGGAGCAGCACGACGAACCCGACCCAGTCCCATGTCGTCCACGTCGCTCGCCAGTTCGCGACGCGCTCGGTCCGCCAGGCGAGGAACAGCAATGCGAGCACGAGCACGGCCCAGATCACGACGAGCTCTCCCCGCACGAACGGCGCAACGACGACGACGGCGATCGTGCCGGCGATCCACCAGCGTGTCGGCGGGTAGGCCAGCGGCTCCTCGACGAGCATCGAGGAGTAGGCCATGGCCGGGATCACGCACGACGCGGCCGCGACGAAGAGGGCGGCCCGTCGGCCGACGACGTGCCGCGCAAGCGCGTAGGCCGGAAAGGCCGTCAGCATCATGATCAGCACCGCCATGTACTTCACGGTCGCGTAGGCGGTGTGCACGTTGTGGATGCGCCATGCGGGCGCCATCACGTAGGTCCAGAGCGTGTCGAACGAGTGCGGCTCGCCGCGGCGCGCCGCGTGGCCGGTCAGGGCGATCGCGCGTGAGAGCTGCGTCAGCTCGAGCTCGTCGCCGAAGAGCCAGGGCGTCGAATGCGCCCAGGCCTCGACGGCGTAGACGATGCTCAGCCACAGGAAGATGCTGAGCAGCGGCACGGCGGCGAGCAGCCGATCGGCGAGGGTGCGCTCAACGGGCGCCGGACGTGCGCTCGCGACGCTCACCGCCGCCCTGTCAGTCAGCGCTCGCGCCGAGCACGACGCGGGGATCCAGGTTGCTTTCCCGCCGCACGAATCGACACGGCACCTCGGCGAGCGTACAGGCATCGAGGACGAGCCCGAGCCGCTCGCGCGGCGCGTCAGGGATCGTCACCAGCACCGTGTCGGGCCGGGCTTTGGCCAACACCGCCTCGACCTCCATCAGGCCGCCGAGCACCGGCACGCCTTGCAGGCGCCGGCGCGCGAGCCGCTGGTCGTCGTCGACGAAGCCGACGACCTGCTCGCCCGCCGTCTCGCGGAGCTCGCGCAACAGGCTGCGGCCGCCGCGCCCTGCGCCGACGATCAACGTGCGGTGCCGGTCGGCGCGTCCCGTCAGCGTCGCGACCGCGCGAACGAAGGCGCGCTCCCAGAAGCGGGAGGCGCCGATCAGCACGATGCAGACCAGCGCGTCGATGATGAAGATGCTGCGGGGGAAGGCGCCCCACACCTGCGTCGCGTCGAGGACCAGGTAGGCGACGACTTCCGAGACCACGACCGCGCAGACGATGGCAGCCGCGTCGCGAGCGCCTGCGTAGCGCCAGACCCCGCGGTACAGCCCGAACGGGATGAACGAGAGGTAGCGCGCGGCGAGCAGCACGGCGAGCGACACCTGGAAGATGTGACGGTCGTACGCCGTGCCGCTTCCCTGCAGACGCAGGTAGTAGGCGAACGCAAACGACGCCGTGATCAGCGCGAAGTCCACCAGCGACTCGACGAGCCGGCGTGGATTCGCGACGAAGGTGCGCAGCCAGCTGCGGTCCTCGAAGACGCCCGGGGAGCGCTCGACGTCCGAGAGCACGCTCGCGAACTGCACGAGCAGCGCGAACGTCAGCAGCACGCCGATCAGCGTCACCCAGGCGTTGTCGAGCACCGCGTAGAACAGGCTCGTCGCGCCGAGTGCCGCCGAGATCACCGCGAGCAGGACGACGGCGCGCTTTTCCGAGAGGCCGTGGTACACGAGCCGGTGCGAGGTGTGATCGCGCCCGCCCTGGTAGACGGGCCTCCCGTCGAGCAGGCGGACGACGGTGACCAGCGTCGTGTCGAGGATCGGCACCGCGAGGACGAGGATCGGCAGCAACAGGGTCGCGACCGTCGTCCCTGCGACCTTCCAGCTCGCGGTCAGCCCGAGCGCGGCGAGCGCGAAGCCGAGCACCTGGCTGCCGGAGTCGCCCATGAACACCGCAGCCGAGCGCTTCGGGCGCAGGTTGAACGGCAGGAAGCCGGCGCATGCGCCCGCGATTGCGAGCGCGAGCGCGAGCACGGCGTCGTTGTGGTGGACGGTGACCGCGTCGATCGCGAAGAAGAGCGCTGCGATGCCGGCCAGCGTCGCCGCCAGCCCGTCCATGTTGTCGAGCAGGTTGAAGGCGTTCGTCATGCCGACGAGCCAGACGACGGCGACGGCGCCGGCGAGGAGATCGTTGGAGATCAGCCCGGAGATCGTCAGCCCGTTCGCGATCACGAGCCCTGCCGCGGCCAGTTGCGCGGCGAGCTTGGGGATCGGTCCGAGGGAGTAGAGGTCGTCCAGCAGCCCCGCCACGAAGAGGAGCGCACAGCCTCCGACGATTGCCAGCAGCTCGCGGCTCGCCGGCGACGCGTCGGTCCCGACCGCGATGCCGACCCCGGCGACGATCCCGACGAAGATGCCGATCCCGCCGAGCATCGGCGTCGTGCTGCGGTGCCAGCGGTCCTCCCGCGGAGCGGCCCCGAGACGGGCCGCGAGGGGGGTTCGCAGCAGGACCCAGATGGCCGCGGCCGCGGCGGGAAGAGCCACGATTGCGGCCAGCGCCTTCACGCGGTCGAAGGGTAACGGCTGCCTGTTAGAGCGGTATTTGGGGACTTCCGGCGCATCGGCTGTTCATTTCCGGCGGACGTGCGGGCAGAGCCCGCACGTCCTGGTGTCGGCGCCGCAAGCGGCGCCTTAGAGCGGTATTTGGGGACTTCCGGCTCATCGGCTGTTCATTTTCGACGGACGTGCGGGCAGAGCCCGCACGTCCTGGTGTCGGCGCCGCCAGCGGCGCCTTAGTGCCATGTGAGGCGCTCTCTAGACTAGGCCGCGCCTATGACGACGGTATACGGCGACCTCGTCCGCTACCGCGAGCTGTTCGGGAACCTCTTCCGCCGGGACGTCCAGGCGAAGTACCGCGGCTCCGTGCTCGGCGTCGCCTGGACCCTGGCGAATCCGGTTCTGCTCATGGCGGTCTACCTGCTCGTCTTCTCCGTCCTGTGGAAGTCACCGTTCGTGAACGGGGGGCATTACGCCCTCTTCCTGCTCGTCGGCCTGTCGGCGTGGATCTTCTTCGCGACCTCGGTCCAGTCGGCGTCACGGTCACTGCTCGACAACGCGAACCTGATCCGGAAAACGCGATTCCCGCGGCAACTCGTGCCGCTGTCTGTCGTTGCGACGCACCTGATCAGCTTCGGCGTCATGCTCGGCGCCCTGCTCGTCTTGAACTTCGCGCTGCTGCCGCGCGTGCGGGCGACCGAGTGGCTCGCGCTGCCGATCGGTGTCGCGCTCGTCGCCCTCACGGGCGGTCTCGCGCTCGCGATCGCATCGCTGAATGTCCTCTTCCGCGACATCGAGTTCCTCGTCGCCGCACTCCTGTTGCCGCTGTTCTTTCTGACGCCCGTGCTGTATCCGCTCTCGGATCCCCAGATCTCAACGCACCAGTCGGTGGTCGACCTGATCCATTGGGCGAACCCGCTGTCGCCGCCGATCGAGGCGCTGCACGCGGTGCTCTTCTACGGGAACCTGCCCACCGCGGCCGACACGATCTACACGGTTGTCGCCGCGGTCGTCGCCTTGGCGTTGGGTGCTTCGGTCTTTATGAACGTCGACGACCAGATCGCGGTCGAAGTGTGATCCGGGCGTCGTAGAGCCACGGCTCGTCGCCTTCCGGTCGCCATGCTGGGAGCCCCGCGATCTCGTCGTTCGGCTCGAGCGGCGGTAGCAGGGAGGGACACACGAGCGGATGGGCGAAGCCCGGATTGCGGCCGCCGCCCGGTGCGTACGGCTCGAGCTCGCGTGGCCGGCGTCGCATTTCGATCGAGCCGCCGACCGCTGCGTACCCCTCGCGGTGCAGGGCGGCGATTTGCTCCGTATCGCCTTCTGCTCCGAACAGCCGCGCGCCGGCCGCGTCGCGCGGCGCGACGTCGACGTCGAGCACCGGAGTGAAGTTGCCGAGCTCCGCGAGCCAGAAGCGGTGCTCGTCGACGAGGTCGAACGCCAGGCGGTAGCGGCCGGGCGGGATGGGCCCGCGCACGTCCAGGTCGAGCTCGACCCGCTCGCCCGGCGACGCGCTGGCCGCGTGACGGATCCCGTCCCACACGATCGGATTGCCGCGGTCGTCGAGCCAGTGGTACGAGACGTTCAAGTCTCGCCACCGCGCCGTCCCCGCATTTTCGAGCAGCACGTGCGCATGCGTCACGGCGCCGGCCTGCATCGGGCCGAGCTCGTACGCGTGCCACCGCACCGCGAGCGGTCCGGCAGGAACGGGGTGCTCCGCACGCACGCAACTACCCTACGGCCTGTGGATCCGCTGCTCGTGAGGGCGTGTCGGCGCGAGCCGGTCGAACACACGCCGGCCTGGTTCATGCGCCAGGCGGGGCGTTCGCTGCCCGAATACCGGGAGCTGCGCAAGCAGTACGGGCTCTTCGACATCGTCGCGCAGCCGGAGCTCTGCGCGGAGGTGACGCTGCAACCCGTGCGCCGTCACGACGTCGACGCCGCCGTGATGTTCACCGACATCATGTTCCCCATCCTCGGCATGGGCGTCGACGTGCAGCTCGTCGAGAACGTCGGCCCGGTGATCGAACGCCCGATTCGCACGCGCGCCGACGTCGACCGCCTTGTCGTGCCCGAGCCGGAGGAGGCCGTGCCGACGATCCTCGAGGCCGTGCGTCTCGTGCGCGAGCAGTTGCGCGACGATCAGGCGGTGATCGGCTTCTGCGGTGGGCCGTTCACGGTCGCGGGCTATCTCGTCGAGGGCAGGCCGAGCCGCGAGTTCGCCACTGTGAAGGCCCTGATGTACCGCGAGCCGGACATTTGGCACGCGCTGATGGAGAAGCTCGCGGAGACGTCGGCTCGGTATGTCGCCGCCAAGGCCCGCGCAGGCGCCGACGTGATCCAGCTCTTCGACTCCTGGGTCGGCGCGCTGTCGCCGTCCGACTACGAGGAGTTCGTCGCGCCGTACTCGGCGCGCATCCTCGCGGCCGTCGACGCGCCGACGATCCACTTCGGCACGGGAACGGCGACGCTGCTGCGTGAGATGGCCGCGGCGGGCGGCGACGTGATCGGGCTCGACTGGCGCATTCCGCTCGACCGCGGCTGGGACGAGATAGGCGACGAGCGAGGCGTGCAGGGGAACCTCGACCCGGCCGTGCTGCTCGCGCCGTGGGAGCGGATCGAGACCGAGACCCGCGCTATTCTCGAGCGTGCCGGAGGGCGGCCGGGTCATGTATTCAACCTTGGGCACGGAGTGCCACCCAATGCAGACCCGGCCGTTCTTCGACGTCTGACGGAGCTCGTGCACGAGGCCACGGTCGAAGCTCGCGTATGAGTGCTGCCGTCGTGCTGATGGCGTACGGGTCGCCCGAGCAGCTCGCCGACGTGCCTGCGTACTACGCGGACATTCGCGGCGGCCGCCCGATCAAGCCCGAGAATCTCGACGACCTCGTCGACCGCTACCGACAACTCGGCATTGAGGACGAGTCGCCGCTCAACGCGATCACGGAGCAGACGCGTTCCGCGCTCGAGCGCGAGCTCGGCCACGTGCCCGTGTTCACGGGGATGAAGCACTGGACGCCGCGCATCGCCGACGCCGCCGAGCGCGCGCTCGATGGCGGAGCCGACACGATCGTGGGCCTCGTGCTGGCGCCGCACTGGTCGGAGCTGTCGATCGCGGGGTACCGCGAGCAGCTCGAGTCGGCGCTCGCCGGCCGCGCGATGCTCGCCTTCGTCGACAGCTGGCACGACGAGCCGGGGTTCGTCGAGCTGCTCGCGGACCGCGTGCGCGGCACCGACGCGCACGTCGTCTTCACCGCACACTCGCTGCCGGCGCGCGCCCAGCCTGTCTACAAGGAGCAGCTGCTCGAGACCTCCCGGCTCGTCGCCGAGCGAGCCGGCATCGACGATTGGACGTTCTCGTTCCAGAGCGAGTCCCCGACCGGGGAACCGTGGCTCGGGCCCGACATCCTCGACCATCTCGAGGAGCTGCACGCTGGCGGAGTGCGCAAGGTGCTGGTCTGTCCCGTGGGCTTCGTCGCCGACCATCT
>VAXO01000115.1 GCA_005888435.1 Actinomycetota bacterium | reverse complement strand
GCATCGCCGCCGCCGCGCGCAGCGGCGGAAGCAGCGGGCGGGGAGGTGACCAAGCAATGGCAATAGCGACAAGAGGAACCAGCTCGAACTACCTCCAGCGCGCGCCGAGCCCGTCGGGGTTGGCGGAAGTGCTGGATGTCATTCTCGACAAGGGGTTGGTGATCGATGCGTACGTGCGCGTCTCGGTGATCGGGATCGAGGTGCTGACGATCGACGCGCGCATCGTGATCGCGAGCGTCGACACGTATCTGCGCTTCGCTGAGGCCGTCAACCGGCTCGACCTGGCACAGACGGAGACGGCAGGGATCGAAGAGCTACGTGACGGCGGCAAGAGTGCCAAGCGCAAGAGCGAGGGTGCACTCGAAGGCGCGAAGGAGAAGATCCCCGGTATGTCTTCTGACAAGGACAAGGAGCGCTCGCGCTAGATGGCCGCCTCGGCGACGATGACAGGCGTGTACGTGTACGGCGTCGTGCGCGCGGACGAGTTGCCGGCCGTGTCTGCCGACGGCGTCGGGGACTCGGCCGTGGAGCTCCTCGAGCGAGACGGTCTCGCAGCGATCGTCAGTCGCCTGCCCGGCGAATTCCGCGTCAAGCGGAGAGACCTCAACCGGCATTTGCAAGTGCTGGAGGAGGCGTTCGGCGAGACGACGGTCGTCCACTGCGCGTTCGGCACCGTGCTCGCCTCGGATGCCGACGTCGAAACCGCTCTCCTGTCCGAGCGTCGGCCGGAGCTCGAGTCGGCGCTCAGCCGACTGGATGGAATGGTGCAGCTCAACGTGAGGGCGGCGTACGACCAGGAAGCGCTCTTGCACGAGCTCGTGGCCGGAAACACCGACGTCGCGAGGCTGCGCGAGGAGAGCATCCGGCTCGGCGACGCCGGCTACCACCAGCGGCTCCGGCTCGGTGAGCTCGTCGCCGGGCTGCTCGACGGACGTCGAGCAGAGGATGCCGAGCGCATCATCTCGGCGGTGTCACGCCTGAGCGAAGACGTCGCCGTCGACGATCCCGGCGAATATGACGCACTCAAAGCCTCATTCCTTGTCAAGCGCAAGCAACTCGACCGTTTCGACGAGCGGCTCGAGAAAGTCGCGCGGGAGCTGCAACCCGTGCTGCGCTTCGAGGTGATCGGGCCGCTGCCGCCCACGGCTTTCGCCGGCACGGCGGCGGCGCCATGAGGTCGAGTCGGCATGGGATTGTTCACCGGATTGCTCACGCTTCCGCTGGCGCCGGTCCGCGGCACGGTCTGGATTGCCGAGCGCCTGCTCGAGGAGGTCGAGCGTGAGCTCGACGACCCGCGAAACATCGAGGCGCAGCTGCTCGACGCGGAGGAGCGGTACGAGCGGGGGGAGATCACGCAGGAGGAGTACGAGCTCCTAGAGGACGCGCTGATGAGGCGCCTGACTCCCGGAGGTTGGTGATGGCCGAGGTTCGCCACGAACGACAAAAGGAGCGTGCGGAAGCGCGCGAAGGACGACGCGCGCCCGCCGACGAGCCCAGCGAGCAGCGAGACCAGTCGTCGCTCGATATCAGACGCGCGGCAGCGACTGCCGTCACGGCTGCTCTTGCGGGCGCGCTCGCGGGGGCGGCAAAGGCCATCGTCGACAAGCGCGGCCGCGGCGCGACCGAGCCCGAGGCGGATGCCGGCGCGCGCGAGGACGATCAGGAGACAGCGTCCGATCCCGAAGACGAAGCCGAGCGCACCGACGAGCACGAAGATGACGACGAGCCGAACGAGGAGCCCGCGCGCGCGAGCGAGGAAGACAGCGCACAAAGGCAAGACAAGGCGCGCGAGCAAGACGACGACTCCGAGCAGACTGGTGCTTCGAGCGACGACGTCGCCTCGATCATCGCTCGGGCCAGGCAGCACGTCGAAGCTGTCATCGGCAGCGAAGCCGAGAGCGTTTCGGGAGTGGAACGGTCAAGCGGCAACTGGCGAGTCCACGTCGAGGTCGTCCAGATGCGCCGCGTTCCGGAGTCCACCGACATCCTCGCGTCGTATGCGGTCAGCCTCGACAGTGACGGCGACCTGATCAGCGTGCAGGAGATGCGGCGGTACCGACGCTCACAGGCCGAAGGCGATCGATGAGCACCCCCAGCCGCAGATCCAACGAACTGCTGCGCCCGTCGGGCGGCGCAGGTTCGGCGCAGCTCGCCGACGTGCTCGAGCGCGTGCTGGACAAGGGCATCGTCATCGCCGGCGACATCCAGGTAAATCTCCTCGACATCGAGTTGTTGACGATCAGGATTCGCCTGCTCGTCGCGTCCGCCGACAAGGCACGCGAGATGGGCATCGACTGGTGGGAGGGGGATCCGTTCCTCGGCCGCGGTCAGAAACACGGAGAGGTCGAGGGCAGGCTGAAACGGCTGGAGCGTGCTGCCGGCATCGACGGCGACTCCGGCTCCGATGACAGCGGCTGACGCGCTCTACGTCTACGGCGTCGTCCGCAGCGATACGCCCGCCGACGTGTTCGCAGGGGTCGAAGGAATGGACGACGGTCCGGTCCGCCTCGTCGGAGCGGACGGTGTCGCCGCCATCGCGAGCTCGGTGCCCCTCGCGGAGTTCGACACCGATGCGCTCGAGCTGAACCTCAAGGACGGGGCCTGGCTCGAGCAGAAGGTCCAGGCACACAACCGTGTGCTGGCGGCCGCCGTGCGCAAGGCGACGGTCTTGCCGCTGCGCTTCGGCGCCATCTACCACGGGGAGGATCACGTCCGCACGATGCTCGGCGAGCGCCCCGAGCTCGAGGCGCAGCTGGCGCGTCTCGACGGTCTGCTCGAGTTCGGCGTCAAGGGCCTGCTCGACCCGGAGGCGCTGCGCACGCGGCTCGAGGAGTCGCGCGGCGTCGAGGCCGACGAAGGCAGCGGGCGCGCCTACATGTTGCGCAAGGGTCTCGCGCGTGAGCTGGACGAGGAAGTCCGTGCGTTCGCGGCGACGTGTGCAGAGGCGAGCCACGAACGCCTGGCCGCCGTAGCGGTCGACGCTCGCGTGAATCGCGCGCAGTCGCCCGAGATGCTCCTGAACGGCGCTTACCTGGTGGAGGCGGGGTGCGACGACGAGTTGCGCCGAGCGGTGGAGGAGCTCGACAAGCAGTTCCGCTCGGACGGGGTGGCGTACGAGCTGACCGGCCCCTGGCCTCCGTACAACTTCGCCGGCGAGGAGAGCGAGGGATGAGCTCGCCGTCGCCCGCGCTGCAACAGCAGGTCACCCTGGTCGAGCTCGTCGACCGAGTCCTCAACAAGGGGGTCGCGTTGACCGGCGACATCACGCTTTCGGTCGCGGGCGTGGACCTCGTCTACGTCGGGCTCCGTGTGCTGCTCGCGTCGGTCAGCACGCTCGAGCAGCTGGACGCCGAGTAGACGGCGATGCTGCACATGTACGCGCTCGTCCGTCATCCGGCCGCTCTGCCCGACATTGGTGGCATTGACGAGGCGCCGCTGCGATCGGCGGCTGCGGCAGAGGGGATCGACGCGGTCGTGACCGACACGAATGCCGAGGCGGGTGCGCCGACCGAGGCCGCGATCCTCGCGCACGCCGAGGTCGTCGAGGCTGTCGCGGCGGCAAACGACAGTGTGCTCCCAGCTCGTTTTGCAGGCGGCGTCCCCGACGAGGACGAGCTGCGCCGACGCCTCGATGGTCGGAGAGAGAGCATCCTGGAGGCACTCGACCGTGTCGAGGGCTGCGTCGAGCTCGGGCTGCGGGTGCTACCCGACACGCGCGAGGAGCCGTCGCCGGCGGCCTCGGGGAGCGAGTACATGCGGCGTCGACTCGACGAGGTCGCTCGCGCTGAGGAGCTGGGGAGGACGCTGCACGGATCGCTTGTGGGGGCGTCGCGCGAGAGCAGCTGCAATGTGCTCGGGCGCCGCGACGTCGTCCTGACAGGGGCATATCTCGTTGCGCGAGACAATCTCGACCGCTTCCACGCGGCGCTGCATGAGGCTGAACGAGAGCTCGCCGGCGTGACCCTCGTCCTGACCGGGCCCTGGCCCCCGTACAGCTTCGCGCTGCTCGAGGCGGACGCCACGTGAGCGTTCCCCCGGACAAGCTCGAGGAGCTCGAGCGGATCGCGGCGGCGCTGCCACGCCGCATCGACGCCGATCCGGAGCAGGTGGAAAAAGGGCTCGCGCAGCTCGTGCTCACGCTCGTGGAGCTACTGCGGCAGCTCATGGAGCGGCAGGCGCTTCGGCGGATGGAAGGCGGAACGTTGACCGACGAGCAGGTCGAGCGGCTCGGCGAGACGTTCATGAAGCTGGAGCGGCGCATGGAGGAGCTCAAGGGGCATTTCGACCTCGAAGACGAGGACCTCAACCTCAACCTCGGGCCGCTCGGCGACCTGCTTTGACGCGGGCGTTTCCCGATCCGTCCCTCGGGAAGGCACACGAGACGAAGCGTTCCTAGCACGCCAAGGAGGGTCTATGGCTTCACTGAAAGACACCGAGCAGCTGACGAAGAAGCTCGAGGACGTCGTCGGCGAGCTTCGCTCCGAGCTGACCAACGGCAACGTGGACTTCCAGAAGGTCGTCGCGCTTGCGGATGAGTTGGGCGAGCAGGCGGACGGCGTCGCCGAGACGTTCAACAACCTGAACGACACGCTCATGCAGGGCCTCGAGCGGGTCAAGAGCGGCGGCGGAAGGTCGCGGAGCTCGAGCGGCTCGAACGGCGAGAAATCCGGATCCAAAGCAACCACTCGGAGCTGACACATGCCAAACGAAGAGACACAGCAGGAAGAACGCCAGCAGAACGGCCACGACGCCCGCCGCACGGTCGTTCGCGCTGCAGCAATTGCGGCGGCAAGTGGGGCAACCGCGCTCGCCGCGAAGAAGGCGCTGTCGCACGACAGCTCGTCTGAAGGCGGGGATGAACAGCAAGGCCGCCGGCAGCGCAGCGGCGGCGACAGCTCGATGGTGTCATCGATGGCTGGGTCCGCCTGGAGCTCGGCGCGTGACTCGCTCGTTCCGATGATCGAGGACGCCGCCGGTCAGGCCGGCGAGTACATCGCGAAGAACGGGCCCGACCTCGTTCGCGAGAGCATCGTGCCGCGCTTCATCCGCGGCTTCCAGAGCGCGAGCAAGTCGTCGGACGACGACGACGAGTAGCGCTCAGTCACAAAGGTAGAAGAGCAGCGCCGGCCTCGCGCCGGCGCTGCTCGTTCAGGCTCAGCTTTCCTTCGACTCCTTGTTCTCGTTTTCGTTTTCGTTCTGCTCCTGCTTGTTGCCGGAGCCGTTGTTCTTGTTGGGGTCGTGCCGGTACTCCAGCCCGCGTGCCTCGCCCATCTCCACGTACGCCTTGAACCGCGCGAGATCGGACTCGACGGCGCGCTTCACGAAGCGCATGCCCGACGCCATCTTCTCCATGATTCCGCTCGGGCGGAAGTCCATGTCGACCATGACGCGCGTCAGGCTCGTGTCGAGCTTGTGGAAGGTGACGACGCCGGAGTGGGACATGCCGCTGGTCGTTTTCCAGGCGATGCGCTCGTTCTTCCGGCGCTCTGTGATCTCGCCTTCCCAGTGCCGGCGGCTGAACCAGATCTTTTCGTCCCACGACAGCTTGTTGCGGTCTTCCTTCTTGACGCTCAACACGCGGTGCATGAACTTCGGAAAGTCCTCGAACTGCGTCCAGCGTTCGTAGACGACGTCGATCGGGGCCGCGACGTCAGTCCAGCGCTGGATCGGCAGGCGACGCGTCTTGCCGTCGGAGCTCCCGCCCCCGCCGCTGATCTTCTCGACGGCTTTGCCGGCGAGCGTGCCCATCGGGCCACCGCTCTGTTTCATCTGCTCGGCAGCCTTGCCGCCCACCTTCGCGGCTTCCTTCCCGCCTTCTTCCTCGAGCTTCGGCTTGACGCGGTCCTTTACCGCGCCCGTCGCCTTACGCGCGGCATAGGTTGCTGCCAGGCTGCCGAGCCCGGCCGCGGCGGGAACGAGCACCTTCTTCAGGCTGCCGTTTTGACCGCCGCCGTCGACCTTGTCGGTTGCTTCTTCGACCTTGTCCTTGAGCTGTTCGGTCTGAGCCATTGTTCAAAACCCCCTCGTCCTGTTGTTGGAAGAGGGGTTCCCGGCTGCTGGGCTAGGAAAACAAACGAAAAAAGACCCCGCCTGAGCGGGGTCTTTTTCGCGTTTCGATGCGCTACGAGCTAGCTGCTCGTTTTGCGGCGCGTGGTGCTGCGCTTGCGCGTGGTGCCGCTCGTCGACCGGCGGGCCGTGCTGGGCCCGCGGGCCGCTGTGCTCCGGCTGCGGGTGCTCGTCGAGCGTGCCCGCGTGCCGGTCGTGCGGCGCGTGCCGGTCGAGCGTGCCCGCGTGCCGGTCGAGCGTGCCCGCGTCGAGGTGCTGCGGCGCGTGCCCGTGGTGCGGCGCGTGCCGGTCGAGCGTGCCCGCGTGCCGGTTGAGCGAGCCCGCGTGCCGGTTGAGCGAGCCCGCGTGCCGGTGCTGCGGCGCGTGCCGGTCGCCGTGCGGCGCGTGCTGGTCGTCCGACGCGTGCCGGTCGAGCGAGCCCGCGTGCCGGTCGAGCGTGCCCGCGTGCCGCTGGTGCGGCGCGTGCCGGTGGTGCTGGCGCGGCGCGTACCGGTGGTGCGGCGCGTGCCGGTCGAGCGTGCCCGCGTGCCGGTGGTGCGGCGCGTGCCGGTGGTGCTGGCGCGGCGCGTGCCGGTCGAGCGTGCCCGTGTGCCGGTGGTGCTGGCGCGGCGCGTGCCGGTGGTGCGGCGCGTGCCGGTCGAGCGGCTGGTCGTCGAGCGGGACCGCGTCGTCCCGGTCGCCCGCCGGCGTGCCGTCGTGCGGCCGCCCTTCGCGGCTGCCGCGCGGGACGGCGCCTTGCGCGTCGTGCTCCGGCGCGTGGCCGTCGAGCGTGCCCGCGTGCCTGTGCTGCGGCGCGTGCCCGTGGTGGTGCGGCGTGTGCCGGTCGAACTCGAGCTCGAACTGCTTGAGCGACGGCGCGTGCCGCCGGTCGAACGTGAGCGCGAAGTAGTGCTACGCGGGCTCGAGGCCTTCGCGGTCCCGGTCGAGCGGGACCGGCTGGTAGTCGTGCGCTTGCGTCCTCGGCTCGATGCCGCGCGCACGCGCGAGATGCCTTCGTCCTGCTGCTGAGGTTGCTCTTCCTGTTGCGGGAGGACCGGGGTTTCCTCCGGGCCCTCCATCGGCGAGGGGATCTCGCCGAATGTCCCACCTTCGAAGCTCGACATGTGCCCTCCTATTGGGAGATTTCTTGTACCAACTGACCCGTTTCCTTGTCGTCGCCTTCGCGCGCAACATCTGCTTGTGCGACGACTCCGACGAGCCTGCCGTCTTCTTCGACCACGGGAAGACGGCGCACTTGGTGCTTGGCCATGATTCGCAGCGCTTCAGCGAGATCCTGCTGCGGATCGACCGTGACAACTTGTTTGGAAGCGACTTCGCGTACCGTTACCTGGTCGGGATCTTTTCCTTCTGCGACGACACGGATTGCGATGTCGCGGTCCGTCAGCATCCCGATCAATTTGTCGCCCTCGACAATCGGTGCGAGACCGACGTCCTCGTCTCGCATCATCTTCGCCGCGTACGCAACGGATTTGTCGGCGTCGATGGTGCAGGGATCAGAGGACATGACGTCTTTGATGCTCTGACCCATCACTACCTCCCTCGGAAATGTGAATCACGCGTTGCGTACCCCGCGCGATTCCCGACCAAACGGTGAAAATACAACACGTGTCGTACGAAGAACGCATTCGCGCGCTTGCATTGTCGTTTCCCGAGACGTACGAGGACTGGCCGTGGGGCCATCCGGTTTTCAAAGTTGGCGACAACAAAATGTTCGCGTTGATGTCAGACGCAGAAGCTTCGGTATCGCTGACGGTGAAACTCACCCCTGAAGAGAGGGAAATTGCGCTGCACATGCCCAATGTTGTTGTCGCGCGCTACGTCGGTCGGTATGGATGGGTGACTGTGCACGTCACTGACGAGGAGTCACTCGAACATGCGCTGGAATGGATGCGCGAGAGCTACTGGCTCAAGGCGCCGCCACGCTTGCGATCCGCGGTCGAAGAGACTTGACAACTTTCGCACGGCGCGTTTGCGGCGTACACTTTCGTCCATGAACACCGCGCGACCTCCGAGTTAGACCCGTGGCTTCCGCCGGGGCCGTGCTCCCGGCGTCGTCGTCCTGCTGCTTGCGATCGAGCTCCTCGACGAGCTCGTGTTCGGCACGCTCGGCGCGGCGTGGCCGCTCGTCCGTGACGATCTCGGCCTGACCTACGCAGAGATCGGGCTTGCGCTCGCCCTACCGGGATTCGTCGGCAGCGCGCTCGACCCGCTGATCGGCGTTCTCGGCGACACCGGGCGGCGGCGTATCGTGATGGTGGTCGGCGGCGCTGCTCTCGCTGTCTCCGTCGCGTTGATGTCGGCCGCAGCAGGCTTCTGGATGCTGGTGGCGGCGCTCGTCCTCGGCAACCCAGCGAGCGGCGCGTTCGTCAGCCTCGCGCAGGCGACGCTGATGGATCTTGCGCCGTCGCAGCGCGAACGCAACATGGCTCGCTGGACGCTCGTCGGGTCGTTCGGCTACGTCGGAGGCCCGTTGCTGCTCGCAGCGGCGGTCTGGTTCGGCGCCGGTTGGCGTGCGGCGCTCGTCGTGCTCGCCGTCGCCGTTGCGCTCGCTGCGGTTGCGTCCACTCGGCGGCTGCCGGCTGCCCGATCCGTGACGGACATGTCTGGTGCCTGGCACCACGCGTTCGCTGCGCTGCGGCGGCGCGACGTGCTCCGCTGGTTGGCGTTGCTCGAGGCTGCCGATCTCCTGCTGGACGTCTTGCACGCGTACCTCGCGCTCTACTTCGTCGACGTCGCGCAGACGAACGCGGGCGTGGCGGCCCTCGCGGTCGCCGTCTGGACCGGCGCGGGGCTCGTCGGCGACTGGGGGTTGCTCTGGGTGCTGCGGCTCATGTCCGGCCGCCGCTACCTGCGCGCCAGCGCGATCGCAGCGCTCGTCGTCTACCCGGCGTTTCTGCTCGTGCCCGGATACGGCGCCAAGCTCGCTCTCGCGGCGGTGCTCGGCGTGCTCAACTCCGGCTGGTACGCGATCCCGAAGGCGGGCCTGTACGAGTCGCTGCCGGGCCGCAGCGGCACGGCGGTCGCCGTCGGCGGTGTGGCAGGCATCGTCGGCGCGGCGGTTCCGCTCGCGCTGGGTCTCCTCGCCGGCGCCGTCGGTCTCGCGCCGACGATGTGGACCCTGCTGCTCGCACCCGCCGCCCTGCTCGTGCTCGTGCCGAAGCGCTAGTCAGTCCGCTTCGGGCACGTCGTCCGCGTCGCTGTCCTTCTCGGGATCGGGGACGGGCGACTCGTCGAGCTCGTCGTTGCGGTC
>VAXO01000088.1 GCA_005888435.1 Actinomycetota bacterium | reverse complement strand
TGTTCCAGATCCCGTGGGATCAGACGAACCAGAAGCACCAGTTCCGCCTCGAGCTCCTGGACGCCGACGGCCAGGGCGTGCCGACGCCCGACGGCGAGACGATTCGAGCGGAGGGCGAGTTCGAAGCAGGACGCCCCGCCGGGCTCCGTCCCGGCACCCCCGTCGACGCGCCGCTCGTCGTCCCGTTCGGACCGCTCGTGCTCAACGAAGGCCGCTACGAGATCAGGCTCACGATCGACGCGGAGACGAAAGAGGATTGGTTTGTCGCGTTCACCGTGCGGCAGGCGCCTGCGCCAACGCAGTAAGCACGTGGATCATCGTCGACACAAAGGCCAGAAGTTGGTGCGGGGAACGAGACGAAGTCTTCGCTCAGTTGTCAGCGCTGGGTGAACATCCAGCGGTGGCCTTCGACGTCTTCCGCGCTGTAGAGGCGCGTGCCGGCGGCTGCGCCGTCTTCGGGCTCGCGGAGGATGACCGCCCCAGCAGTGCGTGCCCGGTCGTGATGTGCGTCGACGTCATCCACATGGACCAGATAGCCGTCGATCACCCACGGGTTGTCGGACCACTTCGCCGCGGCTACGCACGATTCGCGGTGTCGCCTCGGTCCTTCGTAGTCAGGCGAAGGCGTCGCGAGGAAGACGACGCTGCCGTCCCCCACGTCCAGCTCGGCGTGGCTGACGGTGTCGCCGTCCATGTGCCGCTCAGCCTCGTTCTCGCGAAATCCGAACGCGCGCGTCAGCCAGTCGATCGCCGCTGCTGCGTTCTCGTACGCGATGAACGGGACGATCGTCTGCGGCACGTGCGTCCTAGTACGCCGACTCGTCCCAGCTCTCGAGCTTCTCGCGGATGTCGCGCAAGAAGCGTCCTGCGAGTGCGCCGTCGACGAGGCGATGGTCGTACGTGAGCGTGAGGTTCATGATCGGCCGGATGGCAATGACGTCCTCGCCCAGGTCGTCCTGCACGACCCACGGGCGCTTGACGACGGCGTAGGTTCCCAGAATCGCAGCCTGCGGCTGGCTGATCACGGGCGTCCCGTGGAACGTCCCATAGCCGCCGGGATTCGTGATCGTGAACGTCCCGCCCTGCACCTCGTCGGGAAGTAGCTTCTTGTCCCGTGCGCGCTGGGCGATGTCCGTGACGGACTTGGCCATGCCGAGCAGATTCAGCGTCTCGGCGTTCTTCACGACCGGCACGATCAGGCCCTTGCCGTCCTGCAGCTCGACGGCGAAGCCGAGGTTCACATAGCTGCGCGTGACGATCTGGTCGCCGCGGATCTCGCCGTTGATCCACGGGTACTCGCGGAGCGTCTCGCTCGCGGCGCGCGCCACGAAGATGAGGTAGGTCGGATTGACGCCGTAGCTCTGCTGATACTCCTTCTTCAGCTTCGCCCGGATCGCGGCGACCTTCGACATGTCGACCTCGATCGCGCTCGTGACGTGCGCGGAAGTGTCGAGCGAGCGGCGCATGTGCTCGGCGATGCCCTTGCGCATCGCGGACATCGGCTCGAAGCTCTCGCCGGGCTGCGCAGCGGAGGGGGCCGGCGCGAGCGCGGGCTTGGGCGGCGCCGGAGCGGCAGCCTCGGGCGCCGGAGCAGGCTCGGGCTCTGCGGGAGCGGCGGGCTGGGCCGGTGCAGCGGGCGCGGCCTGGCCGCCTGACTCGATGAAGTTGAGGATGTCCTTCTTGGTCACGCGTCCACCGCGGCCCGTGCCCTGCACCTGGCTCGGATCGACGCCGTGCTCGGAGGCGATCTTCGCGACGACCGGTGAGACGAACGTCTTGCCGTTCGTGGACGGCGCCTCTGCTTGCGCGGGCGCGGGCTCCGACGGAGCGGTGGGCGCCGGCGACTCGCCGCTCGACGCCGCCTCGGTCTCGGCCGCGGCCTCGGCAGTCGCCGGTTCGGGCGGCGCGTCCTGCTGCACCGGCTCCGCCGGCTCTGCTGGTTGCGCGCTCGCGCCGTCGCCGCCGATCACGGCGAGCTTCGTCCCGACGTCGACCGTCGCGCCCTCCTGCACGAGGATCTCCGACAGGACGCCGGTGCCGGGGCTCGGAACCTCGGTGTCGACCTTGTCCGTCGAGATCTCGAGCAGCGGCTCGTCGGCCTCGACCTGCTCGCCCTGCTGCTTGAGCCACTTGGTGATCGTGCCCTCGGAAACGGACACGCCCATCTGCGGCATGACGACGTCGATTGCCTCGGTCGTGGCCACCTAGTACTCCGCCAGCTCTCGCAGCCCCGCGGCGACGTCGTCGACCTGCGGGATGAACGCCTTCTCGAGCGGCGGCGAGAACGGAACCGGCGCGTCCGGCGCTGCGATCCGCTTCACCGGTCCGTCGAGCTCCTCGAACGCCTCCTCCGCGATCGTCGCCGCGATCTCTGCGCCGAACCCGCCCGTGCGCGTGTCCTCGTGCAGCACGAGCGCCTTCGACGTCTTGCGCACGGACTCGAGCACTGCTTGCTTGTCCCAGGGCAGCACGGTGCGCAGGTCGATGATCTCGACCGAGACCCCGTCGGATTCGAGCTGCTGCGCTGCCTCCTCTGCGGTGTACACCATGGCGCCCCACGTGATCACGCTCACGTCGTCGCCTTCGCGGTGCGTGCGCGCCTTGCCGAGCGGCACGGTGTAGCGCTCCTCAGGCACCTCTCCCTTGATCCGGCGGTAGAGGTGCTTGTGCTCGAAGTAGAGAACCGGGTTGGGATCCTCGATCGCGCTGATCAGCAGGCCCTTCGCGTCCTCGGGCGTTGCCGGGCACACGCACTTCAAACCCGGGATGTGCGCGAACGAGGACTCGGGGTTCTGCGAGTGGAAGGGGCCGCCGGAGAAGCCGCCGCCGGACGGCAGGCGGACGGTGATCGGGACCGGTGTGCCCGCGCGGTAGCGCTGCTTCGCGGCGACGGTGACGAGCTGGTCCCACGCGCAGGAGATGAAGTCGGCGAACTGCATCTCCGCCACCGGCCGCATGCCCATGATCGCCGCGCCCGTGCAGGCGCCGACGATTGCCGTCTCGGCGAGCGGCGCGTCCATGACGCGCCAGTGGCCGAACTCCTCCTGGAAGCCGAGCGTCACCTTGAACGCCCCGCCGTAGACGCCGACGTCCTCGCCGATGACGAACACGCGCTTGTCGCGCCGCATCTCGGTGCGCAGCCCGTCGGAGATCGCCTGCAGGTACGTGAGCTCGGCCATTACTTGTGGTGGGGCGTATCGAGATCTTCCGGCGTCGCGTAGACGCCTTCCGTCAGCGTCGACGGATCGGGCAGCGGCGATTCCTCCGCGCGCTTGAGCGCATCGTTCAGCGCTTTCTTCACGCCCGCGGCGATCTCTTCCTCCTCCTCGCCGGACATGTCAGCGTTCTCACGGAGCCAGCTCCGGAACCGCTCGATCGGGTCGTTCTCGGCCCAGCGCTCGAACATCTCCTTCGGGACGTAGAAGGCGTCGTCGTGCACCGCGTGGCCTTCCATGCGCAGCGTCAGGCTCTCGATGAGCGTCGGGCCGCCGCCGGCGCGCGCCTTCTCGATCGCCCGCTTCGCCTCGCGGTAGACCGCGAGGACGTCGGTACCGTCGACGACGACTCCCTCGAAGCCGTACGCCTCGGCTCGGTCGGCGACGTGCTCGGTCGCGAACTCCAGGTGCGTCGGCGTCGAGTACGCCCACTGGTTGTTGTCGCAGACGAAGACCATGGGGAGCTTGCGGACGCCGGCGAGGGTCATCGCCTCGTGGCAGTCGCCGCGCGCGGAGGCGCCCTCGCCGAACCAGCCGACCGCGACGCGCTTCTCCTCGCGAATGCGGAATGCGAGCGCGCAGCCGACCGCGACGGGAAGCATCGCGGGCAGGTGGCTGACCATCGCGATCAGCCCGAGCTTCGAATCGGCCATGTGGACGTTTCCGTCCCTCCCCTTCGTTGGCCCGTCAGCGCGGCCCATGTACTGCGCAAAGATTCGCCACGGCTCGACGCCGCGCACCACGTGGACGCCCATGTCGCGGTGCAGCGGGGTGCCGACGTCGTCGGGTCCCATCGCCGTCGCGACGCCGACCGACGCGGCCTCGTTGCCGCGGCCGGTGTAGAACGAGCCGGGGATCTTCCCCTGGCGGTAGAGGATGTGGCCGCGTTCCTCGATGCCGCGCGTCAGCAGCATGGTGTGGTAGACGCCGAGGAGATCCTCGCGGTCGAGGCCCGCCTCGCGCACCTCCTTCAGCGAGCCGACGGGCTCGGCTTCCCGGGCGATCGCCATCGCCGTGCAACTCTAACGACTGGGGCTACGATCGTTCCGTGGGCAAGGCCTCCGACTGGCTGCGCGAGGAACGCCGCAAGGTGCTCGGAGACTGGGTCGCGTTCTGCCTGCAATGCGGCGCTGCGCGCCGCTGGTTCGAGCAGTTCGAGGCAGAGGTACCGCAGGAATGCCCGCAGTGCGGCGGCACGATGCTGCGCCGCTGCCCCTCGTGCAACGAACCGTTCAGCTCGATCTTCGCGGTGAACTGCGAATCGTGCGGACAGGCGCTCCGCGAGCCGCACCTGTTCGGCACGAAGATTCGACGGCGCTAAGGCGCCGACTCGGCGGCGCCGACATGAGGGCGACGCGCCTCGCGCGGCGCTCGTCTGAAAATGACCGGTCGATCCAAGCGGAGTCGACCGAGAACGATCTAGGCTCGAATCTGCGAGAAGCGGATGACCGTGACGGTGTCGTCCGGGGTGACTTCGCGGTTGTAGAGCTGGCTGAGGAACGACGCCATGTCCTCGGTGCGCCGGATCTCCGGGTTGTCGTGCTCGACCTCCCGCGGCGACAGCTCTCCGAGCGTCTTCACCTCGACCTTGTCGATCACCGCGTCGAACACTCGCTCGCGCGGGCTGAAGCGCGCGCCGGCAAGCACCTGCACGATCATTCCCTTTCGGTACTTGGCTGCTTTGTCGCCGAGCCGGATCGTCGCGGTCTTGCGACCGCTGCGGAGCTGTTCCGCCACGATTGGGGAGTAGAAGTTCAATGCGTACATCGGTTGGCTCACGCGGTCCGGCGCCAGCGGGTGCGCCGCCGGACGAGATAGGCCGTGACGATACCGAGGACCCAGCCTGCGATCGCGCTGAGGACGACGAGCCAGATCAGCGCCGTCTGCGAGTGGCCGAACACGTAGTCCACCTTGACCTGGCGCGTGTTGCGCGCGATCAGGAGGATGAGCAGGACGACGGCGAGGATTCCGACGACGAGCGTCGCGTAGAGCCTGCCGCGGTGTCCGTAGCGGACGCCGCGCTGCCAGCGCGTCTCGTCCTCGTAGCGCTGCTCCTGCGGCGCTTCCTGCTCCTGCGGCGCTTCCTGCCCCTGCTCGCTCACGCGCGGGAGCCTAACCGGGCGAGCGCCTTCGCGGCCATCTCGCGCTCGCCGTTGTAGGCGAGCAGCTCGGGCGCCTCCTCCAGCGGCAGCCAGCGGACCTCGGCCACCTCGTGCGCGTGCTCGGCCGGGATGTCGCCGAGCCGGCCCGAGCGGTAGCGGAAGAGGAAGAAGCTGACGACCTTGAAGACCCGCTCGCCGGCCCAGGTGTAGACGTAGCGGATGTCGCCGAGCTTCTCGACCGGGGTCGCGTCGACCCCCGTCTCCTCCGCCACTTCCCTCAGAGCCGTCAGCTCGGCGCGCTCGCCCGGTCCGATCAGCCCCTTCGGCAGCGCCCAGGTGCCCTCGGGCTTCCCCGCCGGACGGATCGCGGCCATGACGGGACGGCCGCGCAACTGGCGGACGACGACCCCGCCCGCGGAGAACTCCCGCCGCACATGCTCACCGTATCGTCACGGGGGTGCCGAGCGGCATCAGCCGGGCCAGCCTGCTGATCGGCCCGTTCCGCATCCGGACGCACCCATGGGAGACGCGCCCGGGAAGCATCCGCGGCGTGTCGGTCCCGTGGATCCCGACGATGCCGCCCTGCGGCCAGTCCGTCAGCTCCGGCGAGCGAGCGTTCGTGCCGAAGGCGACCGGTCCATAGAAGGGGTTCCTGAA
>VAXO01000061.1 GCA_005888435.1 Actinomycetota bacterium | reverse complement strand
CACGAGGTTGACGATCTCGACTTGGAGTCGGTCGCGCTGAGCGAGGATCGCGCGCGCGCTTTTGACGAGTGGGTCGCCATGCGGCTTTCCGACTGGCCGGTGGCGGACATCCGGGCGCTCGACCAATGGCTCCTCGCGGAATCGCACTTCGAGTTCATTCCCGCGGTACGGGCCGCCTTGCAGGAGCGAGCTGAGCGCGGAAGCCTAGGCGCTGCGTGACGTATTCAGGGCAACGGCGGAGCGAACGAGAGCCTTGAGAGCCTTCTCGTCGATCTTGTCGCCTTCGTGAAAGTCGATGGCGCGCCTGACATTGCCTTCCAGGCTCGAGTTGAACAGGCCCGAAGGGTCGTCAAGCGACGCGCCTTTGGCGAACGTCATCTTCACGACGCTCTTGTAGGTCTCGCCCGTGCAGATGATCCCG
>VAXO01000060.1 GCA_005888435.1 Actinomycetota bacterium | reverse complement strand
CTCGTGGATCCTCGCGTCTATCAGCTCAGACGCGGACGTGGGGTTCTGCGGAGCACTCTTCTTCACGGCCGTGGAGCCTACCGGGATCGAACGTGCGCGCCTGATGTCCGAACCCAAGGACGCCTGCAAGCCGCACAGACGCGACCGGCGTGAAGAGCGACGCTGGGCTCACATCGAGCTGACGGAGGGAGATCGCGACATGAGTTCAGTGAAGCGGCTTTGGCGCTACATCGTCGAACGCCCGCTCGTCTAGTTCCCTTGCGGCAGGAATAGGCCGGTCTAGTAGCCGCCGAGGCCGGCGCTCCTACGAACGACGAGCGACCCGGCGCCGGGCTGCCCGGTCCGGCGCCGTCTCGAGGATGCGAATGTGCTCGCCAACGGTGTGACGGCGGTGCTGGGGATGCCGCAGCGGAAGCTCTTCGTGCACCATGTAGACGCGGTGTTCGCGATCTTCGCCACCCTGCGCACGATCGACATGAAGCAGAGGGGCGTGGGCCTCGCCGTCGCGGTTCTGATCGACGCAACGGTCATCCGCGCCGTGCCCCTGCCGGCAGCGATGAAGCCCCTCGGCGACTGGAACTGGTACCTGCCGCGCTGGCTCGAATGGCTTCCGTCGCTCTCCGCGGAGGGGGCCACCGAAAAGGAAAGCCCCGAAGCACCGGGCGTGCCGGCGACAAACTGATGAGCGCACCGATGGCTGCTCTGAAGTCTTCGACCAACGCCTCGCGCCAGCACTACGAGGTTGCGGTAGTCGGCGCCGGACAGGCCGGTCTCGCTGTCGGCTACTTCCTCGCCAGGCAAGGGCGCCGTTTCGTCATCGTCGAGCGCGCAGCTGAGATCGCCCCGGCATGGCGCGAGCGCTGGGACTCACTCACGCTCTTCACGCCCCGCCGCTACAGCGCGCTGCCGGGGCTCCCGTTCCCGGGCGATCCGGATGGGTACCCGACTCGCGATGAAGTGATCGCCTACCTCGAGCGCTACGCGGAGACCTTCCAGCTGCCGGTCGAGCTGAACAGCGAGCTCAAGAGGCTCGAGCTCGGCGACGACGGAAGCTTCCGCCTCGAGCTCGAGGGAGCGACGATCACGGCAGACCAGGTCGTGGTGGCCACCGGTCCCTTCCAGACGCCGTATGTGCCGAAGGTCGCCGAGAAGCTCTCTGCCGACGTCTTCCAGATACACGCTGTCGGCTACCGGCGGCCCCACGCCGTGCCACCGGGAGCAGTGCTCGTCGTTGGCGGTGGAAACACGGGCTTTCAGATCGCGAAGGAACTGTCCGCGACACACAAGGTCGTTCTCGCGATCGGTGCGCGCCAGAAGCCCCTGCCCCAGCGACTGGCCGGGCGTGACCTTTTCTGGTGGCTGACAAAGGCGCGCATTCTCGACAAGACAGTTGAGTCTCGTCTCGGCCGCAAGCTGAGCACGCGCGACACGCTCATCGGCTCGAGCCCGCGCGACCTGAAGAAGCGCCACGCCGTCGAGCTGAACCCGCGCGTCGTTGATGTCGACGGCCGCCAAGTGCGCTTTGAGGACGGCAGCGAGCTCGGGATCGATGCGGTCATCTGGGCGACCGGCTACCGCTCCGACTATTCCTGGATCAAGCTCCCGATCTTCGACGAGAACGGCCGTCTGCACCACCGCCGCGGCGTTACGGACGTCCCCGGCGTGTGTTTCCTCGGTCTCACCTGGCAGTACACGCGCGGCTCAGCGCTTATCGGCTTCATCAGAGACGACGCAGACTTCATTGCCCACAAGATCGCCGAGTACCAGCGAACCAAGAAGCCGACAGATGTGGGCACGACCCTTGGCGCAGCGGCCTTGGCTGAGCCTGGCTCGGGTGAAAGGATGTAACTGATGCACGACACAAGCCAGGGAAGCCACGCCCAGACTGTTGACTTCCCGCGCGAGACCGAGGGGCTGCCTCAGGCCCGCGAGACAGAGTTGGTTGAGCTAGCCGACGGCGATCAGTTCGACCTCGAGATCATCCCGGTCAAGAAGCAGATCGGTGATGCCACCGTTCGCATGCTCGCCTACAACGGTTCGGTGCCCGGCCCGACGCTGAAAGTCGCGCAAGGCTCGACGATCACCGTCCAGGTCACCAACCACGGTGACCTCGAGGCGACTGTGCACTGGCACGGTCTGCGGCTCGAGAACCGCTACGACGGCACGCACGACACGCAGGCACCCATCCCGGTCGGAGAGACCTTCACCTATCACGTGCATGTGCCCGACTCCGGCGCTTACTGGTACCACCCGCACATCCGGGAGGACTACGGCCAAGAGTTGGGCCTCTACGGGAACATTCTCGTTACCCCGAGCGAGCCCGATTACTGGTCGCCCGCGAACCGGGAGCTGCTAGTCACCCTCGACGACATCCTGATCGAGCACGGACAGATCGCCGCCTTCCGCGAGACGGAAACGACGCACGTCGCGATGGGCCGTTTCGGCAACGTCATGCTCGTCTCTGGCGACCCCGACCTGTCGCTCGACGCAAAGCGTGACGAGGTCGTGCGCTTCTACTTCACCAACACCGCGAACACACGCGTCTTCAACGTCGCGTTGCCGGGCGCGCAGATGAAGCTGGTCGGCGCCGACGCCGGCCACTACGAGCACGAGGAAATCGTCGAAGAGGTGCTACTTGCGCCGTCCGAGCGCGTCGTCGTCGACCTGCTCTTCGCGGATGCCCGAGAACTCCAGCTCGAACATCGGACTCCCGAGCGCACTTATCCACTTGCCGCGATCGCCATCGCCGACGAGCAGGCCACACCCTCATATGCGGAGGAGTTCGCGCGCATGCGCACCAACCGCGACATGGCCGAGGTACGCGAGCGCATCGAGCCATTCCTCAAGGCGCCGCCGGACAAGACGCTCTCGTTTGTGGCTGAGATGGACATGGGCGTTCCCGAAGGCGTGCCCGTCGTCTATGTGTGTCCGATGCACGCGGAGGTCGTGAGCGAGGAGCCGGGCAGCTGCCCCAAGTGCGGCATGAAGCTGCTAGCGCAGGCGGCAGAGGACACGACATACGTCTGCCCGATGCATCCGGAGGTGACCAGCGAGAAGCCCGACCGCTGCCCGAAATGCGGCATGAAGCTCGTGCCGGAAAGCCTGATCGCCGCGGCCGGAGAGCATGGCCATGAGCACCACCACGGGCACGGTCATCACGGCGACGAGCACGAGGGCCACGAGCAGGCCCATCACGGGCGCGCCCACGGCCACGAGCTACACGGCGAACATGGCCACCAGCACAGCGACGCTGAGCACGCGCATGAGACAGCGCAGGGAATCGAGTGGGAAGACGACATGGTCGAGGTCAACCGCATGACGACCCCGGCGAACATGCGGTGGAAGCTCGTCGACGGGGAGACCGGTGCCGAGAACGCGCAAATCGACTGGACGTTCCGCGTTGGCGATCAGGTCAAGCTGCGCCTCGTGAACGAGATGGACTCAGATCATCCAATGCCGCACCCGTTCCACGTCCACGGAGCTGGGCGGTTCTTGATCCTCGCCCGCGACGACGTCGTCGAACCGAACCTCGTCTGGAAGGACACCGTCCTGGTGCGAACCGCCGAGACCGTCGACATCCTGCTCGACGTGACGAACCCCGGGAGCTGGATGGCGCACTGCCATATCGCCGAGCATCATGAAAGCGGAATGATGTTCAGCTTCACCGTCGTGCCGGCAGACGCTGACTGACTGAGAAAACGCTTACTCGCGACGGCATAGAGCGTCGCGCAGACCTGCTTGCGCTTCCCGAATGTGTCGAGGCGGTGGCAACCGTTGCTCAGCCCGCAGCGGCAGGAGTAGTGTCGAGTCAAGTTCGCGAGGGGTCGCCGATCAACAGGGGAGCCGCAATGGTCAGCACGTTCGAGACTGCCACCGAGATCCGTCCTTTCCACGTCGAGATTCCGGAGGAGGCGCTCGACGACCTCCGCGGCCGCATCGCGGCAACACGTTGGCCCGAGAAAGAGACCGTCAACGATCAGACTCAGGGCGTACAGCTGGCGACGATTCAGGCGCTGGTGCGCTACTGGAGCACCCACTACGACTTCCGGCGGTTCGAGGCGAGGCTGAACGAGCTACCGCAGTTCATGACGGAGATCGACGGCCTCGACATCCACTTCATCCACGTCAAGTCGCCGCACGAGGACGCGTTGCCGCTGATCATCACGCACGGGTGGCCGGGCTCGGTCATCGAGATGCTCAACGTGATCGGCCCGCTCACGGATCCGACCGCCCACGGCGGCAGTGCGGAAGACGCTTTCGATGTCGTGATCCCGTCGATGCCGGGTTATGGGTTCTCGGAGAGGCCGGCGACGACGGGCTGGGACCCCATCCACATCGCGCGCGCCTGGATTCAGCTGATGAAGGGCCTTGGCTACACGCGCTATGTCGCGCAAGGCGGCGACTGGGGCGCGCAGATCACGGACGTAATGGGTGCGGAGGCGCCGCCCGGGCTGCTCGGGATCCACTCCAACATGCCCGGCACGGTTCCGCCCGAAGTCTCGAAGGCGCTCGCGACCGGAGGGCCGGCGCCTACCGGTCTGTCGGACGAGGAAAGTCGCGCGTTCGAGCAGCTGAGCTTCCTCTACACGAAGGGCATCGGCTACGCGACAGAGATGAACCTGCGTCCGCAGACGCTGTACGGGCTTGCGGATTCGCCGGCCGCGTTGGCCGCTTGGATGCTCGACCACGACGCACAAAGCTACGAGGACATTACTGCCGCCTTCGAGGGCAACGCTGTCGGCAACCTCACGCGAGACGAGGTGCTCGACAACATCACGATGACCTGGTTGACGAACACGGGCATCTCCTCGGGTCGTCTCTACTGGGAGAACACCCTCGGCTTCTTCGACGTGAAGGGCGTCAGCGTCCCGGCCGCAGTCAGCGTGTTTCCTCGCGAGCTTTATCAAGCGCCGCGGAGCTGGACCGAGAAGGCGTACCCCAAGCTCATCTACTTCAACGAGGTCGACCAAGGCAATCACTTCGCGGCCTGGCAAGAGCCGGACCTCTTCACGACCGAGCTGCGGGCCGCATTCAGTTCACTTCGTAACGGGAGGTCGTCATGAGTGCCACTGTCGAGACCGCAGTCGAAGTCCGCCCGTTTCAGGTCGAGGTTTCGGAAGAAGAGCTAGCCGACTTGCTCCGGCGAATCGCCGCCACTCGCTGGCCTAGCAAGGAGCTCGTCGCAGACCGTTCGCAGGGTGTGCAGCTGTCGACGCTGCAGGCGCTCGCGGGTTACTGGAGCACGGATTACGACTGGCGCAAGGCTGAGGCGAGGCTGAACGCGCTGCCGCAGTTCACGACCGAGATTGACGGCGTCGACATCCACTTCATCCACGTGAAGTCGCAGCACGAAGACGCGTTGCCGCTGATCATGACGCACGGCTGGCCCGGCTCCGTGATCGAGTTGCTCGAAGCCGTCGGTCCGGTCACCGACCCGACGGCGCACGGCGGACGCGCCGAGGACGCGTTCGATCTCGTATTGCCGTCGCTGCCCGGCTACGGCTTCTCGGGCGAGCCCGACGACGTCGGCTGGGACCCCGGTCGCATCGCGCGTGCCTGGGCCGAGCTGATGCACCGGCTCGGCTACACCCGGTACGTCGCCCAGGGCGGCGACCTGGGCGCCGCTGTCACCGATGCGATGGGCCGTCAGGCGCCCGAGGGACTACTGGGCATCCACATGAACTTGCTCGTGACGACGCTCGGCGGCGGCCCAACGCCGGACGACTCCGACGAGGCACATGCAGCGCTCGACGCGCTCGCCACTTTCCGTGCCACCGGATTTGGCTACTTCCTGGAGCAGGCCACGAGGCCGCAGACGATCGGTTACGCCTTGCTGGACTCACCGGTCGCGCTGGCGGCGTGGATGCTCGACCACGACACGGACAGCTACCAGAAGATCACGAACGCATTCGTCGACGGGCACCCGGCGGGCGGCCTCACGCGGGACCACATCCTCGACAACATCACGCTGTACTGGCTGACGGGCACCGGCGCGTCGGCGGCCCGGGCGTACTGGGAGAGCGGGCGAGCCACAGCTCTTGCAGCGGGCGAGGCTCCTCCGAACGTTTCCGTCCCGGTCGGCTTCACCACCTTCGCCGATGAGATCTTCCGGGCTCCGCGCAGCTGGGTCGAGGGGTCCTACCCCAACCTCATGTACTTCAACGAGGTCGACAAGGGCGGCCACTTCGCCGCATGGGAGGAGCCCGACGTTTTCGCGAAGGAGGTGCGAGCCGCATTCAAGTCACTGCGGTGATCGGCGGCACGAACCGACCGCAGGATCGCGCGCGGTGAGCCTGTTCGGCACGAGACGCGGCACGGAAGCAGCTTCCTTTCCTTCCGAGGGTCGGCTCCCTGGCTTCGACGGCGCAACCGGCTGGCTCAACTCGGCTCCGCTCACACCGGCGGAGCTGCGCGGGAAGGTCGTGCTCGTCGACTTCTGGACCTACACGTGCATCAACTGGCTCCGAACGCTCGGCTATGTCCGAGCGTGGGCGGGGAAGTACGAGAGTCACGGGCTCGTCACGATCGGCGTCCACACGCCGGAGTTCGCGTTCGAGCGCGACGTCGACAACGTCCGCGAGGCCGTCGCGGAGATGAACGTCCGCTATCCGGTCGCGCTCGACCCGAACTACGCGGTGTGGCAGGCGTTCGCAAACAACGCCTGGCCCGCCGTGTACATCGCAGATGCGGAGGGCCAGATCCGCTATCACCATCTCGGCGAGGGCGCCTACGAAGAGTGCGAGCGCGTTATCCAGCAGCTCTTGACCGACGCGGGACACGCCGAGGTCGGCGACGAGTTGGTCTCCGTCTCTCTGGAGGGGTTCGAGGTGCAGGCGGACTGGGAGAACCTGGGATCGTCCGAGACGTATCTCGGTTCCGAGCAAGCGCGCAACTTCGCCCGCGGAGTCCCCGCGAGCGGCTTGAACCTCAATCAGTGGACGCTGTCCGGTGACTGGGCCGTCGAGCCGCGGGCGAGCGTGCTGGAGGGCTCGGAAGGTGCAATCGCTTTCCGCTTTCACGCCCGCGACGTCAACCTTGTGATGGGGCCGCCGCGAAAGGGCGCCTCCGTGCCGTTCCACGTCCTCGTCGACGGAGAGCCGCCCGGCGACGGGCATGGTTTCGACGTCGACGAACAGGGACACGGCACCGTGACGCAACAGCGCCTGCACCAGCTCGTTCGCGAGCCGGGCTCGATCGCCGACCGCACCTTCGAGATCACGTTCCACGAGCCCGGCGTCGAGGGGTACTGCTTCACGTTCGGTTAGACCATGTTGGAGCGCGGAACCGAGGCGCCGGACTTCACGCTTCCGTCGTGGCCATGCCACTCTGGCTTCCGAGGGGGACGCGGGGACTCGGCGCACCGGGGGCCAACCTAGGGGCTCGGGGCGCGCCTCACACTGACGGCGTCCCACTCCTGAGCGAGGCTTCGAGTATCCGCTTCACCGATCCTGGCTTCAACCGTTTGCCACTCGCCTATGGACATCGCTTACAAGCTCTAATCTCGCCTGCGCTGACAACGGCCTGCGGCCATCCTGGTGTTGGTCGTACAGCCACCCTCTGCGGGGGAGGAGCAGTCGTACCCATTGGCGATACGTTCCGTTTGGCTGATGGAGATGCTCTACGAACTCGAGCTCGACGGTGAGAACGAGAAGCTCGTAGCGACCGGTGAATTACTCGACGTCGGCGACGCGGTCATGCTCGATAATGAGGTCTGGCTCGTGCTCCGCGAAGCGGAGCGAGCAGCGATACGAGGCCACGCGCGCTATCTGTGTCGCCGTGCCTTGCAGTTGCGGGTCGAGGCAGAAGAACTCGTCGCCCACGCAAAGGCGCTGCAACTGAAATTCACGGAAGCTCGCGAGGTTCGCTCGGCTTAGCGCGTCGTCGTCGTATGGCTCGAATAGGCGCGTTCCATCACAGGTGTGTTCTCTACGTATACGGCAGCGGCGAACAAGGAACACGCGCCGTAGTACTGCGCCGCCGCCCGACCCGATGTTCACCCCTCGTGGGTGATGGCCGCCCCCACCGCGCCAGACGACGCTGGCCGGGTGAGCGGCGTCTCAGGAGGTGACGTGGACCCGGCGGCGCCGGCTCCGCCACCCGAACCACCGCGCCAGGGCAGGAAGTTCAAGTTTCCAACGGCGTTCACCGTGCTCGCCGGCGTCTTGCTGCTCGTCTGGATTGCGTCGTTCTTCGTCCCGCCCGGGGCGTACAGCAAGGACGCGACAGGCTCGCCGAAGCCGGGGACGTACGCCAAGTTGCCGTCGTGCGACGCCGCCGCGGCGTCGGCGCCGGGACTCAACGTCGAGTCGCCGACCGAGAGCGGTCAGGCGCCAGCCGATGCGCTGGCCGCGCCGGGCGCAACCGTCTCGGACCTCGGCATCCCCTGCGCGGACAAGTCGTTCACCTTTCGTTTCAAGCAGCTGTGGAACGCGCCGCCCAACGGCCTCTACGGGGTCGAGAACAGCAACGGGTTCGTCGGCGCGTCGGAGGAAGGCTTCCTCTACGGGTCGGCTGCGATCTTCTTCTTCGTCCTCGCCGTCGGCGCGTTCATCACCGTCACGATGAAGACGGAGGCGATCCAGACCGGCATCGGCCGGCTGGCGCTGCGTTTCCGGCACAGCGGCTCTGTGCTCGTCGCGATGCTGATGGCGGTCTTCGCCCTCGGCGGGACCTCGTACGGGATGTGGGAAGAGACGCTCGGCTTCTTCGTGCTGCTCGTCCCACTCGCGCTCGCCCTCGGCTACGACCGCATGGTCGCCGCAGCGATCATCTTCCTCGGAGCGGGAACCGGCGTGATCGGCTCGACGGTCAACCCGTTTGCGACCGGTGTCGCTTCCGACGCCGCGGGCATTAGCATCGGCGAGGGGATTGGGCTGCGCATCGCGCTCTGGGTCGTCCTCGTCGGGCTCGCGATCGGCTACGTGCTCTGGTACGCGAAGCGCATTCGCGCGAATCCTGCGAAATCGGTCGTCGGCGTCTCGCCGACCGACGCGGCCGAGGCCGCGAGCCTCGTCGGCGACGTCCCGCCGCTGACCGGCCGGCAGAAACTCGTGCTCTTGCTGTTCGCCGGAACGTTCCTGCTCATGATCTACGGCTTCATTCCCTGGAACGACCTCTGGCAGGAGGGCTTCGGCAACAACTTCCCGCTGCCGACGTTCCACGACTTCTACTTCCCGGAGGCGGCCGCGCTCTTCCTCGTGATGTCGGTCGTGATCGGGCTGATCGCCAAGCTCGGCGAGGAGGGGACCGTCTCGACGATCACGGCCGGCGCCGCCGACTTCCTCACCGCCGGGTTGATCGTCGTGTTCGCACGCGGCATCACCGTCGTGATGAAGAACGCGCACATGACCGACACGATCCTGCACTGGATGGAGAACGCCGTGTCCGGCACGTCGAGCGGCACGTTCGGGATCCTCGCCTTCATCGTCAACCTGCCGATCGCGTTCCTCGTTCCGTCGTCGTCGGGGCACGCGGCGCTCGTGATGCCGATTCTCGCGCCGCTTGCCGACTTCGCCGGTGTGTCGCGCTCGATCGTCGTGACGGCGTTCCAGTCGGCGTCCGGGCTCGTGAACCTAGTCACGCCGACGTCCGCCGTGATCATGGGCGGGCTCGCCCTCTCGAAGGTCGGTTACGACCGCTACCTCAAGTTCGTCTGGCCGTTCCTGATCGTCGTCTTCGTCGTCGTGTGCGCGTTCATCGGGATCGCGGCGGCCACGTCATGAGTCACGAAAGGAGAGCAGCATGAGCACCGCCACGGAAACCTCGGTTGGAGTCGGCTCCGAGGTGGGAACGCTGAGGACGGTGATCGTGCACCGGCCCGACCTCGCGCACGAGCGCCTGTCCCCGACGAACTGCCACGAGCTGCTCTTCGACGACGTGATCTGGGTTCGTCACGCACGGCAGGAGCACGACGCATTCGTCGATCTGATGCGGGAGCGCGGCGTCGAGGTGCTCCTGTTCCACGAGCTGCTCGCGGAGACGCTCGACCAGAAGGACGCGCGTGAATGGGTGCTCACGCGGCGCCTTCGTCCCGAGGAGACGACGGTGATGTTCGCGCAGGACCTGACGGACTGGATGATGGAGATGTCCGGCGACGAGCTTGCCACGCGGCTCACCGGCGGGGTCACCGCCCGCGAGCTCCCGGAGAAGGTCACGGCGGTGGTGAAGAACGCGATGCGCCCGACGGACTTCGTGATTGCGCCGCTGCCGAACACGCTGTTCATGCGCGACACGAGCGCGTGGATCTTCGGCGGCGTGTCGATCAACCAGATGTACTGGCCCGCGCGGCAGCACGAGACGCTCAATCTCGAGGCGGTCTATCGCTTTCACCCGCGCTTCCGCGACGCCGGCTTTCCGATCTGGTACGGCGGCTTCGACCACAACTGGGGAACCGCGTCGCTCGAGGGCGGCGACATCATGCCGGTGGCGGACGGGGTCGTCCTGGTCGGACAGGGGGAGCGCACGACCGCGCGGGCGGTCAGCATTCTGGCGCAAAACCTGTTCGAGGCAGGGGCGGCGCGGCTCGTGCTCGGCGCACTGATGCCGCGCGACCGCGCCGCCATGCACCTCGACACGGTGTTCACCTTCTGCGACCGGGACGTCGTCACGATCTACGAGCCGGTCGTCGACCAGATCATGCCCGTGCTCTACACGGCGGACGGAAACGGCGGCGTCTCCGCGTCGCTGTCCGAGCGGCCTTTCCTCGACGAGGTCAAGGACGCGCTCGGGCTCGAGCGGCTGAAGACCGTCCCGACCGCGGGCGACGAGTTCGAAGCAGAGCGGACGCAGTGGGACGACGGCAACAACGTCGTCGCGCTCGCACCGGGCGTCGTCGTCGCCTACGAACGAAACGAGGCCACGAACGCGCGCCTGGCGAAGGCCGGCATCGAGGTGCTCCCGATCGCGGGCCAGGAGCTCGGCCGCGGACGCGGCGGCGGCCACTGCATGACCTGTCCGGTTCTACGCGACGCCTGAAAGGAGTAAGACGATGGCGACAGTCACAGACCTGCGCGGCAAGCACTTCCTCAAGCTCGCCGACCTCAGCACGCAGGAGATCACCTACCTGCTCGACCTCGCGGCCGAGCTCAAGGAAGCCAAGAAGGAAGGGCGTGAGGAGCAGAAGCTCGTCGGCAAGGAGATCGCACTGATCTTCGAGAAGGACTCGACGAGGACGCGCTGCGCATTCGAGGTCGCGGCGTACGACCAGGGAGCGCACGTGACGTTCATCGGGCCCGGCGGTTCGCACATGGGCCACAAGGAGACCGTCAAGGACACGGCGCGCGTCCTCGGCCGTATGTACGACGCGATCGAGTACCGCGGCTTCGCGCAGGAGACTGCGGAGCAGCTCGCGGAGTTCGCAGGCGTGCCGATCTACAACGGCCTCACCGACGAGTGGCACCCGACACAGATCCTCGCGGACTTCCTCACCTTCCGCGAGCACATCGACAAGCCGCTCTCCGAGGTGACGTTCTGCTACCTCGGCGATGCGCGCTTCAACATGGCCGACTCGTACCTGATCGGCGGCGCCAAGCTCGGAATGGACGTTCGCATCGCCAGCCCGAAGTCGTTGTGGCCGCGCGACGAGATCGTTCAGGCCGCGCAGTCGGTCGCGGAGGAGACGGGCGCACAGATCACGATCACCGAGGATGTCTCCGAGGCGGTGAAAGGCGCCGACTTCCTCCTCACCGACGTCTGGGTGTCGATGGGGGAGGCGGACGACGTGTGGGCGGAGCGGATCGACCTGCTCAAGCCCTATCAGGTCAACGCGGAGACGATGAAGGCGAGCGGGAACCCGGACGTGAAGTTCATGCACTGCCTGCCGGCGTTCCACAACACCGAGACGCAGGTTGGCAAGGAGATCTTCGAGAAGTTCGGGATGGACTCGCTCGAGGTCACCGAGGAGGTCTTCGAGTCGCCCGCGTCACTCGTCTTCGACGAGGCAGAGAACCGGCTGCACACGATCAAGGCCGTCATGGTCGCGACGCTCGCCGGCTGACGTGCGCGTCGTCGTCGCACTCGGCGGCAACGCGCTCCTGCGGCGCGGCGAGCCGCTCACGGCCGAGAACCAGCGTGCGAACGCGCGCGTGGCGTGCAAGGCGCTGGCGCCGGTGGCGGTCGAGCACGAGCTCGTGATCTCGCACGGCAACGGCCCACAGGTCGGCCTGCTCGCGTTGCAGGGCTCCGCGTACACGGAGGTCGAGCCGTATCCGCTCGACCTCCTCGGCGCGCAGACCGAAGGGATGATCGGCTACCTGATCCAGCAGGAGCTCGGCAACGAGCTGCCGCAGGAGAAGCGGCTCGCGTCGCTGCTGACGCTGATCGAGGTCGACCCGGACGATCCCGCGTTCGAGGATCCGACGAAGCCGATCGGCCCGATCTACGACGAAGGCGCGTCGCAGCGCCTCGCGCAGGAGAAGGGCTGGGTCTTCAAGCCGGACGGCGACAGCTTCCGGCGCGTCGTGCCCTCGCCGCTGCCGAAACGGATCTTCGGGCTCGAGCCCGTGCAATGGCTGCTCGAGCACCATGCGGTCGTGATCTGCGCCGGCGGCGGCGGCATCCCGGTCATGTACACCGAGGCGCCCGTCCCGGCCGGGCGCCGGCTCGTCGGCGTCGAGGCGGTGATCGACAAGGACCTCGCAAGCGCGTTGCTCGCCCAGGAGATCGGCGCCGACGCGCTCATGATCGTCACCGACGTCGACGCGGTATACGACGGCTGGGGCACTCCCGAGCAGCGCGCCATCCGGCGCGCCACGCCGGAGGCCCTGGCCGAGTCGGAGTTCGCGGCCGGCTCGATGGGCCCGAAGGTCCGCGCCGCCTGTGCCTTCGCCGCAGAGACGGGCGGCGTCGCCGCCATCGGCTCGATCGCCGACACGCCGGCGCTGCTGCGCGGCGAGGTGGGCACGACCGTCACGCGTGAGGCCGACGGCCTCGAGCTCGCGCACGTCGCGTGACCCCGAGGCCTCCGAGCCTGCTCGACGCGGTGCTGCCGGTCGTCGTCCTGATCTTGCTGATCGCGCTGACGATCTGGCTGTTCGGCATCAGCGCGACGGATGGGCCGTTGCAGGTCGCGCTGCTCCTCAGCGCGGCCTTTGCCAGCCTGATCGCGTTCAAGAACGGCTATACGGTCGCGGCGGTCGCCGACGCGGCGGTGCGGGGTGTGTCTGCCGCGATGAGCGCGATCTTCATCCTGCTCGCTGTCGGCGCGCTGATCGGCACCTGGAACATGGCCGGGACGATCCCGACGGTCGTCGACTACGGAATCAGGTTGCTGAACCCGACCATCTTCTTCCTCGCGACGTGCGCGATCTGCGCACTCATCGGGCTCGTCACCGGCAGCTCGTGGACCACCGCCGGCACGCTCGGCGTCGCGTTCGTGGGCATGGCGTCCGCGATGGGGCTCTCCACGTCGGCCGCGGCCGGCGCGGTGATCTGCGGGGCGTACTTCGGCGACAAGATGACGCCCCTCTCGGAGACGACGATCCTCGTGCCGAAGATCGTCGGCAACCTCGAGGTCGGCACGCACGTCCGCAACATGTTCTGGACCGCCGGGCCCGCGCTCGGCGCGAGCCTGATCGCCTTCCTGATCGTGGGCCTGACCGCGGACCCCCACGGCGCCGTCAGCACGGACGAGGCGCGCCACGCACTCGGGACGGTCTTCAACATCTCGGCGCTCAACCTGCTGCCGATCGCGCTGCTCGTCCTGTTCACGGTGAAGAAGGCCCCGCCGTTCCTCGCGATCCTCGGCTCAGCGCTCTTCGCAGGGGTGCTCGCGTGCTTCACGCAGTGGGACGCCGTCAAGCGCTTCGTCGACGAGCCCGGCCTCGGTCCGGTGGCGACGGGGATCAAGGCGATCTACGACGCGATGGCGAACGGCTTCGTGAGCAAAAGCGGCGTGCCGACGATCGACGAGCTATTTTCGCGCGGAGGCATGGCTAGCCTGCTGACGACGGTGTGGCTCGTGCTCGCGGCGCTGTCGTTCGCGGCGATCGTGGAGCACGCCGGCTTCCTCGAGCGGCTTCTGCGGCCCGTCGTGCAACGCGCGCGCTCGCGCGGGCAGCTGATCCTCGCAGTCAACTGCAGCGGCGTCGGGCTGAACGTCGTCGCCGGCGACCAGTACGTGGCCGACGTCCTGCCGGCGCGCATGTTCGCGCCGGAGTTTGAGCGCCGTGGGCTCGCGCCGCAGGTGCTCTCGCGCGCGGTCGAGGACTCGGGAACGGTCACGTCGGTCCTCGTCCCGTGGAACACCTGCGGCGCATACATCTCCGGCGTCCTCGGTGTCTCGACTGCCTCGTACTTCCCCTACTGCTTCTTCAACCTGCTCAGCCCGATCCTCGACGTCGTCTACGGGTTCGTCGGCTTCAAGGTGCCGCGTGCCGACGACGGCGTCGTAGAGCCGCGCCCGCAGGGCCCCGAAACGCCCACGGCACCCACCGTGCCCGCCTAAGGAGGTTCACATGAGCAGCGCGATGAGTGCACCGCCGGCCGTCGACAGCGAAGACAAGGCCCGCACGAACGGAGCCGGCGACCAAGCGACACGGTGGTACGGCCTGCCCGCGGAGGAGGTCGCAACGAAGCTCGACGTCGATCCGCAGACCGGTCTCGACCCGGCCGAAGTGGACCGACGGCGCGCCGAGGTCGGCCCGAACAAGCTCACCGAGCCGGAGAAGGAGCCGGGCTGGAAGGCGTTCCTGCGGCAGTACCGCGACCTGATGCAGCTCGTGCTGGTCGGCGCGGCCGTCGTCAGCGTGGCCGCGCTGCAGGAGTTCAGCACCGGCGTCGTGATCTTCGGGCTGACCGTGCTCAACGCGATCCTCGGGCTCAATCAGGAGGGCAAGGCCGCGGCGAGCGTGGCGGCGCTGCAGAAGATGCTCGTGATCAAGGCGCACGCGCGGCGGGGCGGCGCCGTGGTCGACATCCCGAGCGAGGAGCTGGTTCCGGGCGACGTCGTGCACTTCGAGGCGGGCGACAAAGTCCCGGCCGACGGACGGCTCCTCGTGGCGGCGACGCTCGAGATCGAGGAGTCGGCGCTGACGGGCGAGAGCACGCCGGTGCTGAAGAGCGTCGACGCCGTTCCGGGGGACGACGTGCCGCTCGGCGACCGCCTCGACATGGCGTACATGAACTCGACGGTGACGCGCGGTCGCGGCGAGATGGTCGTGACCGGGACCGGCATGTCGACGGAGGTCGGACACATCTCCGGGATGCTGAGCCAGGTTCAGCAGGAGAAGACTCCGCTGACGCGTCAGCTCGACCAGCTCACGGTGCTGATCACGATCATGGCGGCGGTCGCGCTGGTGCTCGTGATCGTCTTCGGGCTGATCCGCGGGCAGAGCTTCGACGACCTCTTCCTGATCGGGATCAGTCTGGCGATCGCCGCGATTCCCACTGGCCTGCCTGCGGTCGTGACGACGATGCTGTCACTCGGCACACAGGCGCTCGCCGCCAAGGGCGCGATCGTGAAGCGGCTCCGCTCGGTCGAAACGCTTGGGTCGACGTCGGCAATCTGCTCCGACAAGACGGGGACGCTGACGTTGAACCAGATGACGGCCCGCCAGCTCGTGGTCGCGGGGCGGCGCTACTCGGTCGACGGGCAGGGCTACTCGACGGAGGGCAAGATCCTGCGCGTCGCCGGCGACGCTGACAGCGACACCGACCTCGACCCGTTCTTGCTCCCGATGGCGCTCGCGAACGACGCCTCCGTCCACGACGGGGAGATCGTCGGCGATCCGACCGAGGCCGCGCTCGTCGTACTCGCCGCGAAAGGCGGTATCGACGTCGACGAGACGCGGCGCACGCTCCCACGCGTCGGAGAGGTCCCGTTCGACTCCGAGTACAAGTTCATGGCGACGTTCCACGAGATGCAGAACGGCGGCGGCAGGGTCGTGCGCTGCTTCGTCAAGGGCGCCCCCGATGTGATCCTCGGCCGCTCCTCGTCCGTACGCGACGCCGACGGGTCGTCGCTCGACGTCGAAGGCTACCGCGAACAGATCATGGCCGAGAACGACCGGCTCGCCTCGGAAGGCCTGCGTGTGCTGGCAGTCGCCTCACGCGATATCGATCCGGCGCACTTCGACGCGAACGCCATGCGCGCCGAAGAAGTGCAGGGGCTCACCATGCTCGCGCTCGTCGCGATCGTCGATCCGCCGCGCAAGGAAGCGGGGGACGCGATCGCACGCTGCAGGGACGCCGGCATCCGCGCGCGCATGATCACGGGCGACCATGTCACCACAGCGGCGGCGATTGCAGGACAGCTCGGGATCGAGGGGCGTGCGATGTCCGGGACGGAGTTTGCCGCGCTCAGCGACGAGGAGCTGGAGCAGCAGGTCGAGGAGATCGGCGTCGTCGCGCGCGTCGCGCCCGAGGACAAGGTGCGGCTCGTCGACGTGCTCAAGCGCAAGGGCAACGTCGTCTCGATGACCGGGGACGGCGTCAACGACGCGCCGGCGCTCAAGCGCGCAGACATCGGCGTCGCGATGGGCATCACCGGCACCGAGGTGACCAAGGAAGCCGGCGACATGATCCTCACCGACGACAACTTCGCCACGATCGTCTCGGCGGTCGAGGGCGGACGAGGGATCTACGACAACCTGATGAAGTACGTGCGCGTCCAGCTGATCCAGCTGGGGGCGTTCATCCTGTTGTTCGTCGGGGCCGGCGCCTTCGACGTGGCGCACGGGTCGCCGCTGACGCCGCTGCAGATCCTCTGGATCAACTTCGCCATCGACGTCCTGCTCGCGATCGGCCTTGGCTTCGACGCTGCCGCTCCTGGTCTGATGCGGCGACGCCCACGCGATGCGAGCGCGCCGATCGTGAACCGCGGGCTCGCCATCCGGTTGGGGGCCGCCGCCATCGTCATGTCCGGGCTCGCGCTCGGCATCGTCGCATGGGGCGAGCACCGCTACAGCCTCGCCGTGGCGACGACGATGGGTCTCACGACGCTCTCGCTGATGCACATCGTCGGCGCGATGGAGGTCCGTGAGACGAGCGCGACCATCTTCACGCGATACACGATCTCGAACCGGCGCTTCGTGCAGCTGATCGGCATTGCCACTGTGCTCACGTTCCTCGTGACCTCACTCGGCCCGCTGCAGCGGATCTTCGACACGGTGCCGCTGACGAGCTCGCAGTGGGGCGTCTGTCTGCTTGGCCCGATCGTCTTCCTCGCGTTCGCCGAGCTCGGCAAGCTGGCTGACCGCCGCTTCGGTCGCGAGGCCCCGCCTGTGCCCGCGACTTAGGAGACGATTGGCTCCGCGTATTTCAGCGCCGAGGGCAGCTGGTTGCGCCCGTAGCCGGGCACCTCCCGGCGGCTGAGACCAGAGACGGCTCGGGACGCCGAGCGAGCGCAGTTCGCGCTCGAACTCGAACGTCCAGCTCCGCTTGACGGCCCCGTGGCTGCCGCCCGTTGAGAGGAAGAACCGGAGACCGTCGCGGCGAAATCGCCGCGGCGTGGTTGCGCAGCAGCACCGGGTCGTGTGCGGCAAGCCTCGCGGCCGACGCGCGTGCGAACGGCCCGTCCTGGAACGGCTGGAAATACCCCTCCCACGACTCGGCCGTCGGCGATCGCGCGGGCTCGCTGGGCGCGGATCGTGGGCAGGTGCGTGTCGACCCACGGCACGACCGTCCGCACGACGAAGTCCTCCGACGGGCCGGCCCACTCGCTTTGCGCGCGCTGCTGCTTCGTCCCGGCCGGCAGCCCGCCCGGCGGCATCACGGCGATGAACGGCCGCACCTGGTTGGCGTTGATCATTTCGTCCGCGCTCGTCGCGAGGTGCAGACCGGCGACGAACGACGACGGCTCGCCCCAGAAGCCGTGCAGGAGGTACAGGACCGGGTAGCGCTTCTGCGGGGAGTAGTCCGGCGGGAGGTAGACATCCGTGTCGCGTTGGTCCGACCGCGTGAACGGGTTCGCGATGTGCCCTGCCCAGACCCTTCCGCCCGCCGACCCCTGGTCGACGAGCGTGAAGCCTGCCCCCGGCCGCGTGGGCTCTGCGCGTACGGCGCCGGCGCACACGAGCAGCGTGATCGCCGCGAGTCCCCCACGTCCTGACGGCGCTCCGTTCGGTCCTGCGGTACGCGCGCGAGAACGACCTGGCGCGCGACCCGTTCCTGGGCGTCCCGTCCGACCGACTCCCCGAGCAGAAGGCGCGTGAAGAACAGCGGGTCATCCTTGGCGAGGACGTGAATCTCCTCCTCGCCAAGGTCAGCGGTGCGCGATGTCGCTGCTCGACGCTGATCGGTGACACGGGGCTTCGGAGCTCGGAGGCGTGCGGACTTCGATGGCGTGACGTGTCGCTCACCGAGACGGTCATCAGCGTCGAGGGGCAGCTCGCGCGGCGACGACGCGGTGAGCGCGACAGGATCGTTCCGACCAAGAGCCGCACGAGCAGCGGGCCTCGGGGACGTGACCCCGCAGGTGCTCCGCCGGTCGGTCGCGACCGCCTACGCGATCGCCGGCGTCGAGGAGCATGTCGCCGCCGACATCACCGGCCATTCCCCGGTCGTGTACCGGACGCATTACGTCAAGCCGCAAGGACGCCCTAAAACGGCTGCTCGCGTCCGGCTACGGGGTGGAGTGAGTTCCCCAGTAGTTCCCCAGCCGCGCCATCCCGGGGCGCGTGCCATCAGTCGGACGAGCAAAGCCCTGCTGACGGAGGGCTTTTCTTCATGGAGCGTACCGGGATCGAACCGGTGACCTCCGGCTTGCAAAATCGCAACAGCGCGCGACAGGGCCGGACACGACGCGACAAACGGCCTGAATGGGCGGGAGCGCGTGACCTCACCGGACACCGCCGGACAGAGTCGGTAGCCAGTAGGTAGCCAAGCCCGCCGCCAAGCCAGACAACAGGCGACGTGCTCGCGGCCGGTCCGCCGCATCCGTGGAAACCTATGCGCGTGGACAACGTCGCCCGCGTCCGCGACGCGTTCAGGGCGTTCGCCGAGCGCGATGCGATCACCGTCGGCCGTCTCATTGGCAACGGAGTCGTCTGGCGCGTGCCGGGGCGGAGCCCCATGGCCGGCGAGTACCACGGCCGGGCCGAGATCTTCGAGTTCCTTCGACGCACGGCCGAGCTGACCGGCGGCACCTACAGGACGGAGGTTGTCGACGTCTGGGGCAGCGATGAGCTCGTCGTCGCCCTTTATCGCGCGGTAGGCAGCCGCGACGGGCGCGAGCTCGACATCCCGCAGGCCCTCGTCTTCCGCTTCGAGGGCAATGCGTTGCGGGAGGTGCTCGCGGTGCCGTGCGACCCAGCGGCGTTCGACGCATTCTGGGGCTGAGACAGCTGCGCAGAGTCCGGAACGCGTGGCGCTCCGGCGGCAGCACGGCCGACACCTACACCGACTGGGGCGTGCGGCAGCTCGAGCCTTTCCCTGCTCGAAACCTTCGCCGCAGAGGACGAGCATCCAGAAGACTGAAAGACGCGTTCGGCTGGGCCACAGTTCCGGAATGTCCCCCTGACGAGCAGAGGTCTCACCCGCAGTGCCGTTGTTCCGGACTGGGTCGTTACTTCAGCAGTCGGATGCGATAGCGGACTTCAAGGACAGGGATGTCGAAGGGCTCGACTGGCTTCTCGGCGCTGTCGGGACACCAGCCCCGAGCTCGTAGAACCTCCGTGCGCGCGGATCGTTCGCATGAACCCAGAGAATCGCCTCGGCAAAGCCGGCCGGGTCTAGGCGAGATGACGAACGAGGAAGTCGGCGGATCGATCCGCTATGGGGTCGGGAT
>VAXO01000059.1 GCA_005888435.1 Actinomycetota bacterium | reverse complement strand
CGGTGGCTCTCGCGCTCGGGACGGTCTACCTCGTCTGGGGCTCGACCTACCTCGCGATCCGCGTCACGGATCGCACGCTGCCGCCGCTGCTCATGTCGTCCGTCCGCTTCCTGATTGCGGGCGCGGCGCTGTATGCCTTCGCATCCCGGGGGCGCGCGCGGCCGACGAGGCGTGAGTGGACGGCGGCCGCGATCACCGGCGCCGCGCTGCTGCTGGTCGGCAACGGCGGCGTCGCCTGGGCCGAGACGCGCCTCGACTCCGGCTTCGCCGCGCTGATCGTCGCGATCATCCCGCTCTACGTCGCGCTCTTCGACTGGGCCTTCTTCGGCCGGCGCCTCTCGCCGGTCGCGGTGACCGGGCTCGCGGTCGGCTTCGCCGGCGTTGCGCTACTCGTCCGGCCCGGCGGCGGGAACGACGTCGGGGTCGCGCTCGTGCTCGTTGCGACGACGTCGGCCTGGGCCGCCGGCTCGCTCTACGCGCGCGGGGCGCCGCTGCCGGCCAGCCCGCTTCTCTCCGCGTCGATGCAGATGCTCTCCGCGGCCCTCTTCCTCGGCATTGCCGGCCTGGCGAGCGGCGAGGCGAACGACGTGCACGCGAGCTCGTTCACACTGAAGCCGCTGCTCGCGTTCGCATACCTGGTGGTCGTCGGCTCGCTGATCGCCTTCTCCGCATACGCGTGGCTGCTGAAGAACGTGCGCATTTCCGTCGTCGCGACCTACGCATTCGTCAATCCGGTTGTCGCCGTGGCCCTCGGGACGCTCTTCCTGGGCGAGACGATCGGCTGGTCGACCATCCTCGCGGGCGCCGCGATCGTGACGGCCGTCGTGCTGATCGTGACGGCGAAGCAGCGCTACCCTGAAAGCCGTGAAGAGCTTCAATCTGAGACAGCTGAAGCTCCGCTCGGGGGAGCAGTACCGCGACGAGATCGAGCTGGAGCTCGAGCCCTTCGAGCTGGGCGGCGAGCGCTACCTGCCGGTGCCCGGCACGGTTCCGGCTGAGCTCGAAATCACCAAGGCCGCAACCGGCACCCTCTTCCGGCTCGCCTTCACCACGCGGCTGCACGGGCCGTGTTACCGCTGCCTCGACGACGCCGTCCTCGAGCTGCCGGTGGCAGGCCGCGAATATCAGGCGACGAATCCCGACGGCTCGGACGAGCTGCGAACGCCGTACCTCCACGACGGCAGCCTCGACCTCGCCGGCTGGGCACGGGACGCCCTCGCGCTCGCGCTGCCGGACAAGATCCTCTGCCGCGCCGAGTGCGCGGGCCTCTGTCCGGTCTGCGGCAAGGACCTGAACAGGGAGCCGCATACGCACGACGAGGAGATGCCGGACTCGCGCTGGGCAGCGCTCGAAGGGCTGCGGAAGCAGCTTTGAGCGGACGAGCCGCTGTCGTTCTTCGTGACGACCGCCGCGTCGCATTGATTCGCCGCGTGCGCGACGGGCACACGTATTTCGATTTTCCCGGCGGTGACATCCGCGCCGGCGAGCAGCCGGCCGACACGGCGCTTCGTGAGGCGCACGAGGAGCTCGGGGTGCAGGTCGTCCTCGGGCCGCGGCTGTTGATCGAGGAGTTCCGAGGGCAGACCGCGCACTACTACTCGGCAGTCGTCGTGGGGGGCGAGCTCGGGTCCGGTACGGACGAGCCGACCTGGATGAAGCTGACCGAGCTTCCGCACTACGACGTGCGCCCCCGGGCGCTCGCGGCGATCCTGACCGGCGGCTAGCGGCCGATCGACGACATGTCCGCGTAGCGCTCCCCAGCGGCAGCGTCCGGCGGGAAAGCTTCGTCGAGCTCGCGTAGCTCGCCGTCCGTCAGCTCGAGCTCTGACGCGGCGGCGTTCTGCTGCAGGTACTCGCGGCGCTTCGTGCCGGGAATGGGCACGACGTCGTCGCCGCGCGAGAGCACCCACGCGAGCGCCAGCTGCGCGGGCGTGCAGCCCTTCGCCTCCGCAAGCTCGCGCAACGTGTCAGCCAGCGCGCGGTTGCGCTCGACGTTCTCGCCCGACATGCGCGGATGCCGGCGCCGGAAGTCGTCCTCGCTGAGCTCGTCCGGCGACGAGAAACGTCCGGCGAGGAAGCCGCGGCCGAGCGGGCTGTATGCGACGAAGCCGATTCCCAGCTCGCGCACGGTGTCGAGCACCTCGCCCTCCGGATCGCGCGTCCACAGCGACCATTCCGACTGCAGGGCGGTGATCGGATGCACCGCGTGCGCACGGCGGATCGTCGCCGCGCCCGCCTCGGACAGCCCGATGTGCTTCACCTTCCCGGCCCCGACGAGCTCCGCCAGCGCGCCGACCGTCTCCTCGATTGGCGTGTCCGCGTCGACGCGGTGCTGGTAGTACAGATCGACGTAGTCGACTCCGAGCCGCCTCAGCGACGCGTCGATTGCCTGGTGGATGTACCCGGGCGAGCCGTCGATCCTGCGGCTCCCGTCCTCGAACCAACGGTTTCCGAACTTGGTGGCGATCACACACTTGTCGCGGCGGCCGGCGATCGCCTTGCCGACGAGCTCCTCGTTCGCGCCCTGGCCGTAGACGTCGGCCGTGTCGAGGAAATTGATCCCGAGCTCGAGTGCGCGGTGGATCGTCGCGATCGATTCCTGCTCGTCAGTCGGCCCGTACCACGCCGACATGCCCATACAGCCGAGACCCTGCGCCGAGACCTCGAGCCCTTGCCCCAGCGTGCGCCGCTCCATGTTGGCGAATGTATCTGCTTCGAGCTGGGGGAACCTCCCGGTTCCCCCCCATTCGCTTCGCGGACGGGCCGCTTCGCGGCCTAGCTACACTGCCCCGTCGATGGCCGTCCCCAAGAAGAAAACCTCCAAGTCGCGTCGCGACAAGCGTCGCGCGCAGCACGGGATCGAGGCGCCGCGCCTGAACGTGTGCCCGCAGTGCGGCAGCCCGAAGCGGCCGCATCGCATGTGCCCCCGGTGCCACACGTATCGCGGCCGCGACGTCGAGCCGCTCAGTACGAACGCCCCCTAGTGCAGTGATCCGCATCGCGGTCGACGCGATGGGAGGGGATCGCGGGCCCGAGGAGGTCGTCGCCGGTGCGCTCGACGCGCGGTCCGACACGCTCGCGCCCGTCCTGGTCGGGCCGGCCGGCCTCGAGACGCAAGGGCTCGAGCTGATCGAAGCTCCCGACGTCGTCGCGATGGACGAGAAGCCGACCGACGCCGTCCGCACGAAGCCGAACAGCTCGCTCGTCGTCGCCTGCGGGGCGGTGCGGGACGGGAGAGCGCAGGCGGTCGTCTCCGCCGGCAACACCGGCGCGATGTTGGCCGCGTGCCTGCTCGAGATCCGGCGGCTGCCCGGTGTGCGCCGGCCCGCGATCGCCGTGACGATCCCATCGCGCAAAGGCGCCTCCGTTCTGCTCGACGCCGGCGCGAATGCCGACGCACGCCCGGAGGACCTGCTGCAGTTCGCGCACATGGGCGCCGTCTTCGCCGAGGAGATTCTCGACGTCCGCAACCCGGAGATCCGGCTCCTCTCGATCGGCGAGGAGGCCGAGAAAGGCAACCAGCTGACACTCGAGGCGCACGAGCTGCTCGCCGCGAGCGAGCTCAACTTCACCGGCAACACCGAGGGCCGCGACCTCCTGCGCGGCGGCGCGGACGTCGTGGTGACTGACGGCTTCACCGGGAACGTCGCGCTGAAGCTGCTCGAGGGCGCCATCCGAAACCTGCTCGACGCCCTGCGCGAGGAGATCACGGCGACGACACGGGGCAAGCTCGGCGGGCTGCTGATCCGCCCCGCGGCGCGGCGCCTGCGGGACCGTCTCGACCCCGACACATACGGCGGCGCCTACCTGCTCGGACTACGCGGGCTCGCTGTGATCGCCCACGGGAACTCCTCGCCGCGGGCGATCGCCAATGCCGTCCGTCTCGCCGCCCGCGGGGTCGAGCACGACGTCGTCGGCCGCCTCGCACAGCGCGTCGGTAACACCGTGTTAGAGTCCGCGGCCACTACGACCCCGACCCCCACGTGAGGTGACATGGCAGCGTCGCGCGAGGAAGTCTTCGAGCGAGTAAAGGAAGTACTGACCGAGCAGCTCGGTGTCGACGAGGGTGAGATCACGGAGGACGCCTCCTTCCAGGAGGACCTCGACGCGGACTCGCTCGATCTCGTCGAGTTGATCATGGAGCTTGAGGACCAGTTCGGGATCAAGATCTCCGACGAGGACGCGCAGAAGATTCAGACCGTCGGCCAGGCCGTCGACTACGTCTCGTCACACCAGTAGCGCCCCCCGCGGGGACGTCACCCAGCTCGCGGAGCTGATCGAAGGGCTGCCCGACGCACGGGCAGAGCAGGTCTACACGCACGCGTCCTGGGCGGCCGACCGCGCGTCGTCGTACGAGCGGCTCGAGTTCCTCGGGGACAGCGTGCTCGAGCTCGCGATCGCGCGCGAACTGTACGAGCGCTACCCGGACTTCAGCGAGGGACGGCTCGCGAAGATCCGCTCGCACGTCGTCTCGCGGGCGAGCTGCGCGGTCGTCGCGCGGCAGCTCGCGCTCGGTGAGCGCCTCGAGCAGCGCGGCGCCGAGATCCCAGACGACGAGCTGCACCGCCTCGCGCACAACCGCAACGTCCTCGCGGCGCTGCTCGAGGCAGCGTTCGCCGCGCTGTTCCTCGAGCACGGCTTCGGGCCGATCGAGCAGCCGATCGTGCGGGCCTTCTCCGGCCGGATCGACTACGCGCTGACCAGCCACGTCGACTTCAAGACGGAGTTGCAGGAGGCGCTCGCGCGGCGCGGCCAATCCGTCAACTACTCCGTGCTCGATGTCGACGGGCCGCCGCACAACCGCCGCTTTCGTTGCGCGGCGGTCATCGACGGCGACCAGCTCGGCGAAGGGTCGGGCGAGTCGAAGAAGGCCGCCGAGCAGGAAGCTGCGAAGCAGGCGCTCCTGAAGCTCGGCGTCGAGATCCCCGCCACATAGGGAAGACGGGGCGGTGCTCGACCTCCAAGAGGCTGCGGAAAGATCGCGGCGTGTCGGCGACGAAGAGATGGGCGACGACATCCGCTGGATCCGCAGCTATGTCGTCGAAGAGGAGGGCGGCACGCTCGGCACCATCTGCATCTACCAGGGCACGAGCGCGGAGAAGGTGGTCGAGCACGCGTCACGCGCCGGCCTCCCGGCGGACGAGGCCCTGCAGGGCGTCGACACGGTCCTCGTCAGGGCCGATCCCACCTAGACTCGCCTTTCCCTACCGGAAAGGAGCCGAGATGGCGAAGCAGGTCAACTGCCCCTGCGGCGAGACCGTGCGCGGGGAGTCAGACGACGAGCTCGTGAGCAACGTCGAGGCCCACGTCCAAGACAAGCATCCGGAGATGGTCGGGACGATGTCCCGCGAGCAGATCCTCGGCATGGCCGAGGAGGCCGCGTAGGGGCCGAGCGCGGCTCAGTGGGCTCTGTGGGCCATCCGCGTCGCCCGCTAGCCTCCCCGGCGCATGCACCTTCGCGCCATCAAGCTGCGCGGCTTCAAGTCGTTCCCCGAGCCGGTCGAGGTCCGGCTCGAGCCCGGTGTCGCCGTGGTCGTCGGCCCGAACGGCTCGGGGAAGTCCAACGTCGCCGACGCGATCGTGTGGGCAGCCGGGTCCATGGCCCCGTCGGAGCTGCGTGCGGAGAAGCCCGACGACGTGATCTTCGCGGGCGGCAGCGGCCGCTCGTCGGAGGAGTTCTGCGAGGTCGAGCTCCTGTTCGACAACCCTGACGGCGAGGGACCGGTGCCGTACACGGAGCTCTCCGTCGCGCGGCGGCTGCATCGTGGCGGCGAGGGCCAGTACCTGCTCAATCGCACGGCCGTGCGACGCATCGACCTCGTCGAGCTGCTCGCCGACCTCGGGCTCGGCGGCGGTATGCACTCCATCATCGGCCAGGGCAAGGTCGAGGAGATCCTGGGATCGAAGCCGGACGAACGGCGGCAGCTTCTCGAGGAGGCAGCCGGGCTCGGCCGCTTCAAGCGGCGCAAGCACCGCGCCGAGCTCAAGCTCGCGCGCGTGGCGATCCAGGTCGAACGGGCACGTGACGTCGAGGCCGAGGTGAAGAAGCGGCTGCGACCCCTCGCCCTGCAAGCGACGGCGGCAGAACGGGCCGAGAAGCTTCGCGGTGAGATCGCGTCGCTACGCGCACGCGTCGCGGAGCTCGACCTCGACGAGCTGCGCGAGCGCCTGCAGGACGGAGATGGTCGCCGCACCGCCGCGGTCCTGGCGCGCAAGCACGCCGACGAGAAGCTCGACACGCTGCTCGAAGAGCGCCGGCGCGCGGAGGAAGAGCTGGCCGACGCCGCCGGACGCCGCGAGCAGGCGACGGCGACGCTGTACCGCCTGCGGAGCGCGCGTGAGCGGCTCGAGCTACGGCGGGAGAGCGCGCAGTCTCTCCTCGACGGTTTCCGTTCGGGGCTTGCACGGCCCCGTCGCGTGCTCGACGCGCGCGTGCGGGCCGAGCGTGAGTCGCTCCGGGAGCAGGCGCGCGTTGCACGCGAACGGTTGCAGACGCTGGAGCGTGCGCTCGCCGAGCGCGAAGGGCTTCCGCCTGCCGCGCGCGCGCTGGCCGAGGAGGGGGAACGGCTTGCACTCTCGCTGCTCGACGTGGAGCCCGGGAACGAGCGTGCCGTCGCGGCCGCCCTCGCGCATCGTGCCGCGGCGATCGTGGCCGACGACGCGCCTGCCGCACTCGCACTCGCCGAGCGGGCGCGGGCGGCGGGCCTCGGCAACATCGTCGTGCTGACGCGTCCGCCGGCCCACGTGGTCGCCGAGCTCGCGGTCGTGCCGAAGGAGCAGCTTCTGCAGTCGTCCGTGCCGGCCGTCACGCCCGACGGGTTCGGCTACGACCCGCGACGCGGCGAGGTCTGGTTTGCGGGGGAGGCGGCGGAGGCAGTGTGGCTCGAGCTCGAGGCGCGTCGTCGAGCGCTTGCCGCCGAGGTGGACGAGCTCGAGGCGCGCGTCGCGGCGCCGATTCCGGAAGCTGCCTACAACGCGGCACGCGATCCGCTGACCGAGGCCCTCGCGCGGCTCACCGCACGTCTCGTCGAGACCCTCGAGGGCGCGACGGACGACCGCTACGAGGCGCCGCTCCGGGCGCGCGCCGACGCCGGCGCAACGCGGACGACGGGTCTCGCCGAGGAGCTGCGGCGACTCGGTGCGGCGGAGGTCGACGTCCGTCGCGCCGCGGCGGAGGCGGGCGAGCGGCTCAGCGCGATCGACGTCGAGCGCGCCCGCATCGAGGCGGAGGTCGACGAAGCACGCCGCAGGCTCGACGCGGCCGCGGCCGAGCCCGCAGAGGGCGACGGACGAGACGAGCTGGCCGAGCGCATCGAACGACTCGAGCGCCGTCGCGAGTCGCTCGGGCAGGTCAACCCGCTCGCGAAGCAGGAGTACGAGCAGGAGAAGGAGCGGCTCGTCGAGCTGTCGTCGCAGCGCGAAGATCTCGAGGCCAGCCTCGCGGAGCTGGAGAAGCTGCGCGACGACCTGGCGCACACAGTCGAGGAGCGCTTCGCCGACACCTTTGCCTCGGTGCAGGCGAACTTCGCCGAGGTCGCGTCGACCCTCTTCCCCGGTGGCGAGGGCCGCTTATGCCTGACCGAGCCCGAGGAGGACGACGAGCACCCGGGTATCGAGGTCGAGCTCCGGCCGGCGGGCAAGAAGGTGACGCGCCTGTCGCTTCTCTCCGGCGGCGAGAAGGCGCTCGGCGCGATCTCGTTCCTGTTCGCGCTGTTCCTCGCGCGGCCGTGCCCTTTCTATCTGCTCGACGAGGTCGAGGCGGCGCTCGACGACACGAACATCGGCCGCTTCGTCGAGCTGCTGCGCCGCTACTCCGATCGCGCGCAGTTCATCGTCATCACGCACCAGAAGAGGACGATGGAGGCCGCGGATATCTTGTACGGCGTGACCATGGGCGCCGACGGGGTCTCGCAAATCGTTTCCCGGCGCCTGCCCCGCGAGCAGGCCGTCGCGGTTGCCTCGTAGCTGGGCCCAGCTGCTCGGCGAGGAAAACGCGCAGCCCGAGCCCGACTCGGAGCGGAGCGGCCTCTTCTCGCGCCTGCGCGACTCGCTCTCGAAGAGTCGCCGCGCACTCACCGCGGAACTCGCGTCGGCGGCGTTCGATCCCGGCGACGACGCCGCGTGGGAGCGGCTCGAGGAGGCCTTGATCCGCGCCGACGTCGGCGTGCGCGCGACCGCCGAGCTCGTGCAGCGCCTCGAGGCCCGCCAGGACCTCACCGACCTCAGCTCCGCGCTCGCGGAGGAGATCGCCGCGCTGCTCGGCGACCCCGGGACGCTGCACGTCACGTCGGATCCGAGCGTCCTGCTCGTCGTCGGGGTGAACGGGACGGGCAAGACGACGACGATCGGCAAGCTCGCCGAGCGGCTTCGCCAGCACGGACACTCGGTCGTGCTCGCGGCGGCCGACACGTTCCGCGCTGCGGCGGAGGAGCAGCTCGAGATCTGGGCCGGGCGTTCGGACGCGGAGTTCGTCGGCGGGCAGCGCGGGGCGGACCCGGCGTCCGTCGCGTACGACGCGATCGAGCGAGCGGGACGCGACGGCGCCGACGTCGTGATCGTCGACACTGCCGGCCGCCTGCACACGCAGGCGAATCTGATGGAGGAGCTCGCGAAGGTGCGCCGCGTGATCGAAGGCAGGCTCCAGGGCGCGCCGCACGAGACCTTGCTCGTCGTCGACGCGACCACGGGGCAGAACGGTCTGCAGCAGGCGCGGTTGTTCGGCGAGGCCGTCGGTGTCACCGGCGTCGCGCTGACGAAGCTCGACGGCAGTGCCAAGGGCGGCATCGCGGTCGCGATCGCGCACGAGCTCGGCCTGCCCGTGAAGCTGATCGGCGTGGGGGAGACGCTCGACGATCTGCGGCCGTTCGATCCGGACGATTTCGCTCGGGCTCTCGTCGCAGAGTAGGGTCGCGCGCATGCCTGCCGCCGAGAACAGCATCGTCATCAACCGTCCGCGCTCGGACGTCTTCGCCTTCGTCGCGGACCACGAGAACGATCCGAAGTGGCGTCCGGGGGTGCTGGACATCAAGCGCGCCTCGGGCGAGGGTCAGGGCGCCGTCTACACGCAAGGCGTGCAAGGCCCGATGGGCAGGCGCATCGACGCGGACTTCGAGGTGACCGCGTATCAGCCGGACACCCTGATCGCGTTCCGGACGCTCGCCGGCCCGGTGCAGCCGGAAGGGAGCTACCGGTTCGAGGACGCGGACGGCGGCACGCGCGTCACCTTCTCGCTCAACGCGAACCTGGGCGGCGCGCAGATGCTGATGGCGCCGATGGTCGGGAAGTCCATGCGCAACCAGGTCGGTGCGCTGACCGACCTGAAGCGCGTGCTCGAGGCCTCTGCCTAGCCGCTGCGCTCGACGCCGAACGCGATGTTCACGGTCGTCCGGTACGACGTAATGCGGTCGCCCTCGACAACGGCGCTCATCGACACGACGTCTGCGCCGGTGATGCCGCGGAGCGTCTTCGCAGCTTCTTGAACCGCGGCGTCGGCGGCCTTCGCAAAGCTCTCAGGCGACGAGCCGATGATCGTCACGACTTTCGCGACGTCTGCCACGTCGACCTCCTTTCTAGCCTGTCGGGTTGAGCGTGACCATGTACTGACTCACGCCGCCCGGATTGGGTGAGATCGAGACGAACGCGCGCACCTCGAGCTTCTCGCCGCCGAACCTGTCGCCGTCGAGTTTCTTCAACGCCCTTTCGAAGGCTTTCTCGAAACCCTCGCCGTGCCCACTGACGTCCTTCGGCAAGACCTTGCCGAACGACGCGGTCTTTGGTGTTTCCATGCCGCTCCTCCTCGCCTCGCGAATTGAGATGACGCTACACCTTCAACGGCTGCAAACGCGCGACAGCCGCGCGGTTGCCCTTCCGTTCGTACAGCTTGACAGCCGTCGCCGCTGCGGCCGCGGCGTCCTCGGCGCGGCCCTGTAAGCGCAACGTCTCGGAAAGGTTCGCGTACGCGTCGCCCTGGAGGTTGAGCGCATCGGTCGTCAACGCGAGCTCGATCGCGCTGCGTGCGTCGTCGATCGAGCGGCCCTCGAGCTTCGCGCGCACACCGAGCAGCAGCACGCGCGGACCGACGTCCGAGTCGTGTGCTCGCGCGAGCGCTTCCTCCACCAGCGCCGCCGCTTCGTCAAGGCGTCCTTGCACGTACAGCGCCTCGGCGAGCAGCGCGTCGGAATCGCCGGTGCTGCCGATCTCGTGAAGGATGTCGTAGCCACGCCGGATCACGCTCTCGGCTGCCTGGGCATCGCCGGCGAGCAGCTCGATCGGGCCGGCGACCTGCGTCAGGCCGGCGAGCGCAAGCCGCAGGCCAAGGTCGACGTAGATCGCCTCCGCTCGGCGCGCGGCCGCCCGCGCCTCGTCGAACGCGCCGAGCATCCCGTGTAGGCCGGCGATCGAGGCGAGGACGTTCGCCTCAAAGAGCCGATTGCCGCCGGCGCGGACGAGCATCGCCTCGCAGCGGCCGAGGGCGGCCGTCGCCTCCGCCGGGCCGTACAGCAGCGCCGTGCAGAGCTGGTCGGCGCTGCGGGACTCCTCACGCCGGTCGCCGGCGCGCACGGCGTGCTCGAGAGCCAGCTCGCACGCCTTCTCACTCTCGCCGAGGTGCCCTCGTCGACGGTGCTCGACCCCGACCGCACGCCAGCTGCGGGCAAGCCCGTGTTCGTCGCCCAGTTCATCGAAGACCTCGATCGCCTGACGTGCGACCTCGAGTGCGTCGTCAGAGCCGGACGGGTCGACCATGCCGCGCATCGCCGATTGCTCGAGCAGCGCGTACCACTCCTCACGCTTGTCCCCCGCAGCCGCCGCAGCCGCGACGATGCCGTTCAACAGCGCCTCGGCGCGCGCCACCTCGCCGAGCGACCAGAGCGCGAGCCCGAGCTCCCGTGACAGGTCCAGCCGCGCGGGCTGGTCGTCGGTCGCGAGCGCGACGGCGCGGTCGAGCAGGTTGACGGCGGCCGGCGCGTCGTCACGGACGAACGCCCGTCGGCCCGCCGCTCCGAGGATCTCGGCCGCACGCTCCGCGAGCGCGACGCCGTCCGCATCGAGCGGCCCGAGCTGCTGCCGGTAGCGCACGGCCTGCTCGAGGTGGTAGCCGACGATCTCGTCGACGTCACCCGCTTTGCCGGCGCGCGTGTTCGCCGCCCAGTCTGCGTAGCGCTCGTGCAGTCGCGCGCGTAGCTCCTTCGGAATGCCCGCATACGCCGCGTCGCGGATGAGCACGTGCCGGAAGCGGTACGCGTCCTCGCGGCCGGGGCGTGCGGCGAGCAGGTCCTTTCTCGCGAGGCTGAGCAGGCTCGTATCGACCACCGACTCGTCGTTGTCGCCGAGCAGCTTGCGGAGTGCCGAGCGGACGAAATGCTTGCCGGCGACCGCCGCGCTCGCGAGCACCGCCCGTTCCTCTGTGGGCAGGCGGTCGAGCCGCGCTGCGATGAGCGCGTGGATCGTCGGAGGGATGGCGTGCGTCGGCCCGCCCTCCGCGAGCATTGCGGCCATCTGTTCGAGGTAGAGCGGGTTGCCCTCAGCGGCGTCCGTGATGCGCTCCCGCGCGGCCGCGTCGAGCGGCCACTCCTGTGCGATCTCGTCGAGCAGCAGGCGCGACTGGTCCTCGGTCAGCGGCTCCAGCATCACCCCGCCGCCCGTGTGCGTCAGCCAGCCCGGCCGCTCGTCGAGCAGATCGGCGCGCGCGAGGCAGAGGAGCAGCACGGGGGCGCCGTGAATCCAGCCGGCGAGGTACTCGAGCAGGTCGAGGAGCGTCGGCTCGGCCCAGTGGATGTCCTCGACGAGGACGACGAGCGGCCGGCTGCGGCCGAGCTCCTCGAAGAGGCGGCGCACGGCCCAGAACGTCTCCCCGCCCGCGGCGGGGTTTGCGCCGACTGCTCCGAGCACGCGCGTCGCCACGAGCTCGCCGTCCTCGGTGTCGCCCATCAGCTCGCGCACGCCGTCGTCGCTACCAAGCGCGCCGATCATCTCGACGAGCGGCCAGAACGTGATCCCGTCGCCGTAGGCGAGGCAGCGGCCGGTCAGAATCGTCGCGTCGTCGCGCAGGGATGCGCAGAGCTCCGCCGACAGGCGCGACTTGCCGATGCCTGCCGGCCCGACGACGGTGAACAGGCGACACGCATTTGCCTCGACGGCCCCTTCGTACGCGTCGCGCAGCAGCTGCAGCTCGTCCTCGCGACCGATCAGCGGCGCGTCGAGGCGCCGCGCGTACGCGCTCGCGCCTTCGATCACGGCAAGCACGTTCCACGCGGCGTGCGGATCGCTCTTGCCCTTGAGAGTGAGGTCGTCGCGGGGCTCCAGCACGACGGCGTTCTCGACGAGGCGGCGCGTCGGCTCCCCGAGCAGGATCTCTCCCGTGCGCGCGGACTCCTCCAGCCGCTTGGCCACGTTGACCGCGTCGCCGGTCGCGAGCATCTGGCCGCCGCTCCCGTCGCCCGCGACGACCTCGCCGGTGTTGATGCCGACGCGGATGCCGATCCGCTCGCCCAGGTCGCGCTCCAGCTCCTCGTTCAGCTGCGAAAGCGCCAGACGCAGCTCGGTCGCGGCGCGCACGGCGCGCAGCGCGTCGTCTTCGTGCAGCTCGGGGATGCCGAAGACGGCCATGACCGCGTCGCCGATGAACTTTTCGACGGTGCCGCCGTGCCGTTCGAGGACGGCCGACATCCGCTCGAAGAAGTTCGACATCACACGCCGCAGCGACTCCGGGTCGAGCCGCTCGCCGAGCGGCGTCGAATCCGCCACGTCCGCGAAGAGGACGGTGACCGTACGGCGACTGACGGCCATGTCCGGAGTGTAGGACTGTGTCTAGCCGAGGGCGAGCTTCCGCAGCTCCCCGAGGCGGGCGGTTTGATCCGCATGCCAGTCGAGGCCGAGGGCGCGGAAGGCTCCGTCGGCCTGTGCCAGGAGCGCCTCGTCGCTCTTGGCGACGCCGAGCGCACGCACGGCGAACGGTTCGACGTAGGAACGTCGCGGCGCGAACGCAGCCGCGATGTCGGCCGCTTTGCCCAGGACGGCAAGGGCGTCCAGCCGCGCCGCTGCGGCGGGGAGTGCGAACCACGTCTGGCGGCGGAGCCAGAAATCATCCAAGAGCAGTTCCTGTATGACCTCGAGCTCCCCGCGCACGATCGCAAGGCGCGCCCGAGGCGTCGCGACGGCGCCGCCGTGTCCTTCGGCTTGGAATTCGGCCGCCAGCGCTTCGAGCTCCCTGCTCCGCTCGCGATCCCCCGCGACTTCGCGTGCGATGGCACAGACGAGCAGCGAACGCGGATTGCGTACGCACGGGGTATCGCGGTTGGCTTCGACGGCCGCGACCGTCGCGTCCTCCCGCGCGACGATCGCACTCCACGTGCCGCTGAGCTCGTCGATCTCGATGAGGTTCGCTGCGCCGTGAAGTCGGTGGTGCGGGGTCAGCTCCGCGACGATCTCGACCAGCTCGTCCCCGAGTCGCCGCGCTTCGCCGAGCCGACCCACGGCATTCGCCGTCGGGATTGTCGACAGGTAGAGGTCGTGCACGAGATCGGGGTCATCCAACTCGTCGCGCAGACGGAAGCGGCTCGTCTCGAACTCGTACGCGGCATCGAAGTCGCCTCGTCGAAAGGCGGCCACGCCGAGCGCGTCGCGTGCAGACGACTGTAGGCTCGCGTCACCGAGGTCGTCCGCGATCTCGAGTGCGAGCGCGGCGTTTTCCTCGGCATCGGGAAATCCTCCCATAGCGCGGGCCACGAGCGACTTCGCATGCTCGGGTGAGCGCGGTTGTACGCCCGCAAGCGCGCGTGACGTCCATGCGGCGACGACGTCCTGCGGCGGGCGGCGGCGCCACATGCCCGACCGCAGCGCGTTCTCGAACGCCAGCTCGGCGTAGGTGTCTGCTCGTTGGCGCTCGTCGACGGTTAGGTCGAGCGCGCGCTCAAATGCGTGCATGAGTGCGTCGCCGTCGTAGTTGAGCGCATGCGCGCGCGCAATCCGACGCCAGAGGCGCCCCTGGTCCTCTGCAAGCGGTATCGCTCGCTCGAGGAGTGCAACCGCGTCCTGAAGTTCGTATCGCGACATTGCCGCCTCCGCGGCCCGGCTCAACCATGTGACGGCTTTCGCGCTCAGTGTGTCGAGCTCGTCGCCGCCGTCGGGCCACGCGACGTCGACATCTTCGGGACGCACCGCCTCGGCGTAGTGATGCGCGAGGAGCGGCGCGTGCTCGTCGCGACCGCCGCCCATGGCCTCGAGCCAGCGTGCGAAGTCGGCGTGCAGCCGCGCGCGCCGGGCCTTCGTCAGCCCGTTGTAGGCAACCTCGCGAGTGAGCGCGTGCTTGAAGACGTACTCGACCTCGCCTTCGAGCGACGATGCGGCGCGGCGGCGGATGAAATCGCGGCCCTCCAGCGTCGCCAGGTCCGGTGCGTGCTCGCCCACGAGCTCGTAGATCGGGCCGGTCCAGAATGTCCGGCCGATCACCGCCGCGGCCTGCAGCGCGGCTTTGTCCGCGTCGTCCAGCAGGTCGATTCGCGCCGCGAGCACGGCCTGGACCGAGTCCGGGATCTCGCGGCCGTTCTCGCCCGCAAGCTGAACGAGCTCCTCGACGAAGAACGGATTCCCTTCTGCGCGGCGCACGATCAGCTCGCGCACGTCCGCCGGCAGTTGCATTGCGAGCTCTTCGACCAGGACCGTTGCGACCTCGCCGGCGAGCGGCTCGAGCACGATCGTCTCGGCGTCGACGCGCACGTTCCAGCGATAGGCGAAGTCCGGGCGGGCCGTCACGAGCAGCAGCAAGGGCGCGCGGACGTCACGCACGAGGCGTTCGAGCAGTTCGAGCAGCGGCGGCTCCGCCCAGTGCACGTCTTCGATCAGCACGACCGCGGTTCGCTCAGAGGCCTGTTCGGTGACGAAGTCGACCCACGCTGCGTGCAGCCTGTCGCGTGCCGCGAGCGGATGCAGGTCGCCCGCGACATCGAGCCCGAGCGTCAGGCCGAGGATCTCGCGGTCGCCGAGACGCCGACGCACATCCTCGGGCGGATCGCTCTCGAGAATCCCGAAGTGCTCCTTCAGCGCCTCGGCGAGCGGCCAGAACGTGATGCCCTCGCCGTACGCAAGGCAGCGCCCTGTGCGCCGGAGCGGCTCCGGCTCCTGCTGCGCGAGGAAGCTCCAGAGCTCGCGCATCAGCCGCGTCTTGCCGACACCCGCGTCGCCGAGCACGGTCACGAGCACCGGGTGTCGCCGCTCGACGGCGCGATCGTACGCAGCTTCGAGCCGGCGGAGCTCCAGCTCGCGGCCGACGAACAGGGCCCCCGGCCCGCGGGGACGCATCAGCGACAACGCGCGGACCACCGGCCGGCAAGCCACGCCGCCGGGCTTCCCTTTCGCCTCGACCGTCCGCGCTGCGCCGAACTCGAATGCCCCGCGCGCGGCGGCGGCCGTCCGTTCCCCGGCGAGGATCTCTCCGGGCTCGGCCGCCTGCTCGAGCCGCGCCGCGACGTTGACCGCGTCGCCGCTGGCGAACGAGCTGCCCTCGCGGGCGCGCCCGACCACGACCTCGCCTGTGTTGACGCCGATCCGCAGCGCGAGCCCGCTCTCGAGCCGGCGCTGCATGGCGAAGGCGGTATGCAGCGCCCGCTCCGCGTGATCCTCCAGCGCCTCGGGAGCGCCGAAGGCCGCCATCACAGCGTCGCCGGCGAACTTCTCGACCGTCCCGCCGGCGGCCTGGATCTCCGCGGACATCGAGTCGTAGAACCGCTCGAGCCGGGCGCGCGTCCGTTCGGGGTCCTGCTCGTCGGCGAGCGCCGTCGAGCCCGCAAGATCGGCGAAGAGGATGGTGGCCAGCTTCCGTTCCTCGGCCATGTGCGAAGTCTGGCCTACACTTGGCGGCCGTGTTCGACGCCCTGTCAGACCGGCTGCAGAGCGCCCTCGGCGACCTGCGGGGACGCGGAACGCTCGACGAGGAGGCGATCTCCCGCGCGATGCGCGAGATCCGGCTCGCCCTGCTCGAGGCGGACGTCAACTTCGAGGTCGTCAAGGACTTCGTCGCCCACGTGCGCGAGCGCGCGCTCGGCCAGGACGTCCTGAAGAGCATCACGCCGGGCCAGCAGGTCGTGAAGATCGTCCACGACGAGCTGACGGCGCTGATGGGCTCGGGGAGCTCGCAGCTCGTCTTCACCGGCCGGCCGCCGACCGTGATCCTGCTCGCGGGCCTGCAGGGGTCCGGCAAGACGACGGCGGCGGCGAAGCTCGCGCTGCTGCTGCGCAAGGAAGGCCGGAAGCCCGGGCTCGTCGCCGCCGACCTCCAGCGTCCGGCGGCAATCGATCAGCTCGAGCAGCTCGGCAAGCAGATTCAGATCCCCGTCTACCGCGAGGACGGAAGCGATCCCGTCGCCGTCGTGCGCAACGGCATCGAGCAGCTCGACGCCGACGCGATCATCCTCGACACCGCGGGCCGTCTCCACGTCGACGAGGAGCTGATGGACGAGCTCGAGCGCGTCCGCGACGTCGCGAAGCCCGCCAACGTCCTGCTCGTGCTCGACTCGATGACGGGTCAGGAAGCGGTCAACGTCGCGCTCGCATTCCAGGAGCGCGTCGCGTTCGACGGCGTCGTGCTGACGAAGCTCGATGGCGATGCGCGCGGCGGCGCGGCGCTGTCGGTGAAGGCGGTCACCGGCAAGCCGATCAAGCTCATCTCGGTCGGCGAGAAGGTCGACCAGCTCGAGTACTTCCATCCCGACCGGATGGCGTCGCGCATCCTCGGGATGGGCGACATCCTCACGCTGGTCGAGCGCGCGGAGCAGGCGGTCGAGGCTGACGAGCAGAAGGAGATGGAGGCCCGGATGATGGCGGGCCAGTTCACCTTCGACGACTTCCTGAAGAGCTACCGGATGATCCGCCGCATGGGCTCGATCGGCGGGCTCGTGAAGCTGATCCCGGGGCTCGGCAAGCAGCTCGAGGGGATCGACCAGGTCGACGAGAAGCAGTTTGCGCGGGTGGAGGCGATCATCCTGTCGATGACGCCGCAGGAGCGCGCGCTGCCGAAGGTGATCGACGGCTCGCGTCGCAAGCGCATCGCGGGCGGGTCGGGCACGTCCGTCGAGGAGGTCAACCGGCTGCTCGAGGGCCGCAAGGAGATGGAGAAGCTCATGAAGGGCATGAGCAAAGGCAAGCTTCCCCAGTTGCCGGGGGCGGCCGCGCCAGAGGCGCCGCCGCAGCAGCAGCGCAAGGCGACGAAGTCCAACAAACGCAAGAAGCGATCGAAGACACGGAGGTAACGGTTTGGCTGTTCGCATGAGGTTGACGCGCGTCGGGTCGAAGAAGAACCCGGTGTACCGCGTCGTCGTGGCCGACTCGCGCTCGCCGCGAGACGGCAAGTTCATCGAGATCGTGGGGCGGTACAACCCGCAGCACGATCCGTCGCTCATCGAGTTCGACGAGGAGAAGGTGAAGGACTGGCTCGGCAAGGGCGCGCAGCCGTCCGAGGCGGTGCAGAAGCTGCTCAAGGCGAAGAACCTGCCGTAGTGGCGGAACTGCTCGAGTTCCTGGCGCGCAAGCTCGTCGACTCACCCGATGAGGTGCGTGTCGAGCGGGTCGAGGAGGACGACACGGTCGTTCTGCGCCTGCACGTGGCCGAGGACGACCTCGGCCAGGTGATCGGCAGGCAGGGACGCATCGCCCGCGCGCTGCGCACGATCGTGCGCGCGGGCAGTGCGCGCGAGCGGCGGCGCGTGCAGCTCGAGATCGTGGACTGAGGCGCCGCTTGCGGCGCCGCACAGAGGTTGTGCGGGCTTTGCCCGCGCAACCGTCTAACGCACAATCTTGGTGACGTGCCAATTCGAACGCAGATGAAACGCCCCTAGTGCGAGTCGCAGCGCTCTACGACATCCACGGCAATCTGCCGGCCCTCGATGCGGTGCTCGCGGAAGTCGACGCGGACGTGATTCTCGTCGGCGGCGACTTCGTCGCCGGGCCGTGGCCGGCGGAGACGTACGAGCGTCTGACGTCGCTCGAAGGCGACGTCCGCTTCATTCGCGGTAACGCCGACCGCGAGGTGGTGGAGGAGGAGCCGGGACGTGCGCCGCCCGAGCTGATGGACTTCGTGCGCGGGCGCCTGTCCGATGACGCCTTCTCTTTTCTGCGTTCGCTCCCGCTGACCGAGACGATCGACCGCGTGCTTTTCTGTCATGCGACCCCGCGCGACGACGAGGAGATCTTCACGCGCGTCAGTCCGGAGGAGTCATGGCGCGAAGCGCTCGACGGCGTCGATGCCGACATCGTGGTCTGCGGCCATACGCACATCCAGTTCGACCGCCCCATCGGCGACATCCGGGTCGTCAACGCCGGCAGCGTTGGGATGCCGTACGAGCGCGAGGCGGGCGCGTACTGGGCGCTGCTCGACGGCAACGATGTCGAGCTGCGGCGGACGGAGTACGTCCCCGGCGATCTCTCCGTCTGGCCTGGCGAGTGGCCCGAAGCGTCTCCGGAGGAGGCGACGGAGTTCTTCGAGAAGCTTTCGCGTGAACAGTGACACGGTCGTCATCGGCCGCGTCGGGAAATCGCACGGGCTCGACGGCTCGTTCGTCGTGGAGGGCGCCAGCGAGACGCGCGAGCTGTTCGCGAAGGGCGCCAGGCTGGTCGTCGAGGGCGAGGACGCGACGATCGTCGGCTCGAAACAGGCGCGCGGCCGCCCGGTGATCCGGCTCGACCGCCGTGTCCCCCGCGGGGCGGCGCTCGAAGTGCCGCGCCGCGCGCTCGCGCCGACCGGCGAGGACGAGTACTACGTCTTCCAGCTCGTGGGCCTCGAGGTGGCGGAGGAGGGCGGGCCCGTGCTCGGGACCGTCACGGACGTCGCGCCGGGCGTTGCCAACGACGTGCTCGAGCTCGACTCCGGCCTCCTGTTGCCGATGGTCGAGGAGTGCGTGGTCGCCGTGGACCTCGACGGCGGGAAGATCGTGGTTGCACCAGGTTTTCGGGGCGCTGGCTAACCTGAGCGCTCGCCCTGTGCAGCTCGACGTCTTCACTCTCGTTCCGCATGCGTTTGCGTGGCTCACGGAGCAGCGTCCGGTCGCGACTGTCCTCGGGACGGAGCTCGACCTTCGGCTGTTCTCGTACCGTGACACGACGCCGCTGCGCGCCGCCCAGGTCGACGACGATCCGTACGGCGGCGGCGCCGGGATGGTGCTGCGCGTCGACGTGGTCGCGGCAGCGCTCGACGCCGCTTACGGCGGTTTGCCCGACCACCGCGTCGTCGCGCTCTCACCGCAGGGTCGTCAGCTGACGCAGGGCGTTGTCGAGGAGCTCGCGGCGGAGGAGCGGCTGACGCTCCTGTCTGCGCGCTTCGAGGGTTTCGACGAACGCGTCGTGCAGCATCTTGCGTCGGACGCGATCTCGATCGGGCCGTACGTCCTCTCGAACGGCGACCTGCCGGCGATGGTGCTCGTGGACGCGATCGCGCGCCGGCTGCCCGGCGCGATCAAGGAAGAGTCCGGCGCGCTCGAAAGCTTCTCCGCGGAGCTCCACGGCGGGCTCGAGTACCCGCACTACACGCGGCCGCCGGAGTTCCGCGGCTGGCACGTGCCCGAGGTGCTCCTTTCGGGCGACCACGGCAAGATCGAGGAGTGGCGGCGCGAGCAGAGCCGCCGACGGACGGTGACGTGAGCGATCCATACGAGGTTCTCGGCGTCTCCACGTCGGCGTCGCCGCAGGAGATCGAGGCCGCCTACCGTCGTGCGGCGCTCGAAGGGCGCTACCAGGACGGTTCGTGGGTCGAGCTGCGCGATGCCTACGACGTCCTCCGCGACCCGGAGCAGCGCGCCCGCCACGACCTCGGGCTCGACGGCGACGGTGCCGCCGAGGCGCAGAAGAGGTCACGCAACCCGGTCGATCGCCTCTTCCCGAACCTGCCGCACGGGTGGCGCGTCGCGCTCGACTGGATGGTCACGATCGTCGGCGCGGTCGCGATCGTGCTGGCGATCAAGGCGTGGGTCGTCAATCCGTACCGGATCCCGTCCTCGTCGATGGAGCCGACGCTGCACTGCGCGGTGCCGGCGCAGGGGTGCGAAGCGCGGACCTCCGACCGCGTGCTCGCGTGCCGCTTCTGTTACCACCTGCGCTCGCCACACCGCGGCGACATCGTCGTCTTCAACACGCCGAGCCTCGCGAAGCAGGAGTGCGGCTCGCAGGGGACGTTCGTGAAGCGGCTGATCGGTCTGCCGGGCGAGGTGTGGGAGGAACGTGAAGGGCTCGTCTACATCAACGGCCAGAAGCTCGACGAGCCGTACATCAAGCCCGATCGCAAGGACGCCAGGACCATGGGATTGGCCGACATCCCGCCGCGGAATACGTACACACGCATTCCGAAGAACATGTACCTGATGATGGGCGACAACCGAAAGTCGTCCTGCGATTCCCGCGTATGGGGTCTCGTACCGCGCAAGAACCTGATTGGCAACGTCTTCGCGACGTACTGGCCGCCGAGCCGCATCTCGTTTCATTAGGACACGTCGCCTGCCTGGCACTGGTCGTGTCCGTCGCGGCCGGGTGCATGGGCCGCAACGGGCACGTCTACCGGGTGCCTTCCTCCTCGATGGAGCCGACGCTGCACTGCGGACGGCCTCAGCTCGGCTGCCGCGGGAGAGAAGCCGATCTCGTCTACGCCGTTCCGTACGGTGACGGCCGGCCGAGCCGCGGAGACATCGTCGTCTTCGAAACTCCCAGGGCCGCCGAGCTCAGGTGCGGATCCGGCGGAATCTTCATCAAGCGGGTGATCGGTTTGGGCGGCGAGCGGTGGCAAGAACGCGCAGGAACGATTCTGATCGACGGGCAACGGCTCAACGAGCCCTGGCTCAGACCAAACTTCCGCGACTCATTGAGTTCTCGCGGCAGCCGGATCCCTGCGGACTCGTACCTCTTACTGGGAGATAACCGCGGGTCCTCGTGCGATTCCCGCTTCTTCGGGCCGGTGCCGCGTCAGAAGCTTCGAGGCAAGGTCGTCGAGATCAAGCGCGGATCCGAGCGGATCCATCTTCGCTAGCATTCCGCGGCGGTCTTTCGGGCCGCCTCTCCTATGAGCAAGATCATCGAATCAATCGAACGCGCCCAGATACGGGCGGACATCCCGCAGTTCAAGGCGGGAGACACCGTGCGCGTCCACTTCAAGGTGATCGAGGGCCAGCGCGCCCGGATCCAGGTCTTCGAGGGCATCGTCCTCAAACGCCAGGGCGCCGGCGCCCGGGAGACGTTCACCGTCCGGAAGCAGTCCTTCGGCGTCGGCGTCGAGCGGACGTTCCCGCTGCACTCGCCGAAGATCGAGCGGATCGAGGTCGCCGCCATCGGCGACGTCAACCGGGCGAAGCTCTACTACCTGCGGGGTAAGGTCGGGAAGAAGGCGCGCGTGCGGGAGCTCAGGCAGGACGGCGCCCGCGGCGCCCGGATGGCCCAGAAGCAGCAAGAAGTCGCTCCGAGCGAGGTTTCCGAGGCAGAGGCCCCGGAAGTCGAAGCGGCGCCCGGAGAGGCGGCCGAGTAGTCAGCTAGTCTCGGCGGCCGTGGCGCTCAGCTCCGGCCAGAAGCTCCTGAGGTTCGACCGCAGGCTAGGAGCCCGTCTGGTCGCGGGCACGGACGAGGCCGGGCGCGGTTCGCTCGCGGGGCCGCTCGTGGTCGCGGGCGTCCTGCTCGACTACGGCTGCCTGCGCGACCACAGGGTACGGCCGCTCGCACTGCTCAACGACTCCAAGCAGGTCACGGCCGAGCGGCGCGAGACACTGTTTCGCGCTGTGGTCGCCTGCGCGGAGCAGGTCGTCGTCCGCGTCATCCCGCACGGCCAGATCGACCGCAACGGGTTGCACAAATCGAATCTCGCTGCGATGCGGGACATCTTGCATGCACTGTCGCCGCCTGCCGAGGCCTGCCTCGTCGACGGCTTCCGCCTCGGGCCGACCGCGCCGGAGCACCGAGCCGTCGTCGACGGGGACGAGAAGAGCGCCGCGATTGCGGCGGCCTCGATCGTCGCGAAGGTGACGCGCGATCGTCTGATGCGCCGGATGGACGCGCTCTATCCGCACTACGGCTTCTCCTCACATGTCGGCTACATCACACCGGGGCATTCCGCGATCGTGCGCGAGCGCGGGCCGTCGCGGATTCACCGCCGCTCGTTCCAGGCGCTCTGCTATCTGAGCGAAGCCGAGCTGGCGGCAATGTCCGCCTGACGGCGTACGCTCGGAGCCGTGCAAGAGCAGCACGGCGCCTTTGGACAGGACAGTTTTGGTCAGGCGGCGGAGCGCGCCGCTCGGTTCTTCGGGACGCCGCAATACATCATCGGGCAGACGATCGTGGTCCTGGTGTGGATCGCACTCAACTCCATTGCGGTCGTGTCCCATTGGGACCCCTACCCTTTCATCCTTCTGAATTTGGCCTTCTCCACTCAGGCCGCGTATGCAGCGCCGCTGATCCTGCTCGCCGAGACGCGGCAGGCCTCGCGTGACAAGACCGCGGCCGAGCTGACCGAGAAGCACCATGACCACGCCGAGGAGATGGCGCAGCGTCGCGTGGACGCGCTCAAGGCCGAGACGGACAAGCTCGAAGCGCTCCTCGAGTCGAATACCGACCTGACGCGGCAGGACAAGGAGCTCACGGAGCAGGTCGCAGCGCTGACGCGCGAGATCCATGAGGCTTTGACGAAAACCGGCTGACGCTGGACCCTCCGGGCGCCGGCCGGTGTAGAGCGGTCGACACCCACAGGAGGACTGAGATGCGAAGGCGAATTCTGCTGATGCTGGTTCTGGCGTCGGCCTGCGCGGTCTGGAGCACGGCCATCGCCTCGGGGGCGGGGCCGAGCCCCGGCTTGAGTGAGGGCCGACACGGCCTCACGAGCGGCACAGTCCGGTACGTCGCCCTGCCGGCGGGCACGACGACGGAGCTTCAGGTCATCGGCCGGCAAGACAACCGTGTCTTGCGGCACATGAGAATCAAGGGAACGTGGGGTATCCCGCTCGTCGCCTATGACGGGACTGCGGAAGGTCTATTTGCGAACGGGCGGACGCTTCTGCTCGCGCAGTCGTTGTACAACGGTCAAACACTGCGCTCGACCACGAAGTTCGCGCTGGTCGACACGCGCAAGCTGAAGGTCAGCGGCCGCATCCAGCTCAAAGGCGCGTTCACGTTCGACGCCATTTCGCGCGACGGCCGCTATCTGTACCTGATCGAGTACATGTCGCCGGAGGACCCGAGCTCGTACCGCGTGCGGGCGTACGACCTTCGCGGCGCGCGCTTGCTCGCGAAGATCGTCAGCGACAAGCACTCGTGGGCAACCGACATGCGCGGCCTGCCCATCTCCCGGCTCTGGAAGAAGAGCTGGTCGTACACGCTCTACGGAGCAAATGCGCGGCCGTTCATCCACGCGCTCGACACACGGAACGTGGCAGCTGTGTGCATCAACCTGCCGTGGAAGACCTCGCCCGACCGGGTCTTCGACTACCGGCTGAGAATCGACGGCGACGGGCACCTGGTCGTCCGCGGGCCGAACGGTCGCGCGCTCGCTCTGATCGACCGCCAGACGTTCAAGATCATCAGCGCGGTCAAGAAACCGTAGGGACTCCTCGCGTCTCCGCCTCCGTATCCGGTCCGACACCGGACAGGAGGCGGAGATGCGAAGGTGCGTGTTGGCATTGATGTCCGCGGGCGCTCTCGTCGCCGCGGCACCGGCGGCCGGGGACGGCGGGCCACCGCAGAACGCGATGCAGGGCTGGGACGGCGCGGCGCGCGGGGCGTTTCGATACGTGGCGGTTCCGACCCCAGGGTGGACGTCGCTGCAGGTGATCCGGCGCGACGGCGGTCGCGTGCAGCAGTGGTTGAACCTGAAGGGAAACTGGGGTATCCCATATGTGACTCCGGACGCTGCTGGGGAAGCCGTGTTGCCCGACGATCGCACGCTGGTGCTCGGCAACGTGACGTACGGCATGACGCTGAGGAAGCGCAGCTCCTTTCTCCTCGCAGACACGAAACGGATGGGGATCGTCGCGAGGATCCAGCTCGAAGGCCACTTTGTGTTCGATGCGATCTCTCCCGACGCGCGCTACCTCTACCTGACGGAGTTCGTCTCCCCGCGGGACTTCACGGCATATCGCGTACGCGCGTACGACTTGCGAGCCGGCCGGTTGCTCCCGAAGATCGTCGCCGACCGTCGCTCGTGGGACACGACGATGCAGGGCTGGCCCGTCTCGCGCATCGACCGCGGCGGGTGGGCGTTCACGCTCTACTCGACGGGGGGCCGGCCGTTCATCCACGCCTTGGACACCAGGCATGTCGCGGCGGAGTGCATCAACCTGCCCTGGGCGAGGGAGCCGAGCCGCTTCTTCGATTACCGGCTCGGCTTCAACCACGACGGAGACCTTGTCGTGCGCGGTCGAAATGGGCGCACACTCGCCACGATCACGCGCGATTTCGCGACCTAACGTGTCCGCATGGTGTCTTCGGGGAAAGCGGCGGAGCGGCGCGCGTCGTGGTGGTACCGGCTGCGCGGCTATCGCGTCCTGGCGGCGAACGCCTGGGTGGGCGGCTACGAGCTCGACCTCGTCGTGCGCCGTGGCCGCCGCGTGATCTTCTGCGAGGTGAAGTCGAAGGGCGGTGGCGCGTTCGGGGAAGCCGTTGAGATGGTCGACGCCGAGAAGCAGCGGCGCATCCGCCGGACGGCGGCGGCGTGGCTGGCGGCGAATCCCGAGCATGCCGGCCTCGAGGTCTCATTCGACGTGATCGCCGTCCAGGAAGGGAGGTTGGTGCGGCTGGCCGAGGCTTTCTGACCGCGGCGTCGAACTGGCGCGGGTGGCCCCGACTCAGGACGCCCTCTACGCCGACATCGACCTGGAGCTCTCGTGGTCGGAGCGGGACCTGCCCGAGCGTGTGCGCACCCGGCACGTCCACCGGCTGCACCCGTACCTCGGGAAGTTCATTCCCCAGCTTGTCGAGGTTCTGCTCGGCCGCTACTTCCGGCCGGGACAGCACGTGCTCGACCCCTTCGCCGGGTCGGGGACGACGCTCGTCCAGGCACTCGAGAGCGGCCTCGACGCAACCGGGGTCGACGTCGCCGCGTTCAACTGCCTGCTGATGGAGGTCAAGACACGCGCGTACAACCCGTTCGTGCTCGAGCAAGACCTGCGCGCCGCGCACGCGCGGATCGGCGAGTCGAACCGCGAGCGGCCGTCGGCGTATGTCCGACGCTGGTATGCGCCGCAGGCTGCGCGCGAGCTGCTCGGCTTTCGCGCCCTCGTGGGCGACTACGAGCACGCCGACGTGCTGCGGGTCGTGCTCGCGCGGGCGGCGCGCTCAGCGCGCCGGACGGCGCACTTCGACCTCGAATTCCCGCGCGAGCCGCAGATCGTTCCGTACTGGTGCCACAAGCATCGGCGGGAATGCCGCCCGGTCGACACCGCGGCGCAGTTCCTTCGCCGCTACACGCTCGACACGCTCGCACGCCTGAAAGAGTTCGCGCGTGTCCGGGCGCGCGGATGCAGGGCGGCCGTGATCCACGGCGACGTGCGCGACGTTACGCTCGGCCGCTTCGACGGGGTGCTCACGTCGCCGCCGTATCCCGGGCTGATCGACTACCACGAGCAGCACCGGTACGCATACGAGCTGCTCCGCCTGGACGACCGACGTGAGCTCGAAGTGGGCGCCGCAGCTGCTGGAACGTCACGCGCCGCCCTGTCCGCGTACTCGGACGGGATCGTCGCAACGCTCCTCAATGCGAAGGAATCGCTGCCGAAGAACGCGCCGTTCGTCATCGTCGTCAACGACCGCCGCGACCTCTACCCCGAGATCCTCGATCGGGCAGGGCTCCGGCTCGAGGAACGCTTGCGTCGTCACGTCAACCGCCGTACCGGGCGGCGCGCGGGCGAGTTCTTCGAAGATGTGCTGATCGCGCGCTAACTCGGCACAGACAGGTCACACCTTCACCCGTACCGTCGGAGCGTGCTCGCGCGCGCAATCACCTTCGCCCTCGTCGGCCTCGAGCCGCGGCGCGTCGAGGCCGAGGCGCACGTCCGCGATGCCGTCCCCGCGTTCATCCTTGTCGGGCTCGTCGACCGCGCGTGCCAGGAAGCCAAGCACCGCGTCCGCACCAGTATCCGGGCCGCGCACCTTCGCTGGCCCGGCAAGTGCATCGTCAATCTCGCCCCGGCCGAGCTGAAGAAGGAGGGATCCGGCTTCGACCTGCCGATCGCGCTGGCGCTTCTAGCCGCGTCCGGCCAGGTCCCGCAGGAGCGGCTGGCCGAGCATGCGTCGTGCGGGGAGCTTGCCCTCGACGGCCGGCTCCGCCGCGTCGGCGGCGTGCTCGGCGTCGCGGAGGGCGCCCGCCGGGCCGGGCTGGAACGCGTCATCTGCGCGCACGATGCTGCCGCCGAGGCGTCGCTCGCGGGTGTCCAGCCGATCGGTGTGCGGCACCTCGCCGAGGCGGTCGCGTACCTCCGGGGCGAGGCCGAAGCACCCGAGGTGGTCCACGGCAGCTGGAACCCGCGCCGCAGCAAGCTCGACCTCGCGGACGTTCGGGGCCAGGAACGCGCGCGCCGCGCGCTCGAGCTGGCAGCCGCCGGCCGTCACAACATGCTGCTCGGCGGCCCGCCCGGCATCGGCAAGACGATGCTGGCGCGGCGTCTGCCGGGAATCCTTCCGTGGCTCGACGAGGAGGCGGCGCTCGAGGTGACGCGGATCCACTCTGTGGCGGGGCTCGTCGATCCGGAGTGGCCGCTGATCGCGGAGGCTCCGTTCCGAGCGCCGCATCACAGCGCCTCGACGGCGGCAATCGTCGGTGGCGGTCCGCGGCTCCGACCGGGCGAGGCGAGCCTCGCACATCGAGGCGTCCTGCTGCTGGACGAGCTCGCCGAGTTCCAGCGTCCGGCGCTCGAGGCGCTGCGCCAGCCGCTCGAAGACGGCGAGATCCTCGTCGCCCGCGCAGCCGGGAGCGCCCGCTTTCCGGCGAGTTTTCAGCTGATCGGGACCATGAACCTGTGTCCATGCGGTGCAAGGGGGGATCCCGGCGCGCAGTGCTCCTGCTCCCCGCAGCGGATCGCGCGCTACCGCGACCGCCTCTCGCGCGCGCTCCTGGACCGCTTTGACATCGTGGTCACGGTCCCTCGCCCGCGGGCGAGCGAGCTCCAGGCGGCTCCCGGCGAGTCGTCGGAGGTTGTGCGCGGACGGGTCGCCGGCGCCCGCCGGCGACTGTCCGACGCGCCGCCCGCCCGCACGCCTGCCGCCGACAAGCTGCTGACACGCGCCGTGGAGCGTCTTCGGCTGTCGGGCCGCGGCCGGGCGAAGGTCGCCTCCGTCGCACGCACGATCGCCGCTCTCGCCGAGGCGGACGACGTCGAGCCTGAGCATGTCGCCGAAGCCCTTGCCTATCGCGCGCCAACGGAGCTCGCGCCGTGACCTTCCTGTGCCGGCACGAGCTACCGCCGCTCCTGCGGGCAATCCATGATCCGCCGCGTCGGCTGTACCTGCGAGGTGCGGGAAACCTCGCGATCCTGAACGGTCCGGCGGTCGCGATCGTGGGCGCGCGCGCCTGCTCGCCCTACGGCGCGCAGGTCGCGCGGATGCTCGGGCGCGAGCTCGCGTCGGCCGGCGTCGTCGTCGTCAGCGGCATGGCGCGGGGTGTCGACGGGGAGGCTCACCGCGGCGCGCTCGAGAGCGACGGTCACACGGTCGCGGTGCTCGGCTGCGGGATCGACCGCGACTATCCAGCGGCGCATGCGTCCCTTGCCCGCGCGATCGCCGAAAGGTCGTTGCTCGTCTCCGAATACGAGCACGGCGTCCCGCCTTCGCCGTACCGCTTTCCGGCCCGCAATCGGATTGTCGCGGGCCTCTCCGCTGCAACCGTCGTCGTCGAGGCCCGCGAGCGGAGCGGTGCTCTCATCACGGCCGACTTCGCGCTCGAGGAGGGACGCGAGGTCTTTGCCGTGCCGGGCGAGATCAGCTCCGCGCTCTCGGCGGGGACGAACGCGCTGCTGCGGCTCGGCGCGACGCCGCTGACCTCGGCGGGCGACGTGCTCGAGGCACTCGGAATCGAACCGCCGGAGCGCGAAAGGCCGAGCCATCCGCTGTTCGACCTGTTGCCGGCGACTGCCGACGAGCTGGCGCGGTCGACGGGCATGACACCGGGCGAGGTCGCCGCGGTGATCGCCGAGCTCGAGGTGGGCGGCTTCGTAGCGGAGGGAGATGGGACCTATCGGGCGCTCGCATAGCATCGTGGCGTGGAGACCCAGCCGTTCTGGCTCGAGGAGTCGCGCCCCGTCGTCGCCGCGCGCGACCTCGACCGGGTCGAGATCGCCGTCATCGGCGCCGGCATCACCGGCTGCGCGTGCGCGGGAGTACTCGCGCGCGCGGGAAAACGAGTCCGCGTCTACGACGCCCGCGGCATCGGGGAGGGGGCGAGCGGACGCAACGGCGGCTTCGCCCTGCGGGGCGCGGCGGCCCGCTACGACGTCGCTCGGGAGACGTACGGCGTCGACGCAGCACGCGAGCTGTGGCAGCGGACGGAGCACGCCCTCGACCGCCTCGAGGCGATCGCCGGCGACGCGTTTCGTCGCACCGGCAGCCTGCGGCTCGCAGCGGACGTCGAAGAGCGCGTCGAGATCCAGGGGGAGTACGAGACGCTGCGGGAGGACGGCTTCGCGGTGGAGTGGCGCGAAGACTTGGCGCACCTTCGCTCGGATTTCCGCGGCGCCATCTTCCATCCAAGGGACGGCGCTGTGCAGCCGGCAGCCTTCGTCCAGCACCTCGCCGACCTCGCGGTCGAGGCAGGCGCTGCGTTCGCGGAGCACAGGCCCATCCAGTCTCTCGAGGAGGTCGAGGCCGAGCAGATCGTCATCGCGACGGACGGCTCCGGCCGTGGACTGCTGCCGGAGCTCGACGAGGCGCTCTGGCCTGCGCGTGGCCAGGTCCTCGCGACTGCGCCGGTAGCTGACCGCCTCTTCGAGTGTCCGCACTACGCTCGGCACGGCTTCGACTACTGGCAGCAGCTGCGCAACGGGCGCATCGTCCTCGGGGGGTTCCGGGACTTCTCGATCCTCACGGAGATGACGGACGACGAGATGACAACGGAGCCGATTCAGGAGGCGCTCGACGTGTTTCTGGTCGAACTGCTCGGCCAGATGCCGGAGGTCACGCACCGCTGGGCCGGGATCTTCGGGCTGACGCAGGACCTGCTTCCGCTCGTCGGCCCGGTGCCGGGGCACGATGGTGTGTGGGTCGCCGCGGGTTACTCCGGGCACGGCAACGTGCTCGGTCTGCTCTGCGGCGAGCTCGTCGCCGACGCGCTGCTCGGCCACGACGAATCGTTGCTGCAGCTTTTCTCCCCTGCGCGGCTCGTGCAGCACGTTTAGCGGCGTTTGCCGTTTCGTTAAGCGTCGGTTCAATTGCAGGACAACGCCGCGCACCGATCTACGTTGTGGTTGTGCCGAAGGTCGCGACACTGGTCCTCGTCAGCCTCGCGATCTGCGTCGTCCTCCCGGAAACCGCGAAGGCGATGCGGCCGGCGGTTCGCGTGATCCCGATCTCGTACCGGGCGCACGACGGTCTGATGCGCCGCGCTTATGTGATCGTTCCGGCCGACTACGTCCCCGGGACGCCGATCCCGCTCGTCATCTCGCCGCACGGTCGCGGGGTCGGCGCTCGCGTGAATGTGCGCCGCTGGGGCCGTCTGCCGGCCCTCGGTGATTTCGCGGTCGTCAACCCGGAGGGTCAAGGCCGCGCGTTGACGCTCTTCTCGTGGGGTGATCCCGGTGAGATCCGCGACCTTGCCCGTATGCCGGACATTGTCGAGGAAGCCCTTCCGTGGCTGCACGTCGACCGCCACCGCGTCTACGCCTTCGGCGGGAGCATGGGCGGGCAGGAGACGCTGCTGCTCGCCGCACACTTCCCGCACCTGCTCGCGGGTGCCGCATCCTTCGACGCGCCGACCAACATGGCCGCGCGGTACCGCGCCTTCGTCGGTCAGCCACTCGGCGAGAGCCTGCAGCATCTCGCGAGGATCGAGATCGGCGGGACGCCGGCGACCGATCCGCACGGCTATGCGGAACGCAGCCCGCTCGACGCGGCGCGCCGCATCGCGTTCTGCGGAGTTCCGTTGCAGATCTGGTGGAGCGCTCGCGACCGCGTTGTCACCGACCAGCGTGACGAGTCCGGGCTCCTCTACCGAATGATCAAAAGGCTGAACCGGACCGCGCCGGTCAGTGAATACGTCGGGACCTGGGCGCACACCACCGAGATGAAGTCGCACGCCTATCTGCCGTACGCACTGTCGCTTTTCGGGCTGATGCCGCCACGGGCTGCGCCGCCGCCGTTAACGTCGGCGGTGTGAGAGCTCCGCAGGCGAGGGTCGACGAAGACGAGCAGGGCCTCGTCGTCAAGAGCGAGGGCTGGTTCGTCGTCAACGCCCGCGAGATCCGCTGGTTCGAGTCGGAGGGCTGGGGGAGGTTCTCGAACTTCGGCGGCGACATGCTGTTCGACCAGCTCGGCATCGGCATCACCGTGCTGGGGCCGGGCCAGCCGCTCTCGATGTACCACTGGGAGAGCGACGAAGAGAACTTCCTCATCCTTTCGGGCACCGCGACGCTGATTGTCGAGGGACAGGAACGGCCGCTCCGGCAATGGGACTTTGTCCACTGCCCACCGCACGCGGAACACACGATCGTCGGCGGCCCCTGCGTCGTGCTGGGCGTGGGCTCTCGCGAGCGGCACACCGAGATTGGCTCCGACGGTCGGCGCACCGGGCGGGAGGGCGAGAGCGAATACACCGTGAATGAGACGGCGATCCGCCACGGCGCCGGGATTGAGCCGGGGACTCGGCAGGACGAGGCCTACGCGCGCTTTCCGCCACGCACGCCCGTGCGATACGGCGGCTGGCTCGACTGGCTGTTCTAGATCCTGCCGCTGGGCAGGAGGGAGTACGAGTCCGTTTCTAAAGGTCGATCGTTTGCAGGTCCAGGTCGTCGGCACGCTCGAGCGCCGCAAGCGCGATCGCCAGGTCCTGGATCGCCAGGCCGGTGCTATCGAAGATCGTGATGTCCTCGCTCGCCCGACGGCCCTCGGCGTTGCCGAGCAGCACGTCGCCGAGCTGCGCCACGTCGTCGCGCTGCAAGACCCCGGCCTCGACGGCGTGAACGAGGTCGCCGTTGTGCGACGCCTGCTCCCAGTCGTCGCAAAAGACGTGCACGCGCGCCAGCTCGCCGACCGCGATCTCTGCTTTGCCCGGCCCGTCGGCGCCCATCAGGCTCGCATGCTGTCCCGGGCGCAGCGCGCCTTCCTCGAGCACGATCTCGCGGCCCGGGGTGACCGTGGCAAGCAGGTCGGCGGCGAGCGCCTCGTCGCGGCTCGCGGCGACGTCGGCGCCGACGCGCCCGGCTACGGCTTGCGCACGGCTCTCGTCGACATCCCAGAGAAGCACGCGCCGCCCGCGCGCGACGAACGTGCGCGCGGCGGCCTCGCCGTTCACGCCGGCGCCGATCACCGCGGCCGTTGCGGCGTCGGGTCGACCCAGCACTTCCGCTGCGAGCACGGCTGCGGCGCCCGTCCGCAACGCTGTGACCGCACCGGCGTCGAGGGCCGCCTTCAGGAGGCCGTTCGACGCGTCCGACAGCAGCACGAGCCCGGTCACGGTCGGCAGCCCGTCCGCCGGATTGCCGGGGAACGACGTCACCCACTTGAGGAGGGCGTGGCCCCCGCCGAGCGCCGGCATCGCACGGAAGTCGCCGGCCGGATAGGCGGGGACGTAGACCTTCGGCGGCATCGTCCACTCGCCGCGCGCATACGCAATGAACGCGTCGCGCACGGCTTCGAGCGCGCGCTCGGGCGACACCGCCTCGACTACGTTCGCACCACTGAAGAACGGGATCACGCGTGCCAGCCGCCCGTTTCGCCCTTGTACGTACCCCCGAAGAGTGCCGCGGGCGTGCGCGCGAGGATCTTGAGATCCAGCCATGGTGAGCGATGCTCGACGTACCAGACGTCGAGCTCGATCCGCTCGTCCCACGGCAGGCGCGCGCGGCCGTGGATCTGCGCCCAGCCCGTGATGCCGGGCTTGACCTCGAGCCGCCGTCGCTGGCGCGGCGTGTACTGCTCGACCTGATAGGCGAGGGTGGGGCGGGGGCCGATCAGGCTCATGTCTCCGCGGACGACGTTCCAGAGCTGCGGGATCTCGTCCACCGAGAGGCGTCGTAGCGTCCGGCCGGCCCGCGTGATTCGTGGATCGCCCTCGTTGACGGCGTAGCCGGCGCCCTGCCGCTCGGCGCCGACGGTCATCGTCCGCAACTTGACGAGCTCGAACCCCTCGCCCTGCAACCCGACACGGCGCTGCCGGTAGAGGACCGGCCCTCCATCGTCGAGCTTGATCGCGACCGCAGCGACAGCGAGCGCCGGGCTCGCGATGGCGAGCCCCAGACCGGCGAGTGCCGCGTCCAGTATGCGGTTCATCGCGTGCCTTCGGCCTTGGTCCAGACCGCCGGTACGCCGAAGCGGAGGTACCGCACGAGCGACACGACCGTCGCCCACGTGACGAGCACGTAGTAGCGCGCGATCCCGACGCCGAGCGCCGCGGCGAGCAGCACCAGCAGTTGCACGCCGAGCACGACGTCATACACGAGGCCCGAGCGGACGAGCGCGATCGACGAGGCAAGCAGCACGAGGTGGAGCAGGCCGCTCGCGTAGCGGAGGTGCCGGTGAGACACGATCTCGAGCAGGTAGGTCGGCCCCAGCCGGCGCAGCATCTTGCCGCGCAGGACGATCAACCAGCAGTGCTCGAACATCCGCACCTTGCGCCGGTACTCGTCCTCGATGTCGCGCGACGGCTTCTCCCAGGCGACGGCGTCCGGCTCGAACACGGCGCGGCGGCCGTGCTGCACCATCAGGTACGGCAGCGCGAGGTCGTGGCCGAAGCGCGGGTCGACGTCGACGTAGTCGGTGCGGCGCACGGCGTAGATCGGACCGATGCCGCCGGTGATCGAGCCCATACGTGACTCGTTCCGGCGCAGCCACGCCTCCCAGCGCCAGTAAGTGCCTTCGCGGTTCGTTCCGTCTGCAGCCTCGTAGAAGTGACCGCCGCAGACGTACGCGACGTCCGGGTCCGCAAAGTTGCTGGCGAGCTCGCTCAGGGCGTCGGGCTTCCACTGCGCGTTCGCATCGGAAAACGCGAGGATCTCGCCCTCGGTCTGCCGCACGGCGAGGTTCTGCGCAGCAACCTTCCCGCCGCGCGGACAGCGCAGCAGTCGCACGCGCGGCTCGCGCGCGGCGATGCGCTCGACGAGCGCATCGGTGTCGTCCGTCGAGGCGTCTGAGGCGACGACGATCTCGAACCGGTCGGCTGGGTAGTCCTGCTCGAGCAGGTTCTGTAGCCGGCGCTCGATGACTGTCTCCTCGTTGTGCGCGGCGACGACGACGCTCACCTGCGGAGTGAAGTCGGCCTTGCGCACGGGACGACCCAGCAGGCGTGCGAGCAGTGCCGCGAAAAGCGGGTACCCGACCTGCGTCCAGACCACCGCACCGAGCGACGCCCAGAACAAGACCTTCCAGATCACGCAGCAATCGTAGGCTCAGCGCCGCACGCCACCGGCATTGATGTACACGCGCGCGAGCAACCCCCACCCATCAAGGGTGGGGATGAGACCCACCGCCCTCGAGGGCGACGATACCGGCCGCCGGCGCGCCACACCGTGCCGCCTCTGTGCCGATTCCGGCTCAGACGGCTTTGACCGACGAGGCGAGCTTCTCCACCGACTCCTTCGCGTCGCCGAAGAGCATCACGGTCTTGGGGTTCAGGAACAACGGGTTCTCGATGCCGGCGAAGCCCGGGTTCATGCTCCGCTTCAGCACGACGACCTGCTGCGACTGGTCGACGTTCAGGATCGGCATCCCGTAGATCGGGCTGCCCTGGTTGCTCCGGGCATCGGGGTTGACGACGTCGTTCGCGCCGATCACGAGCACAACGTCGGTGCGCGAGAACTCGTTGTTCGCATCGTCCATCTCTTTCAGCTGTGGGTACGGGACGTTCGCCTCCGCGAGCAGGACGTTCATGTGGCCGGGCATGCGGCCGGCGACCGGGTGGATCGCGTACGAAACCTCGACCCCGCGCGACTCGAGCAGGTCCGCCAGCGCGCGCACGTCGTGCTGCGCCTGCGCCACCGCCATCCCGTAGCCGGGGACGAACACGACCTTGTGGGCGTACGCGAGCATGACAGCGACGTCCTCCGCGCTCGCCGAGCGCACCTGCCCGTCCGACGAGCCCGCCGCGGCCGCCGCCGCAGCCGACGGCGCGACCTGCCCGAACGCGCCGAAGAGGACGTTCGCGATCGAGCGGTTCATCGCCCGCCCCATCAGGATCGTCAGCATGGTGCCCGATGCGCCGACCAGCATCCCGCTCACGATCAGGACGTTGTTCTCCAGCTCGAACCCGGTCGCGGCGGCGGCGAGCCCCGTGAACGCATTCAGCAGCGAGATCACGACCGGCATGTCGGCGCCGCCGATGGGCAGCACGAAGAGCACGCCGAAGAGCAGAGACCCGAGGACGAGCGCCCAGATCAGCCACTGCTGCTCCGCGCCGGCCGCGATTGCGATCCCGGCCGCCACCACCGCTGCGAACAGCAGCGCGTTGGTCACCTGCTGAAGCGGATAGACGATCGGGCGGCCGCCGATCAGCTCCTGCAGCTTCGCAAACGCGATCATCGAGCCCGCGAAGGAGATGCTCCCGATGATCGCCGACAGCATGATCGACGTGCTGATGTCCGTCTTCAGGGTGCCCGGGTCGGGCGCGAGGTTGTGGAACTCGGCCAACGAGATCAGCGCCGCCGCGCCGCCGCCGACGCCGTTGAACAGCGCCACCATCTGCGGCATCGCGGTCATGCGAACCTTGCGCGCGGCGACGGCGCCGAACGCGCCGCCGATCACCATGCCGACCGCGATCTCCCAGTAGCTGACGACCGCGTTCTGGGCGAACGTCACGACGATCGCGACCAGCATCCCGATCGCGCCGATCTGGTTGCCGCGGCGCGCCGTCGCCGGGTTCGACAGGAACCGCAGCGCCAGCACGAACGTCACGATCGTGACGAGATAGAGGAGGTTCGTCGCCTCGCGGCTCACGAGTCTGGGTCTCTGCGCTCCCGCTTCTTGAACATCTCGAGCATCCGGTCGGTGACGACGAAGCCGCCGACGACGTTCGCCGACGCGAGCACGACCGCGACCAGCCCGATGATCGTCGTGAGCGTGTCCTTGTGGCCGGCGCCGGCGACGAGCATCGCGCCGACGATCACGATGCCGTGGATCGCGTTCGTCCCTGACATCAGCGGGGTGTGCAGCAGCGTCGGCACCTTCGAGATCACCTCGAAGCCGAGGAAGATCGCGAGCACGAGGATCGTGATCTCGAACGTGAGCAGCAGTCCGTGGCTCATACGGCCACCTGCTCGCGGGTCACGCACGCGCCCGCAGTGATCTCATCGTCCCAGTCGAGTGCGAGCTCGCCCTCCGGCGCGAGGTGCTGCAGGAGCGCCGAGACGTTGCGCGCGTACAGCTGGCTCGCGTGGAACGGCATCGTCGACGGGATGTTCGTCAAGCCGACGACGGTCACATCCTCACGCTCGAGGATCTCGCCAGGCTGCGTCAGCTCGCAGTTGCCGCCGGCCTCCGCGGCGAGGTCGACGATCACCGAGCCCGGCCGCATCCCCGCGACCGCCTTCGCCGGGATCAGCCGCGGCGCAGCGCGGCCCGGGATCAGCGCGGTGGTGATCACCGCGTCGTACTCCGGGATTCGCTCCTCGAGCGCCTCCTGCTGCCGCCGCTGCTCGTCCTCCGTCAGCTCTCGCGCGTAGCCACCCGCCGTTTCCTCGCCCATGATGCCGAGGTCGAGGAATGTCGCGCCGAGGCTCTCGACCTGCTCGCGCACGACCGGCCGGACGTCGAAGCCGGCGACGACCGCGCCGAGGCGACGCGCGGTCGCGATCGCCTGCAGGCCGGCGACCCCGGCGCCGAGCACGAGCACTTTCGCCGGTGCGACCGTGCCCGCTGCCGTCATCAACATCGGAAAGAACCGCGGCAAGCGGTCCGCCGCGATCAACACCGCCTTGTAGCCGGACACCGTCGCCTGCGACGAGAGGGCGTCCATCGGTTGCGCGCGCGTGATGCGCGGGATCGACTCCATCGCGAACGCGTGCACGCCGCGCTCGGCGAGTCGCTCGACGCCTGCCGGATCGCTCAGCGGCTCGAGAAACCCGATCAACACCTGCCCGCTGCCCAGGCGACCGACCTCGTCTGGGGTCGGCTTACGCACCTTTGCGACGGCGTCGGCGTCCCACACCGCCTCCGAGAGAGTTGCGCCGGACTCGCCGTACGCCGCGTCGGGGAACGACGCCTCCCTACCGGCGCCCGGCTCCACGACGACCTCGAAGCCCGCGCCTGAGAGCCGGGTAACCGCGTCCGGGACGAGTGCCACTCGACGCTCGCCTGGCTCGAGCTCCCGCGGGACGCCGATGCGCACGCCGCGATCTTACGTAGCCTGGATGCTGGAGTGACTCACTTCGTCGAGCACTACGGCCTCTGGTTCCTGTTCGCGGTCGTGTGCCTAGAGAGCGCCGGCCTGTGGCTGCCGGGGGAGACGGCGCTGATCGCCGCGGCCGTGCTGGCCGCGCAAGGCCATCTCTCGATCGCCGCCGTCATCGTCGTCGCCACGGCCGCTGCGATCGTCGGCGACAACATCGGCTACTGGATCGGGCGCGAGGGGATCCGGCGGCTCATCTTCCGCTACGCGCGCCTGCGCCGTCACGCCGACCGAGTCTTACCTCCCGCCGAGCGGTTCTTCGTCCGGCACGGCGGCAAGGCCGTCTTCCTCGCACGCTTCTTCGGGGGGTTGCGCGTGACCGGTGCCTGGATCGCGGGGATCACGCGGATGTCGTGGTGGCGGTTCCTGTTCTGGAACGCCGCCGGCGGCATCGTCTGGGCGGTCGGGGTCGGGCTGCTCGCGTACTACGCCGGGAAGGCGGCGGCCGATGCGTTCGCGCGCTACGGCATCTATGCCGCGATCGCGGGTGGGATCGTGGTCGTCATTGTGATCGTGGTGCTGCACGTCTGGCGCCGGCGCGTCGTCGAGGAGAACGCCTGAGGCGCCTCGTCCTCGTTCTTCTCGCCGTGGCTGTCGTGTGTCCCGTCGGACATGCGGCCGACGGGGTCCCGGACTTCGCCCACGTCGTCGTGATCGTCTTCGAGAACAAGGAGGAGTCGCAGGTGATCGGCTCCCGCGCAGCGCCGACCTTCACCGCGCTGGCGCGCCGCTACGTGCGGCTCACCCGGTACTACGGCATCACCCACCCGAGCCTGCCGAACTACGTCGCGCTCGTCTCGGGCGGAACACAGGGCATCCACGACGACTGCACCACGTGCATCGTCGCTGCGCGGAACCTCGCCGACTCGCTCGAGGCGTCGGGCCGCAGCTGGAAGACGTATGCCGAGGGCCTGCCGCGTCCGGGCTTCACCGGCGCGTTCGCGGGCCGCTACGCCAAGAAGCACGTGCCGTTCCTGTACTTCCGCGACGTCGTCGCGAGCCCCGCGCGGCGCGGGCGGGTCGTGCCGCTGACGCAGCTCCAAAGAGACCTCCACGCCGGCGCGCTGCCCGACTTCGCGCTCGTCGTGCCGGACCTCTGCCACTCGATGCACGACTGCTCCGTCCGCACGGGCGACCGCTGGCTCGCCCGCACCATTCCGCCGCTGCTGACGCTCCCGAATACCGTCGTCTTCGTCACGTTCGACGAGGGAACTGTTCAGAACCACGTGCCGGCGCTCGCCCTCGGCACCGCCGTCAGGCCCGCGACGCGCGTGACCGCACGGACCGGCCACTATTCGCTGCTCCGGACGATCGAGGACGCATGGAGCCTGCCCCTGCTCGGCCGGTCTGCGAACGCGCGGCCGATCACCGGCATCTGGCGTTCGTCGCCCTAGAGGGATTTCGCGCCGCGTCTGGAATGAGGTCAGCCCGATGCTGGCTGCCCTCGCCTCAGCGCAGGCCGCGCGCGACCCCTCGACGGCGGCGCACTGCACCCGCGTCACCGACCTAGCGACGCGTCTGGCCTCGTGGCTGGGGTGGGACAACGCCCACGTCGAGCGCCTGCGCGTGGGAGCGCGGGTGCACGACATCGGGAAGGTCATGGTCTCCGACCGGATTCTCCGCAAGCGCGGCCCGCTCAGCCCTCAGGAGCTCGCCGAGATCCGCACCCACCCGACCGCCGGCGCCCGCCTGATCGCGCCGGTCGGCCCGGCCCAGTACGCGATCCCGTACGTCCTCTTTCACCACGAGCGCTGGGACGGCGACGGCTACCCGATGCGGCGGCCCGGCGCCGACGTCCCCGAAGGCGCTCGGCTGCTCGCGGTCGTGGACGCGTTCGACGCGATGACCTCGACGCGTCCCTACCGGCGCGCCCTGCCGACCCTGCATGCGCTCGCCGAGATCGAGCGCTGTTCCGGGACGCAGTTCGACCCGGAGATCGCGCATGCGTTCCTGCTGGCGTGGAGCGCCGGCGCATTCGCCGACGCGGCCGCGAGCTAGCTACAACGCCGCCCAGACCTCGAGCTTCGACTTCACGCGACGGATCACCTCGTCGGTGAACTCCGTCGTGCCGGCGTGGCCGCCCAGGTCGGCCGTTCGCACGCCCTGCGCGACGGCCTCCAGGCACGACTCGCGGATCGCGCGACCCGCTTGCCGGTGCTGCTCGCCGCCGGGGGCGAGCAGAGCGGCGCCGGCGAGGATCATCGCCATCGGATTCGCCACGTCCTTGCCCCGTAAGGAGGGCGCGGTTCCGTGGGCCGCCTCTGCCATTAACGCGCGCGTCTCGTAGGCCTCGTCGAACGCGACCAGCAGCGACTCCGATCCGGCAATCGACCCGAAGAGCGGCAAGACCAGGTCGGAGAGGATGTCGCCGTCGCGGTTCAGCGCCGGAATCACCAACGGATCTCCCGTCGACGCGATCAGCAGCGCGAACGTCGCGTCGATCAGCTGCGGCTCGTACGCGACCTCCGGGTGCCGCTCGGCAGCCGCATCCATCTCCTCCTTCAGCATCCCCTCGTACGTCGGGCTGACCGTGTACTTCGGGCCTCCGAAGACCCTCGCCCCGGCCTGCTCCGCATGCCGGAAAGAGAACTCCGCCACCGAGCGGCAGATGCGCCGCTCGATCCGCTCGGTACGAAAGGCGGCCTCATCGTCGCCCTCGCCCTCGCGCCACTCCTTCGCGCCGTACGCGTCACCCACGGCCATGCGCACGATCGAGATCGGTGCGTGCACGCCCCCGAGCGGGATCACCCCGGGGATTCGCCGCCCGGTCCGAACGATCACACGCCCGCCGATCTCCTCGCGAAGGATGCGGTTCGGCGAGCCGACATCGTCGCGGCCCTCGGGGGTGATCGTCGCCGCCTTCAGCCCGAGACCGTGCTCGCGGATCGCGCGGGCGGCCTCGTACACGACGGCGTTCTGCGTCTTCCGGCGAGACTCCAACGAGAGATCGAAGCGGAGAAAGTCGAGCTCGAGCCCGGTCACCTCCGGGGCAAGCACGCGCAGAGATTCCTCCAGCAGTTCCTGGCCGGTATCGTCCCCCTCCAGCACCACGATCGTTTTGGCGTCCACCCGGGCGGACACTAGCGATGGAGCATGCCGAGGAAAGGGGGTTGGAGGCGCTTGGGGTCGAGCGGACGATTCCGCTACGTCGACGCGCGCGGAAACAGGATCGCCGACGAGGCGAAGCTGGAGCGCATCCGCGCGCTCGTGATCCCGCCCGCCTGGAAGGACGTCTGGATCTCGCCCAGCCCGAGCGCAAAGCTGCAGGCAACGGGAGTCGATGCAGCCGGACGCCGCCAGTACCTGTACCACGCGAGTTTCCGGGCCCAGCAGGAGCAGGCGAAGTTCGACAGCCTGATCCGCTTCGCCGAGCGGCTGCCGGAGCTGCGGGCGGCGGCCGCGGAGCACATGGGCCACGACGTGCTCGACCGGCTGCGCGTCTCGGCGATCGCGACGCGGCTGATCAACGCGGGCTGGTTCCGCGTCGGCTCGGAGCGTTACGCCAAGGAATCGCGCACCTACGGGATCACGACGCTGCGCAAGAGCCACGTCCACGTCCGCGGCAACAGGATCGCCTTCGACTTCGTGGCGAAGCACCGCACCGTCGTGCGCACGGCGCTGGTCGACGAGGAGCTTGCAGACAGCGTCAAGGAGCTACTCGCGCTCGGGGGCGGCCGGCGGCTCTTCCGCTACGAGTGCGAGGGCGGCATCTGCAACCTGACCGGCGCGCGCCTGAACGACTACGTCCGCGAATACCTCGGCGACGAGTTCACGGCGAAGGACTTCCGCACATGGGGCGGGACGCTCATCGCGGCGATCGCGTTCGCCGAGCACGGCCCGCCCGAGAGCGAGCGCGAGGCGAAGAAGGTGATCCCGGCCGTGATGCGGCGCGTGGGCAAGGAACTCGGCAATACGCCCGCTGTTGCACGCAGCTCATACGTCAGCCCGGCAGTGATCGACCAGTATCTCGATGGCAGAACGATCGAGGATTTCCGGCCGCGACATTTGCGCGTCGTTCATGCCCGCGACATCGACCTCGACCAGGAAGAGCAGGCACTCTTGAGCCTGCTTCGCTCGTGGAAAATTCGGCAAACCAGAGCCGCTGCCTGATTCCGCTCGCTTTGGTTAAGCTCAGGCGCGGGGCAATGCCGAATTGAGGAGGAAATCCGTGGCACGTGTTACGAGGCTCGTGTGCGACAACTGCGGCAAAGAAGTAGACGAGGCCAAAGGCGCGGTGATGCGCATCAATTTCACCGACGCACGCCGCGGTTCGAAGCAGGCCGATCTCTGCGACGCGTGTGCGGGAAAGATGCCCGGCCAAGCCGTCGCGCGCCGCGGCCGGCGGCCCAAGACCGCGGCTGCGTAGGGCGAACTGCGAAAGGCTGGGGTCAGACCCTGCGGGGGGTCAGACCCCGGGGCAGACCCCGTCTGACCAGCTCAGTAAAGTGGGTCAGTTGTGGGTCTGACCTTGATCACCGGACCGGCGAACGCCGGGAAGGTGGCGCTCCTGCTGCGGCGTTACCTGGCGGCTCTGACCGATGAACCGTTCCTGATCGTGCCGAACCGCTCGGACGTCGAGCGGGTCGAGCGCGACCTGCTCGAGCTGCAGCCGGCGCTCCTGGCCGGCTCGATCGGCACGTTCGACGACGTCTTCAACCGCATCGCGCGCCGCGGCGCCGGCTCGCGCCCTGTCGCCAGCGAGGCACAGCGGACGCTGATCGTTCGGCGCTCGCTCGCGGGCCAGTCGCTGAACGGTCTCGGACGGTCGGCCAGGTTCGGCGGCTTCGCCGACTCGCTCCTCGCGGCGGTCGCCGAGCTGGAGTCGGGCCTGCTCGACCCGAACGACCTCGACGGAGAGCTGGCGACGCTCTATGCCGCGTACCGCGCCGAGCTCGACCGCCTCGACCTCTGGGATCGCGACCTCCTCCGCCGCCATGCCGCCGAGCGTGTCGTCAACGAGCTCGAAGCCTGGGGCGGCGAGCCGGTGTTCGCCTACGGCTTCGAGGACCTGACGGGAGCCGAATGGGCGCTCCTGCAGGCGCTCGCCGGTCGCACTGAGGTGACCGTCTCGATGCCGTACGAGCCCGGCCGTCCCGCGTTTGCATCGCTCGGCCGCACGATGGACGATCTCGCCTCGCTCGCCGACGGCCGTATCGAGGAGCTACCGGCGCGCTTCGCAGAGGTCGCGGCGCCAGCGCTCGCCCATCTCGAGCGGACGCTCTTCGCCGAGCGTCCTCCCGCCGATGCGCCGCCGATCGAGGGCGCGCTCCGCTTCTTCGAGGCCGCGGGCACCCGCGGCGTGCTCGAGCTCGTCGGCGAGGAGCTGCTGTCGCTCATCCGTGGCGGCACGGCGCCGGAGGAGATCGGCATCGTCTGTCCCACGCTCGACCGCTGGCAGGCGCCTCTCGAGACGGCACTGGGAACGCTCGGCGTGCCGTACGCGCTCGAGTCGTACGTCCGGCTCGACAAGACCGCGTACGGCCAGGCGCTGTTGAGCGTGCTGCGCTTCGCCTGGCTCGGCGGCGGGCGTGCCGAGCTGTATGCGTTCCTACGCTCGCCGTACTCGGGGCTGTCGCGCCAGAACGTCGACTTCCTCGAGGGCCGCCTGCGCGGGCGCGCCGTCACCGACCCGGAGAAGGTGGAGGAGGAGACGGTCCGCCTGCGGGACGGCCAGCCGCTGCCCGTGCTCGAAGCGCTGCGCTCTGCGCCGACGCCGCTCGACGCGGTTGCGGCGCTCGCCGCGTCGATGCTGCGTGCGGCGTACGGTCTCGAGTCGCCGCCGGTCGGCGAGATCTCGCGGCACGACATCCGAGCGCACGACGCCGTCATGCGCCTGCTCGGCGAGCTGCGCGGGTGGAGCGAGCTCGAGGGCTCGCTCTCGACCGAGGAGCTCGTCGCCGCGCTCGAGCGTGCCGAGGTCCGGCGCGCGTCGGCGGCCGAGCGCGGCCGCGTCGCCGTGCTCGACCTGCTGCGCGCACGCACGCGCAGGTTCGAGATCGTCTTCGTGCTCGGCCTCGAGGAGGGTCGGCTGCCGCGGCGCGGTCACGAGTCGCCGTTCCTCGCGGACGACGCCCGGCGCGAGCTCGACGAGCGCTCGCGCGCGCGGCTGTCGCGACCCGACCAGGTCGCCCGCGACCGCTACCTCTTCTACACGGCCTGCACGCGCGCGACGAAGCGCGTCTACCTCGCGCGCGAAGCGGCCGGCGACGACGGCAGCCCGCGCTCGCCGAGCCCGTTCTGGGAGGAGGTCGTCGCGCTCTTCCCGGCCGACGACGTCCAGCGCTGGACGCGGCGGCGTCCTCTCTCGCAGCTGACGTGGCCGCTCGAGGCGGCGCCGACCGAGCGCGAGCGGCTGCGCGCCGTCGCGCTGCGCGCGCCCGAAGACCGTGCCGCTGCGGAGGCGATCGCCGCGGCAAACGACTGGGAGCGTCGCCTGATTCGCGCGTTGCGCGCCTTCGAGCGGCCGACTCGGCTGACGCATCCGCTCGTCGTCGCCGAGCTGCGCCGGCGCACGACGTTCAACGTGACCGAGCTGGAGCGCTTCGTCGATTGCTCGTCGATGTGGTTCATCGACCGGCTGATCGACCCGAAGACGATGGACCGCGAGGTCGACGCGCGCATGCGCGGGTCGATCGCGCACCAGACGCTCTACCGCTTCTACTCCGGCCTGCCGAAGGAGCTCGGCGTCGAGCGGGTCGACCCCGACCACCTGGAGGCGGCGCTCGCTTACCTGCGCCGCTGCCTCGACGACGCGGTCGCCGGTCAGCGCATGGAGCTGACCGACCTGCAGCAGCGCGAGCTGCGCCACGGTCTGTGGCGCGATCTCGAGGCCTTCGTGCGCGAGGACGCGGCGGCCGAGTCGCCGCTCGTCCCGCGTCGCTTCGAAGTGTCGTTCGGCACCGAACGCGCCGCCGCGGAGCTCCAGCGCGGGCTCGAGCTCGCGGACGGAGTGACCCTCTCCGGCAAGATCGACCGGATCGACGTCGACCCGTTCAGCGCGCGCGGCATCGTCCAGGACTACAAGGCGGGCAAACGCGGGCACTCAGCGGCGGAGATCGAGTCGGAGCAGAAGCTCCAGATCCCGCTCTACATGCTCGTCCTCCGCGACCTCGTCGGGATCGAACCGCTCGGCGGCCTCTACCGCCCGCTGGCCGGCGAGCGCAAGCCACGTGGCCTGCTGCGCGCGGAGGCGCGCGACGACGGCGTGCCCGGATACTCGAGCAAGGACTACCTGGACGAGGACGCATTCTGGAGTCAGGTCGACCGCTCGCGCGACCTCGCCGTCGGGCTCGTCGAGCGCATGCGCAGCGGAGACATCCGCCATGACCCGAAGGGCGGCGACTGTCCGACGTGGTGCCAGCTCTGGCCGATGTGCCGGGTGAGGCGCGCGTGAACCTCAACCCGGAACAGCGCGCCGCAGTCGACGCGCGCGGGCTCGTCTTCGTGTCGGCCGGGGCCGGCACGGGGAAGACGCGCGTGCTGGTCGAGCGGTTTGCGCGCGCGGTGTGCGACGAAGGCGTCGACGTGGAGTCGATCCTCGTCATCACGTACACGGAGAAGGCGGCCGGCGAGCTGCGGACCCGCATTCGGGCCGGCCTCGTCGAGCGCGGCCGGCCCGATCTGGCCCGCGCGCTCGACGGCGCGTGGATCTCCACGATCCACGGCTTCTGCCACCGGCTGCTGCGCTCGCATCCGTTCGCGGCGGGTGTCGATCCGCGCTTCCGCGTGCTCGACGAGAGCCAGGGACGCGTGCTGCGCGGCGAGGCCTTCGAGGCGGCGCTCACGGACTTCTGCGCGGGTGACGACGCGGCGCGCCTGCGCCTGCTCGCCGTCTACGGCGCCGCCGGGCTGCGCCGGATGCTCACCGGTGTCTACGAGACGCTGCGCTCGGCGGGCCGCGCGCTCGTCCTCGAGCTCGGTGACCCTCGCAGCCTGCAGGAGTGCATCGAGGAGTTCCACGAGGCCGCGCGCTGCCTCGGCGAGGAGATGACGCTCGGCGACGAGCCGCCGGAACGGCTACTCGACCTGAGCGGCCTGCGACTGCGCGGCCCGCGCGCGGCGAGCTACGAGGAGGCGCGCAAGCAGGTCGAGCAGGCGGCCCTCGACCAGCTCGCCGCTGCCGACCGCGACCTGCTGCAGGAGCTCCTGACAGGATTCGCCGCCGCCTATCAGGACGCGAAGGACCGCGAGTCGGCGCTCGACTTCGAGGACCTCCAGCTCCGCGCGCGCGATCTCTTGCGCGACGACGCCGCGATCCGCGAGCGGGAGCAGCTCCGCTTCCGTGCAGTCATGGTCGACGAGTTCCAGGACACGAACCGGCTCCAGTGCGAGCTGATCGACCTGATCGCGGGCGAGTCCTGTGAGCGCTTCTTCGTCGGCGACGAGTTCCAGTCGATCTACGGCTTCCGCCATGCGGACGTGCAGGTGTTCCGCGAGCGGCGCGAGGCCGCGGACGACGGTCTGCTGCCGCTGACGATGAACTATCGCTCGCGACCCGAGGTGCTCGCCGTCGTCAACCATCTCTTCGGCGCCGATTTCGGCGACGAGTTCCAGCCGCTCGCGGCGTCCGGTGAGTTCCCGGATCCGGTCTTCGGCCCGCCTGTCGAGCTCCTCGTCACCGACAAGTCCTCGTATGCAGACACGAACGTGCACTGGCGCCGCGGCGAGGCGCGCGCGATCGCGCGGCGCATCCGCGAGCTGATCGAAAGCGGCGCGGCCGAAGCCGGCGAGATCGTGCTGCTGTTTGCAGCAGGGACTGATGCGGAGTGGTACGAGGAGGAGCTGCGCGCGCTCGGGATCGCGACGTACCGCGGCACCGGCCGCGGCTACTTCGGACAGCAGCAGGTGGTCGATCTGCTGTCCTACCTGCGTCTTCTGCGCAACCGCTACGACGACGAGGCGCTCGTCAGCGTGCTTGCGTCGCCGTTCGTCGGGGTCTCGAACGACGCGCTCGTGCTCATGCGCCGGGCAGCTCCGAAGCGACCGCTCTTCGTCGCGCTCGAGCGGGAGCTGCCAGAGACGCTGCCGGAGCGCGACGCACAACTGCTGCGCGCGTTCCGTCAGCGCTACGAGCGGCTGACCGCCGCGTCGTCGCGCCTATCGCTCGAGCGGCTGTGCGAACGCGTTCTCGCCGAGCACGACTACGACCTCGCCGTCCTCGCGCAGTGGGACGGCCGCCGCCGCTACGCCAACTTGCGCAAGCTCGCCCGGCTGGCCCGGTCGTACGAGGAGCTCCGCGGCCCGGACGTCGAGGGCTTCGTGCGCTTCGTGCGCGACCAGGAGGCCGTCGGCGCGCGCGAGCTCGAAGCGGTCGCGGAGGAAGAGGGAGGCGATGCCGTCCGCCTGTTGACGATCCACGCGGCGAAGGGGCTGGAGTTCAAGGTGGTCGTGGTCGCCGACGCCGGGCGCGACAGGGCGCCGCCGGCGTCCGACGAGATCCTCGCGCTGTCGGACGGCCGCTTCGGTTTCCGCGTCGCCGATCCCCTCACGAGCGAGCGTCGCGGCGTGTACGCCTACGAAGAGGTCAAGGAGGCGCGCAAGACCGAGGAGCGCGCCGAGCGGCTCCGCCTCTACTACGTCGCCATGACGCGGGCGATCGACCGGCTGATCGTCTCGGGCTCGATCGACCCGGCGCGGACGGCGGACGAGTCGACCCCGATCGGCTGGGTGATCGGGCGCCTCGAGGCGGGCGAGGAGATCGAGCGTGCGCCGCAGCAGCCCGTCGAGCTCGAGCGCGAGGGCGCACGCGTGATCCTGCGGGTCGACCGCCACTCGGAGGAGGAGCCTGTCGCGGGGGAGGCCCTCCCGGACGACGGGCAGCTTGCCCTGTTCGCCGAGGACGCGGTCGCCGCGCTGCCGCCGCTCGTGCCGCGGTTGCCGCCGCTCGCCGACGTTCCGGCTCCGCCGCTCCACCGAGTGCGCCGGCTCTCCTTCAGCGCCCTCGCGCTGTTCGAGCGCTGCTCGTATCGCTACTACGCCGAGCGTGTCGTCGGCATGCGTCCGACGGACGAGCGCAACGCGGCGCCCGGGACGACCGGGCTTGCGGCAACCGAGATCGGCGACGCCGTCCACCGGCTGCTCGAGCTCGTCAACCTCCATGAGCCGCTGCCGCCCGACGATCTCGTCGCGCTCGTGCAAGGTTGGTATTCGCGCGTCAGCGACGAGGAGCTCGAGCGGATCGCCGGCTTCGTGCGCTCGTACTGCGAGTCCGACCTGGCGCGCCGCGTCGCGACCCTCGCCGGCGCGCGCCCGGAGCGTCCGTTCGCGTTCGAGCACGACGGCGTTCTCCTGCGCGGCCGCCTGGACGTCCTGCAACTCGACGGCAGCCGCGCGCTCGTCGTCGACTACAAGACGAACACGCTGGACGAGGGGACGCCGAACGAGATCGTCGAGCACGACTACCGCCTGCAACGGCTCGTCTATGCGCTCGCGTGCTTCCGCGCAGGTGCCGACGAGGTCGAGGTCGTCTACCACTTCCTCGAGCGCTCCGACGCAGTCGTCTCGACGGTCTTCCAGCGGTCGGAGCTCCCGGAGCTCGAGGCCGAGCTGAGCGAGGCGATCGCGCGCATCAATGCGGGCGACTTCCGGCCGACGCCGGACGAGTTCATCTGTGCCGGCTGTCCGGCGCTGGACGTGGTCTGCGCGGGACCGCGCCTGCGCTCGGCGCTTGCATCCGAGACGTTTGTCGCCGCGTAGCTACCTGCGCGAGGCGCGGCGCCGGGTGGCGCCGAAGCGCGAGCGCATCCGGCCGATCATCGAGCGGCTCGCGGCCGCGCACCCGGACGCGACGATCGCGCTGAGGTCGAGGTCCGAGCTCGAGCTCCTGGTCGCGGTGATGCTCTCGGCGCAGACGACCGATGTGAACGTCAACCGCGTCACGGAGAAGCTCTTCCTCAAGTACCGCCGGCCCGAGGACTACCTCGCCGTCCCGCCGGAGGAGCTGGAGCGCGACATCTTCGCCACCGGCTTCTACCGCCAGAAGGCGAAATCGTTACGCGGGACGATGCAGATGCTGCTCGAGGACTTCGACGGGCAGGTGCCGCGCGAGCTCGACCAGCTGGTGCGGCTGCCCGGCGTCGCACGGAAGACGGCGAACGTCGTCGCGGCTGAGCTCGGCAATCCACAGGGGATCGTCGTCGACACCCACGTGCGCCGGCTGTCGCAGCGACTGCGGCTGACGCGGCAGGAGGACCCGGTGAAGATCGAGCGCGACCTGATGCGCTTCGTGCCGCGCGAGGATTGGGGCCGCTTCCCGCACCTGCTGATCTGGCACGGGCGGCGCATCTGCATCGCCCGCATGCCACGCTGCGAGGCCTGCGTGCTCACCGACCTCTGTCCAAGCTCTCGTGTCTGAACTGCAGCACCCGAACGCCCGCTCGTTCGAGCTGGTCGCCGATGTCTATGAGCGGGCGAGGCCTGAGTACCCGGCCGAGGCGGTCGCGTGGCTCGTCGCGCAACTGGATCTGCGCGAAGGTCGCACCGTGCTGGATCTCGGCGCAGGGACGGGCAAGCTCACTCGGGCTCTCGTCCAGACCGGGGCGCGTGTGATCGCGGTGGAGCCGGGCGAGGCGATGCTCGGCGAGCTGCGTCGAGTGCTGCCGGACGTCGAGGCGCTGCTCGGCGGCGCGGAGGCGATTCCGCTCGACGACGACAGCGTCGATGCGATCACGGTTGGCCAGGCGTTTCACTGGTTCCGTCATGACGAGGCAGTGCCGGAACTGCATCGCGTGCTTCGGCCCGGTGGCGCGCTCGCGCTCGTGTGGAACTCGCGGGATCAGCGGCGGCCGCTGCAGCGGGAGATCAGCGGGCTGATCAAGCCGCTCGTGCCGGCCGACCGACCGCCCGTCGGCCACTCCGCGCAGGCCCTCGAGTCGAGTGATCTCTTCGGCTCGGTCGAGAAGCGGACGTTCCCGTTCGTCCAGCAGCTCGACGCGGAAGCCGTCGCCGAGCGCATCGCCTCCGTGAGCTTCGTCGCGGCCGCGCCGCCCGACGCCCGCGCGGAGCTCGATCGCCGGCTGCGCGAGATCGTTGCCTCCCAAGGGGGCGTCGTCGACTTCGCCTACCTGACCGAGGTGTACGTCAGCCGCGTGGGCTAAGGCGCCGTCTTGCGGCACCGCATAGAGGCTGTGCGGGCTCTGCCCGCGCAGCCGTCCAACGCACAAACAGGGTCAGTGATCCGTTGAGCTTGCAATCGCGCGTGGCGTGAGTGCCACTAAGAGCCCGCCGTCCTCATCGTAGGCCGGGAAGAAGTCGGCGGTCACCGGTTTCTCCTGCCCTGCCCGCGTTCTCAGCACGAGCTTCTCGCCGAGCCGACGTACGCCCCACTCGAGCGCGACGGCCGCCGGGCTCTGCGCGCCGTCCCAGCCGTTCAGGCCCAGGCGATCGACGATGTCGCTGCCCAGCAGTTCCTGCTCCCTGTAGCCCGCGAGCTCGAAGACGCCGCGTCCGGCCGCGAGCATGCGCCCCTCCCGGTCGCACACGACGAAGCCGGTGTTCGGGGCCGGGTAGTAGTCGTCCATCAGCTCGAACAGGAAGCCGAATCCGCAGCGCTCGCAGGCGACGGGCACGTTGTCGAGCTCCTGCAGGCCGTCGTGATCAATCGACCGGTTCTTGCAGTTCGGGCAGATGAAGTACGGCACTCAGGCCACCGTAGCTCTAGATCCAACGCCTCCGGCGGAACCACACGAACTGCGCGATCGTCGTGGCCAGGATCAGCGCCCACGACCAGACGTAGCCGTACTGCCAGTGGATCTCGGGGAAGTGGTGCAGGAAGTTCTGGCCGTAGAGGCCGACGATGAACGTCGGCACGAGCAGCAGCGACGCGATCGCGGTCAATCGCTTCGTCACCTCGTTCTGATCGTTGGCGATCTTGGCAAGGAGGTAGTCGCGCACGCTCGCGATCAGGTCGCGGGAGAGCTCGAGGCCGTCGATCGCGCGCAACAGCTTGTCGTAGGCGCTGTTGAAGGCGATCTCGACGTCATGCGGGAACACCTCCCGGCCCTCGTCGACCTCGATCACGTTGTCGACGATCCGCCGAACGGCGTCGCGTGTCGGCGCGAGCGTCCGGCGGATGTGCAGCAAGTCGTGGCGTAGCTCGCTGAGGCGATTGCGCGTCAGCTCCGCCGCTGCCGCCTCGACGCCGTCCTCGAGCTCGTCGATCTCGTCGTCGAGCGCGTCGACTAGGTCGAGGTAGTGCTCCGCGATGTCGTCGACGAGGCGGTAGAGCATCATGCCTGCCTCGTCGTCCGGCTGACACGACTCGCGCACCGGACGCGGGTCATACGGCGCCTCGCCGGGCGGCGTCTTGCTGACCGTCACCAGGACGTCGTGTGTGAGGACGACGTCGATCTCCTGGTAGAAGACGCGATTCTCGTCGGGCACCGGGATTGCGAGCAGGAAGACGCCGAAGATGTAGTCGCCGTGCGCCTGGAGCGTCGGCCGCGGTTCGTCGGCGTGCCGAGCCGGCGCCAGCAGCAGTGCCAGCGCCGTCTGCTGCACCTCACGCGGCAGCTTGGCGCGGAGCTCGTCCGGGGACGGATCGATGAGGTCGATCCACTCGGCCACAACGGCCGAGGGTAGAGCGGGCGTCGGCTAGAGCCGCGGGGCGGCCTCGGCCGCCATCAGGTGACCCTCGACGGCGGCGAGGTAGCGCTCCGCATCGAGCGCGCCCATACAGCCCGAGCCTGCGGCCGTTACGGCCTGGCGGTAGACGTGGTCCTGCACGTCGCCGACAGCGAACACGCCCGGGACCTTGGTCTCGGTCGAGCCCGGCCTCGTGGTCAGGTAGCCCGCCTCGTCGTGATCGAGCTGGTCGAGGAAGAGCGCCGTGTTCGGGTCGTGGCCGATCGCTGCGAACACGCCGTCCGCTTCGATCTCCCACGTCTCGTCCGTGGTGAGGTCGCGGAGCTTCACGCCCGTCACGCGTTCGTCGCCGAGCACTTCCTCGACGACGGCGTTCGTGATCCATTCGATCTTCTCGTTCGCGTGCGCGCGGTCGAGCATGATCTGCGACGCGCGGAACTCGTCGCGGCGGTGCACGATCGTCACCTTCGCGGCGAACCGCGTCAGGAACGTCGCCTCCTCCATCGCCGAGTCCCCGCCGCCGACCACCACGACGTGCTTCTCCGGGAAGAAGGCGGCGTCGCAGGTCGCGCAGTAGGAGACGCCGCGTCCCTGTAGGCGCTGCTCGGACGCAAGCCCGAGCTGCCGGGCACTCGCCCCCGTCGCGACGATCACCGTCTGGGCGCGGTACTCGTCGTCGCCGACGTAGACGCGGTGAGGCTGCTCGGAGAAGTCGACCTTCGTGACGTCGTCAGTCACGAACTCCGCGCCGAAGCGCTCGGCCTGGCGCCGGAAGTCGGCCATCATCTCGGGGCCCATCACGCCCTCCGTGTAGCCGGGGTAGTTCTCCACGTCGCTCGTGATCATCAGCTGGCCTCCCCAGTTGAAGCCCTCGATCACGAGCGGGCTCAGGTTCGCGCGCGCGGCATACAGCGCGGCGGTGTACCCGGCAGGGCCGCCGCCGATGATGATCACGTGGCGAACGTCGTTGTCAGTCATGGTTCTGTAAATCCCTCCTGCTGTATTAAACGAATCCGGTCGGCTGAACCTTCCTGTTTTCAGGCGACGAGGGCGCCGCAGAGGTAGAGCTTTCCCGCCCGGATCTCACTCTCATCGTAGAGCCGATGGGGCTCCCGGCGGCCGCGGCCGAGGAGGTGCGTGACCTCGTGGCCACGGGCCGTCAGGAGCTCGGCGATCAGGCGGCGGTGGCACTTCCACCAGGGCGTCTCGGCGCACATGAAGCAGAGAGCAGGCTGGGCGAGCTCCGCGGCAAGGCCAGACTGCCAGGCCTCGCTGCGCATCCGTGCGGCGTAGCTGCGGAAAGCGGGTGTCCGGATGCACGTGAACTCGTCCTCGCCCGGCTCGCCGCTGCGGCGGCCGCCGAGCTCAACCGCGTGCCTGTAGGCGATGCCGGCCTCCTCGAGCGCGCAGCGCAATCGTCGCTGGTTGAACTGAGGGTTCCTCCGGGACCCGGGGAAGCGGCGCACGTCGACGAGCGTCTGCACCTCCGCCTCGTGCAGCGTCTCGATCAGCTCATCGAGCGGACGGATTCCATGGCCGACGGTAAACGCATGCATACAATCGTCGCGTCCATGGTAGGTAGGGGCAGGCGATGGCCGATACGGTGACGTGGTCCACACTGCGGCAGCTCGCCGGCTTCCGCGCCGAGAACGGGTGCGCTACGAGCCTGTACCTGAATCTCGACCCGTCGGAGGTCCCGACCGCCGGTGACGCGCAGACGCGGATGAGCGCGTTGCTGAACACTGCGGAGAAGGTCGACCGAAAGGACCTCACCCACGAGCAGCGCGGCGCGCTCAAGGCCGACTTCGAGCGGATCGCGCGCTGGTTCGACGACGAGTTCGACCGCGACGGTGCGCAAGCCGTCGTCGTGTTCGCGGCGGGGCTGGACAACTTCTGGTCGACGCTCGCGCTGCCCGAGCCGGTGCCGGACCGGTTCAAGGTCGGGTACGAGCTCTACCTCGCGCCGCTCGTTTCTGTCGTCGCGCGCGCCGACGGGACGATCGTCGCCGTCGTCGGGCGCGAGCAGGGACACCTGTACCGGCTGCAGGCCGGCCGCCTGCAGGAGATCGGCGACCACTTCGACGAGCAGCATGGCCGCCACGACCAGGGTGGCTGGTCGCAGGCGCGGTACCAGCGCCACATCGAGAAGCTGGTGCAGGAGCACCTGAAGGACGTCGCCGAGGTGCTCGACCGCAGCCGCCGGCGGCTGCAGGTGCCGAAGATCGTGATCGTCGGTTCGGAGGAGACGCGCTCGGAGTTCATGGACGAGCTCTCCGTGGAGGCGCGCGAAGCCGTCGTCGGCTGGGCGCACGCCGAAGCGCACGCCGGGCCGGCGCAGCTGCTCGAGGTGGTTACGCCGGTGCTGGTGCGAGCGGAGTCCGAGGACGAGGCCGAGGTGCTCGGCCGGTGGCGGGAAGAGGCCGGCCGGAACGGCCGCGCTGCCTCGGGCTGGGAGCAGACGCTCGAGGCCGCCTCGGACGGCCGCGTCGAACTGCTGCTGTTCCAGGAAGGCGTCGACCATCCCGCTTACCGCTGCCCCGCCTGCGGCCGTGCCGCGGCGTCCGGCGGCAGCTGTCCACTCGACGGCACGCGTCTGGAGGAAACGGACGTCGGCCTCGACCTGGCGGTCCACCAGACGCTTGCGCACGGCGGAGCCGTGTGGGCGATCAGGCATCAGCAGGACTTAGCCCCGGTCGAAGGCATCGGAGCCCTTCTTCGCTATTAGCGCGCGAAAGCTGCGCTTTCGCGCGCTGTCGAGAAACGCCGCTTCGCGGGAAACGCGCGCGGGCGGAGCCCGCGCGCTTCTTGATTTGAGCCGTTTTGTCGCTTCCGTGCGGCATGGCGATGCT
>VAXO01000058.1 GCA_005888435.1 Actinomycetota bacterium | reverse complement strand
GCGATTACACCGACTGGGTGAAACGCTGGGAGCCGAGCGAGCTCGAGTCCGGGCAGAAGCTGCGCGAGCCGGAGCCGCTATACAAGAAGCTCGATCCGCGGATCGTGGAGGAAGAACTCGCGCGGCTGACGGCGGCGTGATCGATACGCACGCCCATCTCGACGCGCTCGACGATCCGAAGAGCGCGCTCGAGCGCGCACGCGCGGCCGGGATCGAACGGATCGTCGCGATCGGCTCGGGCGCGGCCTCGACGCGTGCGACGCTGGCGATCGCGCACGACGAGCCGGGCGTCTCGGTTGCCGCCGGCGTGCATCCCCACCAGGCTGCTGATGGCGAACCGCTCGACGCGCTGCTCGACGAACGCATCGTGGCGGTCGGCGAGATCGGGCTGGACTTCTACCGCGACTACGCGCCGCGCGACGTTCAGCGGCATGTGTTCGACGGGCAGCTGCGGCTCGCGGCGGAGCACGGGAAGGCGGTGATCATCCATTCACGCGCCGCCGACGAGGAGACAGCCGCCGCGCTCGCCGGCTTCGACGGCACCGTCGTCCTGCACTGTTTCTCTTCCCCGGGCCTGCTCCCGGTCGCGCTCGAGCGCGGGTACTACGTCTCGTTCGCGGGCAACGTCACGTATCCAAAAGCCCCGGAGCTGCGCGAGGCGGCGCGCGCGGTCCCGGCCGACCGGATCCTCGCCGAGACCGACTGCCCCTACCTCGCCCCGCAGCCCGTGCGCGGCAAGCGGAACGAACCGGCGTACGTCGTTCACACGATCGCGTCGCTCGCGGAGACGCGTGGCGAGGATCAGGCGGAGCTCGGCCGGAGGATCGACGACAACGCGACGGCCGCGTTCGGTCTCGCGTGAGCCTCCGCGCCAAGAAGGAGCTCGGACAGCACTTCCTCGTCGACGAGAACATCCTCGGCGTGATCGGGCGGCTGGCCGAGCTCGGGGAACGCGACGTCGTTCTCGAGATCGGTCCCGGCCTCGGCGTCCTCACTACCTTTCTGGCCGATCGCGTCGAGCAGGTCTACGCGGTCGAGCTCGACATGTCGCTGGGGCCGCAGCTCGTGGAGCGCATCGCCGGACGGCCGAACGTCGAGCTTCGGTTCGGCGACGCGTTGCGGCTCGACCTGGGGGAGTCCGCCCCGGGCGCGACCAAGCTCGTCGCGAATCTCCCGTACAACGTCGCGACGCCGCTCGTCGTGGAGAGCCTCGACGGTCTGCCCGACGTCGGGCTCTGGTGCGTGATGGTGCAGCGTGAGGTCGCCGACCGCTTCTTCGCCTCGCCGTCCACGAAGGCGTACGGCGCGGTGTCGGTGCTCATCCAGCTGGTGGCGAAACGCACGGGTTTCCATCCGGTGTCGCGCAACGTCTTTCGCCCGCGGCCGAACGTCGAGTCGGCGATCGTCGCGTTCCGGCGCACCGGATTGCCGGAGGACTTTGCGCACGTGAAGCGGATCGTCGAGGCGGCGTTCGCGCATCGCCGCAAGAAGCTCGCCAACTCCCTCGAGCTCTCCGGCATCGAGACGACGCATGCACGAGTCCCGGACGTCCGCGCCGAGGAGCTGACGCCGGCCGACTTCCTCGCGCTCGCCCGGGTGCTCGGCTGAGACGCGCACCCGCCGCGGCGAAGATCAACCTGGCGCTCGTCGTCGGTCCGCTGCGGGCGGACGAACGCCATGAGCTCGTGAGCGTCTACCAGCGAATCGCGCTCTGCGACCGCCTCGCGATCGAGCGTGCGCCGAGCGTTCGCGTCGAGGGGTTCGAGGGCGACACGCTCGTGCGCCGCGCACTCGAGACCGTCGCCGACGGGCACGGCTTCCGTGCGCAGATCACGAAGCGCATCCCGGTCGCGGCCGGTCTCGGCGGCGGGAGCTCGGATGCTGCGACCGCGCTGCGCCTCGCGAACGCGCTGCGCGAAGAGCCGCTGCCCGAGGAGGAGCTGCACGCCGCCGCGCGGGACCTTGGCGCCGACGTGCCCTACTTCCTCGTCGACGGGCCGCAGCTTGGGACGGGCGACGGAACAGAGCTGTCACCGCTCGAACTGCCCCAGGATTACTGGATCGTCCTCGTCCTTCCGAGTGGGCCAGGGAAGGCGTCGACGGGCGACGTGTTCGCCGCGTTCGACGCGCGCGGCGGCGACGTCGGGTACGAGCAGCGGCGCGAGGCGCTGCTCGCTGCGCTCGAGAGCGTGCGCCGGCCGCGCGACCTTGCCGCGCTGCCGACGAACGACCTGGGGGCCTCGCCGCTCGCGGACGAGTTGCGCACGTTGGGCGCGTTTCGCGCAGACGTCACCGGCGCCGGGCCTGCCGTCTACGGCCTGTTCCTGCACGGTGAGCAAGCGCGCGCGGCGCAGCGCCGAATGTCCGCCAGGGGGCGAACCTGGCTAACGGCACCAGCGTGGTACCGTTGATTTGTGGCCGCAACGCAGCCGATGATCGAGGCCGGCAGCACGCGCGGCGGCCGTTGGTTGCGCGAGCGGAAGCTGAAGCTCGCGCTCTGGGTGGCGGTGGTCGAGGGCATCGTCGTCGCCGTCTCGCACGACCTCACGCGCTGGACGGTGCTCGTGATCGGCGTGATCGTGCTCGCGTTCTACGTGCTGGCCGGGCGCTCCATGAAGTGGGACGTGGGCCGCCACCTCTCGTGGATCGCGGCCGCCTCGCAGGCGATGGCGCTCCTCGTCGTGCTCTTCGCGTTCATCTTCGAGTGGATCGCGATCGGGATCGTCGCGATCATCGCGATCGCGGCGCTCGTCTACCTCTTCTCGGATCACAGGCGCACCTAGGCTTCCGTCGGTCAGCGACGTCGCGAGCCATCGGAGCGCTAGGACTTACCCTTCCGGTGGTGGGGCGTAGCCAAGTGCAGAGGCGCCGCTTGCGGCGCCGACCATCGAGGTCGAAGTGGCTTGCCGCTTCGACCGCCGTCAGACCAAGTCGCGAGCAATCCGAGCGCTAGGACTTACCCTTCCGGTGGTGGGGCGTAGCCAAGTGCAGAGGCGCCGCTTGCGGCGCCGACCATCGAGGTCGAAGTGGCTTGCCGCTTCGACCGCCGTCAGACCAACCCGCGAGCCATCGGAGCGCTAGGACTTACCCTTCCGGTGGTGGGGCGTAGCCAAGTGGTAAGGCAGCGGGTTTTGGTCCCGTGATCCCAGGTTCGAATCCTGGCGCCCCAGCTGTCGTGAGCGACTTCGCCGCCGTCATCATGGCCGCGGGCCTCGGCACGCGGATGAAGTCCGCAACGCCGAAGCACCTGCACCCGCTGCTCGGGCGACGGCTGATCGACTGGGTCGTCGCGGCGGTCGAGCCGCTCGGCCCGGATCCGCTCGTCCTCGTCGTCGCTCCCGTTGCGGTGGACGCGTTCGAGGGCGCAAACATCGCGGTGCAACAGCAGCCGCTCGGCACGGGTGACTCGCTGCGCGCCGCGCGCGAGCAGGTCGCCGACGCGAAGCAGTTGCTCGTCGTTTCGGGCGACCATCCACGCCTCAGCTCGGCGCTGCTGCAACAGCTCCTGGACGAGCACCGTCGAACCGGCGCCGCCGCGACTGTGCTCTCGTTCGAGCCGCCCGATCCCCTCGCCTACGGCCGCATCGTGCGCGGCGACGACGGCCGGCTTCGCCAGATCGTCGAGAACGCCGACGCCGACGGCGCGCAGAAGGCGATCCCGGAGGTCAACTCCTCCATCTACGTCTTCGAGGCTGACAGACTATGGCCCGCGCTCGACCGGATCGAGCCGGTGAATGCGCAGGGCGAGCTCTATCTGACGGATGCGGTGCGACTGTTGATCGAAGGCGGGGAGGAGGTCGGGGTGTTCAAGGCTCCGGATGCGAGCGAGGTCGAAGGGGTCAACACGCGAGTCGAGCTCGCCGACGCCGCCTCTTTCCTACGCGCGCGCGTGAACAAACACCACATGCTCGCGGGCGTGACCATCGTCGACCCCCAGACCACCTGGATCGAGCCGGATGTCGAGCTCGAGGCGGACTCGACGATTCACCCCTTCACGATCCTGCGCGGGAAGACGCGCGTCGCCGCCGGCGCAGAGGTCGGCCCACATGTCGTCGCCGTCGATGCAGAAATCGGGCCCGGCGCGTTCGTAGGCCCCTTCGCCTACCTGCGCCCAGGCACGAAGCTCGCCGCCGGCTCGAAGGCCGGCACCTTCGTCGAGATCAAGAACTCCGAGGTCGGCGCCCGCGCGAAGATCCCGCACCTCTCGTACATCGGTGACGCCGAGATCGGCGAAGACACGAACGTCGCCGCCGGCAACATCACCGCCAACTTCCCCCATCAGTCAGGCCGCCCGAAGGGCAGGACCAAGATCGGGCGCAACGTCAGGACCGGCATTCACAATGGCTTCGAGGCCCCGATCGAGATCGGGGACGATGCATGGATTGCGGGCGGGGCGTACATAACAGAAGATGTCCCTCCCGAATCGCTCGCTGGGTTCCCGCCGAAGCAGATTACGAAAGAGGGCTATCTCCGTGGAAAGCGCAACGACTGAGCTGACTCGCCTGCCCGGGCTCGAGGTCGCCGAGTCCAAGGCCGAGGTCAAGCCGGAGCACTGGATCGAGACCGGGCCGTCGAAGCGGCTGATGCTGTTCTCCGGCCGCTCGCATCCCGCGCTGGCCCAGCGCATCGCCGAGAAGCTCGGGATCGAGGTCGGCGACATTTCGCTGCGCACGTTCGCCGACGGCAACACGTATTGCCGCTACGAAGAGTCGATCCGCGGCGCCGACCTGTTCATCGTGCAGACCAGTTCCCCGCCGGTCGACCAGCACCTGATGGAGCTGCTGATCATGATCGACGCGGCGAAGCTCGCCTCGGCGAAGCGGATCACGGCGGTGCTGCCGCTCTATCCCTACTCGCGGCAGGACAAGAAGTCACGGCCGCGCGAGCCGATCACCGCGAAGCTGATCGCGGAGATGCTCCAGACCACCGGCGCCGACCGCGTGCTGACGATGGATCTCCACGCCGGTCAGATTCAAGGGTTCTTCGACGTCCCCGTCGACCACATGACGGCGTTGCCAATGCTGGCGCAGTACGTTCGCGACCTCGGCCTCCCGGAGGAGGTTGTCGCCGTCGCGCCCGACACGGGCCGCACGCGGCTCGCGAGCAAGTTCGCGGAGATGATCGGCGGCGACCTCGCGGTGCTGCAGAAAGACCGACCGGCGCACAACGTCGCGCACATCACGAACGTGATCGGCGACGTCGAGGGCAAGTGCGCCGTCATGACGGATGACATGGTCGACACCGCGGGGACGCTGGTCGCCGGCGCGCAGTTCCTGAAGGACCACGGCGCCAAGAAGGTCTTCGCGTGCGCGACGCACGGCATCTTCTCGCCGCCGGCGATCGAGCGGATCGAGGACAGCCCGCTCGACAGCGTCATCGTGACCGACACCGTCCCGATCGACCCGCTGACGAAGCCCGAGCGGGTGACCGTGCTGCCGATTGCGGACATCCTCGCCGAGACGATTCACAACATCTTCGCCGATGATTCCGTGTCCGCGATCTTCGGCGACATGAACGCGCTTTTCTAAGAATCGGCTTCCGCGGCGGTCTTCAGACGCTCGCGTTTCCGAATCTCGACCCGGGGTTAGGACTTTGCCATGCGCGGGCGCATGCCGGGGCTGCTGGCACTTGTCTACGTCGGGGTCGGCGTGGCCATCGCGGCGTCGCATCACTACTTCCAGCACGTCCACGGCTGGCGCGGCGTCCTCTCGGCGATCTTCGCGATCTTCCTCTGGCCCTTGGTCCTGCTCGGCATCGACCTGCACATCAAGAAGTAATGGCTACACTTCGCCGCCGAAATGGCCGGCGAACGAGTGAAGCTGCAGGTAAGGGAGCGCGAACGGCGTGGCTCTGCCGACGCGCGTCGCCTCCGGCGTGAGGGCTTCATTCCCGGCGTCCTCTACGGCAACGGCCAGCAGCCGCACGCGATCTGCATCCCGGAGCGCGACCTGCGCCGCGTCCTGACCGGACAGGGCGGCCTGCACGCCATCCTCGACGTGGTCCTCGAGGGGCAGAAGACGACGCACGCGTCGATCCTCAAGGACTATCAGCAGGATCCGATCCGCGGGCACATCTCCCACGTCGACCTGCAGGAAGTGCGGCTCGACCAGACGATCCAGGCGTCCGTCACCGTCCAGCTCGTCGGCGAGCCCGCCGGCGCGAAGGAGGGCGGCGTTCTCTCCCAGGTGCAGCGCGAGATCAACGTCGAGGCGCTGCCGATGGAGATTCCCGAGCACATCGACTTGGACGTCTCGGGCATGGCGATCGGCGACACGCTTCGCCTCGTAGACCTCGCGCCGCTCGACGGCGTCACGTACCTCGACGATCCCGAAGGGACGGTGCTCGCCACCGTGGGCCTCCCGACTCGCGTCGAGGAGCCCGAAGAGGTCACGGAGGAAGGCGAGGAGCTGGCCGAGGGCGAGGTTCCGCCCGAGGAGCAGCCGGAGGGCGCGGCCGAAGGCGCCGCCGAGCCTGCCGCCGACGCGGCCTCGGGCGAGCGGGGCGAGCCCGGCACCACAGAGGGCTAAGTGCGCCTGCCTTGGCGTCGGGGCGAACGCGCCTCGTCGCTCGACCTGCTCATCGTGGGGCTCGGTAACCCCGGCCGTAAGTACGCGCGGCATCGCCACAACGCCGGCTGGATGGTGCTGGACGAGCTTGCCCGGCGGCATAGCGCGTCGTGGAAAGGGAAGTTCTCGGGACAGCTGGCGGAGCTCCGGCTCGACGGTCACCGCGTCGCGCTGCTCAAGCCGGAGACGTACATGAACGACTCGGGCCGCTCGGTCGCCGCCGCGGCCCGCTTCTACAAGCTCGAGCCCGATGCGATCCTTGTGGTCCACGACGAGGGCGACTTCGACCTCGGACGGCTGCAGGCGCGCAAGGGTGGCGGGCTCGCCGGCCATAACGGCCTCCGCTCGATCGCACAGCAGCTGAAGACGCCCGAGTTCATGCGCCTGCGCATCGGCGTCGGCCGCCCGGGCCGCGGCGATCCACGTCCGCTCGCGGACTACCTGCTCGCCGATTTCGCGCCGGAGGACGACGCCGATACGCTCATCGCCCGCGCGGCGGATGCAGTCGAGACGCTCGACGCCGACGGCCTCGACCGGACGCAGGCGGAGTTCAACTAGACGGCGCTACGATCGAAGAACCGAACCCGCCGGTTCGGCCTTTCGTCATGGACCTGCCGGTTCTTCATCCGTTTGTCGACGAGCTTCGCGAGAGCGATCGTCTGCGCGCCTACGCCGAGGCGTTCCCCGCCGCTGCGCGCGTGTCGGAGCCTGCGCTGCCGCTGCTGCTCGCGGCATTGCACGAGGAGCTCGACCGGCAGCTCGTCGTCCTCGTGCCGGAGGACGCCGACGCACGGGACCTCGCCGAGGGGGTGGCGTGGTTCGTCGGCGACGAGCGAGTCGCGCTGCTGCCGAGTCGCGGCGTGCAGTGGGGCTCGGGCCTCGATCCGGCGCCGCATCTCGTCGGCGAGCGGGCGCGGGCACTCGACATCCTCGCCGCCGGCGGCCTCGTCTGCGCTTCTGCGGCAGCGCTCGCCGAGCCGCTGCCGCCCGCGGGCCTCCGTCCCGAGCCGATCCGCATCGCGCCGGGTGAGGAGGTGAGCCTCGAGCAACTGTCCGAGTCGCTTGCGCTCGCGGGCTACGACCGTGTCGAGCGCGCGGACGAGCGGGGGCAGTTCGCCGTGCGCGGCGGCCTCGTGGACGTCTTCCCGACCACGGGCCGTGAGCCGTTGCGCGTCGAGTTCTGGGGCGACGAGATCGAGCAGATGCGCGCTTTCTCGCCGTTCACGCAGCGGGCGCTGCATCCAGTCGAGGTCGCCGTCGTCTATCCCGCCGCGGAGCGTCGGCTCGACCTCGTCGACCCCGGCGAGGCAGAGCCGAAGCTCGTCCCGGTGCTGCCGGCCGGGCCCGATCTCGTCTGGGAGTCGGACGAGGTGCGCGCGGTCTGGGAGGAGGAGGGCCTCGAGCCCGTGTCGCTCAAGCGAGCCGCACGACTCGACCGGCTTCCCGCAGGCCAGCAGTTCGCTTTCGAAGCGCAGAAGCCGGCGCTCGTCGCACGCGGGCTCGCCGAGGCCGAGAACGAGCTCAACGCATTCGTGCGTGCGGGGAACCGGGTGGTTGTCGCGTTCCCGCACCCCGGCGAGGCGCTGCGCCAGCAGAACCTGCTGCGGCGGGCCGAGGCGCGCCTGCTCGAGGATGGCGAGGCGCTCCCGCGCGAAGCCGAGCTGCTGTTCGCCGTCACGCCGGCGCGCCGCGGGCTCGTCTGGCGCGACCTCGGGTTCGTCCTGCTGCCCGACACCCAGATCTTCCGTAAGCGTCCGCCGCGCGAGCGCCGGATCGGCGGGCGCGCCCTGCAGTCGTTCGCCGACCTGCGTACGGGCGACTACGTGGTGCACGAAGACCACGGCATCGGAAAGCTGCTCGGCTTCGAGACGAAGGAGGTAGCGGGCGTCACGCGCGACTACCTGTTCCTCGGTTTCCGCGGCGACGACCGCCTCTACGTTCCGCATGAGCAGCTCGGAAAGGTCTCGCGTTACATCGGCGCAGACGCCACCGTCCCCGCGCTGTCGAAGCTCGGCGGCAAGGCGTGGGAGAACCTCAAGAACCGCGCCCGCGCCTCGGTTCGCGAGCTCGCCGGCGAGTTGCTCGCCCTGTATGCGCAGCGGCAGCAGGCGCCGGGGGTCGCCTACGACCTCAGGCACGAGTGGCTCGAACGGCTGGAGGCCGAGTTCCCCTACCGCGAGACCCCCGACCAGCAGGCGGCGATCGAAGCCGTGAAGGAGGACCTCGAGGCGCCGCGGCCGATGGACAGGCTCGTCTGCGGCGACGTCGGCTTCGGCAAGACCGAGGTCGCGATTCGCGCCGCGTTCGCCGTCGCCGTCAACGGCAAGCAGACACTGATGCTCGCACCGACGACGATCCTGGCGGAGCAGCACTGGCACACGTTCCGCGCCCGCTTCCGGGATTTTCCCGTGCGGGTCGAGATGGTCTCGCGCTTCCGGTCGCCGCGTGAGGTGAAGCAAGTGCTCGCGGACTTCCAGGAGGGCAAGGTCGATGTGCTGATCGGAACGCACCGCATCCTCAGCCGCGACGTGATCCCGAAAGAGCTCGGGCTCGTGATCCTCGACGAGGAGCAGCGCTTCGGCGTCGCGCAGAAGGAGCTGCTGCGGTCGCTGAGGCTGGAAGTGGACGTGCTCACGCTCAGCGCGACGCCGATCCCGCGCACGCTCCACATGTCGCTGTCCGGCCTGCGCGACATCTCGATCATCGAGACGCCGCCCGAGGGCCGCCGTCCGATCCGCACCACCGTCGGCGAGTACGACGAGGAGCTCGTGAAGCTCGCCCTGGAGCGGGAGGTGGAGCGCGAAGGGCAGTCCTTCTATCTGCACAACCGCGTCGAGTCGATCGAGGAGGCCGCCGAGAAGCTGCAGCAGCTCGCCCCGAACCTCCGTTTCCTGGTCGCTCACGGTCAGATGCGTGAGCGCGAGCTTGAGGAGAAGATGCACGCCTTCCTGCGCGGCGACGCGGACGTGCTCGTCTCCACGACGATCATCGAGTCGGGCCTCGACATCCCGCAGGCGAACACGCTGGTCGTCGAGCGGGCAGACCAGCTCGGCCTGTCGCAGCTGTACCAGATCCGCGGGCGGGTCGGGCGATCCGATGTGACCGCGCACGCGTACCTGTTCTATCCCGACATGTCCGAGTTGACGCCCGAGGCCCGCGCCCGACTGGCGACCCTCGCCGACCACACCGAGCTCGGCGCCGGCTTCGCGATCGCGATGCGCGACCTGGAGATACGCGGCGCCGGCAACCTGCTCGGCGACGAGCAGTCAGGCCATGTGGCCGCCCTCGGCTTCGAGCTCTACGTCGAGCTGCTGGCCGAGGCGGTCGCCGAGCTGTCGGGCGAGCGGCGCATCGCCGCGCGGCCGGTGCGCGTCGACGCGCGCGTCGACGCCTACGTCCCGGCCGAATACATCGAATCCGAGGCGCTCAAGATCGACCTCCACCGCCGCCTCGCGTTGACCGACGACGAAGACGAGCTGCGCGAGCTGCAGGCTGCGACGGAGGACCGGTTCGGCCCGCTGCCGGAGCCCGTCGAGAACCTGTTCCTGATCCAGGAGGCGAAGTTGAAGCTCGCCCGTGCCGGCGCCGACTACCTCGTCTTCCGAGGCGGCAAGGCGAGCGTCGGGCAGATGGTCCTCGGCTCCGCGGAGCTCCGCGACTTGCGCCGCCGCGTCGACACAGCGGTCTATTCGACGGGCAATCGTGAAATTACGTTAAGAGAGGACGGTTTTCCGCAGGCGCTCCGACTCGTCGATGCTATACTGGCCGCGCGCCAGGCAGCGTGAGCAAAACCGCTGCAAATGGCGCTTTTTCCATGAGACGACTCGTTCTTTTCGGCTTCGCCTCGCTTGCGCTATTCGCCGCGGCCTGCGGCGGGACGAGCAGCGCGACCCTCGGTTCGGACGACGTGGCCGTCGTCGGCGACACCCAGATCTCGAAGCAGGAGTTCCAGCAGCTGATGGCGCGCGCCAAGAAGAGCTACGACCAGCAGAAGCGAGCGTTCCCGAAGGCCGGCTCAGCCGAGTACGAGCAGCTCAAGGGACAGGCGATCACGTTCCTGGTGCAGCAGGCTGAGGTCGACGGACAGGCGAAGAAGCTCGGGGTCGACATCTCCGACGACAAAGTCGACAAGGAGATTGCGCGGTACAAGAAGCAGTTCTACGGCGGCAGCGACGCCCGCTACGAGAAGGCCGTCAAGCAGCAGGGCCTCACCGACGAGCAGGCACGCGACGCCATCCGCCAGCAGCTGATCTCACAAGCGCTCTTCAAGAAGGTCACGGGCAAAGTGAAGGTGTCGGACGCGGACATCAAGGCGTACTACGACACGCACAAGACGCAGTACGTGCAGCCCGAAAGCCGCGACGTGCGCCACATCCTCGTCACGAAAAAGGCGCTTGCGGACAGCCTGTACCAGCAACTGAAGGGCGGCGCGAACTTCGCGAAGCTCGCGAAGCAGTACTCCAAGGACCCGGGATCGGCCGCGCATGGCGGCAAGCTGACCGTGTCGAAGGGGCAGACGGTGCCGCAATTCGACAAGACGGCGTTTACTCTGAAGACGGGCCAGCTCTCGCAGCCCGTGCACACGCAGTACGGCTACCACATCATCCAGGCGCTCTCGGCGATCAAGGCGGCGTCGACGACGTCGCTCGCGCAGGTGCGCGCATCGATCAGGCAGCAGCTCGAGCAGCAGCGCAAGAACGACCAGATCACCAAGTGGCTCGACGACACCAAGAAGAGCTACTGCAACGGCAAGATCAAGTACCAGATCGGCTACCAGCCGAGCCCGGATCCGTGCGCCACGCTCACGGGCGCGACGTCCACCTCGCAGTAGGTTGAGCCTCGCCGAGGCGCTCGTCGAGCTTCAGTCTCTGACCGAGCGACTGCGCCGCGACTGTCCGTGGGACCGCGAGCAGACGGAGCGCACGATCGTCCCGCACACCGTCGAGGAGGCGTACGAGGTCGCCGACGCAGCGATCGAGCGCGACGACGCGAAGCTCGCCGACGAGCTTGGCGACCTGCTCTTCCAGGTCTACTTCCTCTCGCTGCTCCTGCAGGAGCGCGGTTCGGCGACTCTGGAGGAGGTCGCGCGGCTCGTGCACGAGAAGCTCGTTCGGCGCCATCCGCACGTGTTCGGCGACGCCGAGGCGCGGACGGCCGGCCGCGTGCGCGAGCGCTGGGAGGAGATCAAGCGCACGGACGAGGAGCGCCAGGGAATCTTCCATCACGTCCCGGAGTCGTTTCCGGCGCTCCTCTACGCGCGCAAGGTGCAGCGGCGCGCAGCCGCGGTCGGATTCGAGTATCCGGACACCGCCGGCGCGGTCGCGGACCTCGACGACGAGGTACGCGAGCTGAAGGAGGCGGTCGCCGAGGCTGGAGAGATCGCACCCGAGACCGAGCCGCCGGCCCACGTCTTCGCGGAGATGGGCGACGTGCTGTTCGCGGCGGTGAACGTCGCGCGGCGCCTCAACGTCGATCCCGAGCTGGCGCTGCGCGCCATGACGCGTCGCTTCGTCGACCGCGTCGAGCGCGCGGAGGAACATGCCGCGGACGAAGGGAAGTCGTTTGCGCAGCTCGAGCTGAACGAGCAGGATCGCTACTTCGATCTCGCGAAGGAGGAGTTCCGATAGCCGCTTCCTCGATCGCCGACGTGCATGCCCGGCAGATCCTCGACTCCCGCGGCAATCCGACCGTCGAGGTCGAGGTCACGCTCGAGTCCGGCGCGTCGGGTCGCGCGGCCGTGCCGTCGGGTGCGTCGACCGGGCAGTTCGAGGCGGTCGAGCTGCGCGACGGCGACAAGTCCGTGTACGGCGGCAAGAGCGTCCTGCACGCCGTGCGCAACGTCGAGCGCGAGATCGCGCAGGCCGTGCGCAGCTTCGACGCAAACGATCAGCGAACGCTCGACCTGGCGCTGATCGAGCTCGACGGCACGAAGAACAAGTCGCGGCTCGGCGCCAACGCGATCCTCGGCGTCTCGCTCGCCGCAGCGAAGGCGGCAGCGGCGAATGCAGGCGTCTCGCTGTTCCGCTGGGTCGGCGGGGAGGGCGCTCACGTCCTGCCGGTGCCGATGATGAACGTCATCAACGGCGGCGCGCACGCTCAGAACTCGCTCGACCTGCAGGAGTTCATGGTCGTGCCGGCCGGTGCCGAGACGTTCGCCGAAGGGCTGCGGATCGGCGCGGAGGTCTTCCATGCGCTCAAGGGCGTGCTGCACGAGCGAGGGCTCGCGACCGGCGTCGGTGACGAGGGCGGGTTCGCACCCGAGCTCGACTCGACCGACGCTGCAATCGAGGCGATCCTCGACGCTGCCGACGACGCAGGCCACCGCGACCGCGTCGCCATCGCGCTCGACCCGGCGTCGAGCGAGCTCTTCCGCGACGAGCGGTACCACTTCGAGCGGCAAGGAGGGACACGCGACGCGGGCGCGATGATCGAGCTGTACGAGGGACTGGCCGCGCGCTATCCGATCGTGTCGATCGAAGACGGCCTCGCCGAAGACGACTGGTCGGGCTGGGAGGCGCTCACGCGCGAGCTCGGTGCGAGCCTGCAGCTCGTCGGCGACGATCTCTTCGTCACCAACGTCGAGCGGCTGCAGCGCGGGCTCGACGAAGGCGTCGCGAACGCGATCCTGTTGAAGGTGAATCAGATCGGGACGCTGACGGAGACGCTGGACACGATCGATCTCGCGCGCTCGCACGGGTACGCGTGCGTGATGTCGCACCGCTCGGGCGAGACGGAGGACACGACGATCGCCGACCTCGCCGTGGCGACGGGCGTCGGGCAGATCAAGACCGGCGCGCCGTCGCGTACCGACCGGGTCGCGAAGTACAACCAGCTGCTGCGAATCGAGGAGGAGCTCGGCGACGCCGCGAGCTATCCCGGCTGGTCTGCCTTCGCGAAGACGGCCTGAGTCGTAGCTACATTGCGTCTATGGCCTCCGTGAGCCCGAGGCGCACGAAGATCGTCGCGACGATCGGGCCGTCCTGCTCTACCCCGGAGCGGCTCGACCAGCTCGTGGGCGCCGGAATGGACGCGGCGCGGCTGAACCTCTCGCACGGCACCCACGACGATCACCGGATGCGCGCGGCGCTCGTCCGCGAGGCGCAGGAGCGGGCGAACCGGCCGATCGCGCTGATCGGCGACCTGCAGGGGCCGAAGATCCGCGTCGGCGACCTGTCGGCGCCCATGCAGCTCACCACCGGGGAGCGGATCACGGTCGTCGTGGGCGCCGACGGGAAAGAGGGCGAGCTGCCGATTGCGCCGGCCGCGATCGGCGAGGTCCTGCGGCCGGGCCACGAGGTGCTGATCGACGACGGACACGTTCGCCTGCACGTGGAGGAGGTGGCGGCCGGCCGTGCGCTCTGCGGGATCGTCGTCGGCGGGCCGGTCACGTCCCACAAGGGCGTGAACCTTCCGGGCGTCCCGATCCCGATTCCCTCCCTGACGCGCAAGGACTTGGAGGACCTGGAGTTCGCGCTGCAGCTCGGCTGCGACTTCATCGCGCTCTCGTTCGTCCGCTCGGCGGCCGACGTGCGCGACCTGAAGGCGCTGATCGAGCAGGAGGGCTCGACCGCGCACGTGATCGCCAAGATCGAGAAGGCGGAGGCAGTCGACGCGCTCGACGACGTGCTGGCCGAGTCGGACGCCGTCATGGTGGCGCGCGGCGACCTCGGCGTGGAAATCGGGCCGGCGCTCGTCCCGCTCGTGCAGAAGCGGATCATCCTGAAGGCGCTTGACCGCGGGAAGCCGGTGATCACAGCGACGCAGATGCTCGAGTCGATGATCCATCACCCCGAGCCCACGCGTGCCGAGGCGAGCGACGTCGCGAACGCGATCCTCGACGGCACGTCGGCCGTGATGCTGTCGGGCGAGACGGCGGTCGGCGAGTTTCCCGTGGAGGCGGTACAGACGATGGACCGCATTGCCAAGGCGGTCGAGCCGAGCCTCGGCTACCGGCACCAGATCCCCGAGGCGACCGAGGACCCGACGATCGGGAACGCGATGTCGAATGCCGCGTGCGACCTGGCCGAGGCGCTCGGCGCATCCGCCCTGCTCGTGCCGACGTTCACCGGACGGACCGCATCGGCGGTGGCGCGCCTGCGACCGACAAGGCCGATCGTCGGGCTGACGCACCAGCTGTGGTCGGTGCAGCAGATGGCCGTCGAGTGGGGCGTGACGCCGGTCTGGATCCCTGAGACGAAGAACGTCGAGGATCTCTGGAGCCGCTCCATCGAGGCGGCGAAGACGGCAGGTCTCGTCGCGGACGGCGACACGGTCGTGATCACCGCCGGCACCGCCGTCAACATCCCCGGCTCCACGAACGTCATCAAGGTCGACGTCGCGTAGGGGCCTGACCCCGCAGGGGTCTGACCCCGGCCGTTGAATCTCGGCGCATGCCTGCGGCCCGCTCGCGCCGGCCACCGGCGGCGTCGATCGTGCGCCGCTGGCTCGCCGTCGCCTTGATCGCGATGATCGGCTATGCGTACTACCACCCGTTGCGCAGCTGGTTCGCAACCCGCAGCGAGCTGCACGCGCGCGCCGACGACGTCGCTCAGCTCCAGGCGCAGAAGCGCGAGCTGCTCCAGCGCGTCCACGCATCCGCGACCCTCGACAACGTCGCGCGCGAGGCGCGACAGCTCGGCTACATCAGGCCGGGCGAGCACCTCTTCATCGTCAAGGGCATCAAGGCCTGGCAGAAGGCGCACTCTAGGATCGGCGGCAGTGGACGATGACAGCGACCGCCGAGTCGTCGAGCGACAGCTAGGAAGGCCGCCGCGCGCGTTCCGGCGCGTGGTCGTGCGCTGCCCGTTCGGGCGCCCCGCAGTCACCGAGCAGGCGGCGTTCGACGCCTCGGGCGAGCCGTTCCCGACGACCTTCTGGCTCACGTGCCCTCATCTCGTCGCCGCGGTGTCGAGGCTCGAGGCCGCCGGCGGAGTCGAACGCTGGTCGCGCGCCGCCGCGGAGGATCCCGAGCTGCTTGCCAGCCTCGAGCGCGCCCACGAGGAGCAGCGCCGACTCCGTCCGGAGCTCGAGCTCGGTGTGGGCGGCGCACGCCCGGGCGCGGGCAGCCTCAAGTGCCTGCACGCGCACGCCGCCTTCGCGCTCGCGCGACCGGGCTACGAGCTCGGCGAGCGCATTCTGGCGGAGCTCGACCCGGTCTGGCCGGATGTTTGCTGCACGCCGTGAGGGATACTGGCGCGCGGGTGGTACTCGCACTGGAGGTCGTTCGCAGTGAGTGGGATGACGGCTATCGCCGCTTCCGGGACTTGTCGCGCGACCGCGTCGCAGCCGACCGGTTGAGCGTGCAGCTCGAGGTCGTCACCGACGAGCTGCGCAAGCGCGTCGGGCAGACGTTCACGCTCGAAGACTTGGCCGCCAAGTACGCGGCGGCAGACGAGTGGGTACGCGACACGGTCTCCGAGCGCGCGCCGACGCCCGGTTGGCCACGCACGCTCGCGATCGTGCAGGACGCTGCGTTCCACCTGTACCAGCGCGGCGCGGTCGACTACTCGCCGTGACGGCGCTCACGCCGGTCGAACGCGAGCAGCGCCGCCGTCGCCGCCGCCGCCAGGAGCTGATCCGGTGGGGCATCCGGGTCGGCGTCGCCCTGCTGCTCTTCCTCTTCGGCATCGCGCTCGGGCAGGCGCTCCACGACAACCCGAAGCCCGGCTCCACAATCACTCTCCAACGGACGCTGCACGTCCCGACGCAGGGAAATCCTGCTTCAACCGTCAATCCCTGACCCCGTCCCGAGCGGTCAGGTGTCAAGAACCGGCATATTTGGGTAGATTCGCGGTATGGCGTCTGATTCACGGCGGCCGGCCGGCGGCGAGAGCGACTGGCTGACGCTCGGCCAAGCGGCGAAGTTCCTCGGCGTCGCTCAGAGCACGATCCGCAAGTGGTCCGACCTCGGCCGTGTGCCGGCGTTCTATACGCCCGGCGGGCACCGCCGGTACAAGCGGATCGATCTCGAGGCGTTTCTCGAGCGGTCCGGGCCGGGGCAGCCCGCACGCGGCCCAATGGTGCTGCTCGTCGACGACGACCCGCAAGTGCGGGAAGTCGTGCGCATCAACCTCGAGATGGAGGGCTACGCCGTGCGCGAGGCGGGCAACGCCGAAGACGGTCTCGCCGCGCTCGAGGACGAAGCGCCTGACCTCATCCTGCTCGACGTGATGATGCCGCAGGTCGACGGCTGGGAGATGTTGCGCCGCGTGCAGGAACGCCACGGCGTCGGCTCGATTCCGGTCGTCATGTTCAGCGGCCAACTCGACGCAGGTCGCGAGGCGGCGGAGCGCGGCGCGCAGGGCTTCGTCGGGAAGCCCTTCGACCTTCGCGCGCTGATCGAGCAGACGAAGCAGATCGTCCCGGCCTGATCGCCGCCGACCGCCACCTCGAGCGCTGGGTCGTCCACCATCGCGCGGGTTGGCTGGACCCCCTCTTCGAAGGGCTGTCGTACGCGGGACGTCTGGGTCTGCTTTGGATCGTGCTGGCGGCGGTGCTCTGCGGGATCTATAGGCGTTGGGGCGTCTTGCTGATGACGTTCATCGCGGTCGCGCTCGCGGACTGGACGGCGACCGCTCTGAAAGCGCTCGTCGACCGGCCCCGCCCGCCGTCGCACTACGCGACCCCGAAGGCCCTCGTCCCGCTGCCCCACGATGCCTCGTTCCCGTCCGGACATGCCGCAACGAGCTTCGCCGCGGCGACGATGCTCTCGTTCGCCTTCCCGGCGTTTGCCCCTGCGCTCCTCATCCTCGCCGCCGCCGTCGCGTTCTCCCGCGTGTACGTCGGCGTGCACTACCCACTCGACGTCATAGGCGGCGCCGCACTCGGAGTACTCGTCGCCAGCGCTCTTCGCCTGCTTGTCCGGGCTCGCAGACGTTCGCCCATAGCTCACACAGAAGCCGGAGGCTAGTGCAGGCGCGGCCGCACTAACCGGAGGCGGACGACGGACTACAGCTCCTCCCCCGCTCTTAAAAGCCCTGCGGCTATGACGGCCAGTGACGCGAAGAGACTGATGAAGATCCCGATCCCGCGGCCGTGCCAGCCGAAGAACTCGTCCGGAATGGCGATCAGACGGATCAACACGAAGATCGTCGAGAGCGCACCGAGCGCGATCACGACGAGGCTCTCCGGCACCGTCGCCGGCAGCTCGATCCCCGCCTCCCTCAGGATCACGAGCGCCAGCACGGCGAGCCCGATGAAGAAGACGAGCTTCCCGAGCGTGCCGGTGTGCCAGCCGATCACGCTGGTCGTCGGCCCCTGTCCCGAGCCGACGTACCAGCCGGTGAAGGCCGAGATCGCCAGGACCAGGCCGGACACCCAGGTGAGCTGTTGCCCCCAGCCCCACACCTGCTCGAAGGAGCGGGACGGCCGCGGCCGAGGGGCGACCAGCCAGTCGTCCTCCTCGGGGGCGTCGGCGAGGGGGGGATCGGGGGTCTCGTCGGGTGTTTGCACGTATGCCGCCGGGGGAGGATGGCCTTGGAGGCTCGGCCGAAGGGATACTCTAGGGGGTCTGGGGATGGCGCAGGGAATCGAGACGACTCAGCGGTCGACCGACGACTACGTCGAGTTCCGGGCTGCAGGCGAGTCGGTGAAAGGCGAGTTCCACTGTTCGGAGTGTGGATACGGCGTCACGATCGTCCGCGCCCTGCCCTTGTGCCCGATGTGCGGCGGCACCTCCTGGGAGCAGTCTGCCTGGAGCCCGTTTACACGGGCGCACCAACCGCTCTAACGCGAGCCGATGCGACGCGGCGACGCGCAGCATCGCCGCCCCGCACGTCGAGAACAGCGGCCCACCGCCACCGGCAAAAAGCGCAGGCTACGCCCGCGCGCGTTCATCGCGAAGCGGTGTAACCCAATCACGTCTTCGGTCCTAGAGACCGAAGACGTGTTGCACCTCATGCCACATCGTGAGCATGAGGAAAATTGCGAGCGCTACGAGCACGCCCAGGGTGACGGCGAAACGGAGCCGAGCGCGCGATTTTTCGCGTTTCTTTCGTAGCCGCGCGTTCCGGCGTGCGCGGTGGTAGTGGTACGCGCGGTCGACCGCCTCAGGGTCGACCGGCGGTTCCTCGGGAGCCGCGATGCGCCGCGCAGGCTGGGCCATGCGGGGAGTCTAGTGCCAGTTCCGGCGGGTTCGACCATACTTTTCGAGGGTCGGGTTGATGGCGATCTCACCGAGTCAGCGGGAGCTCGATGCCCTTGCGGCTGCGGGGCTGGCTTTGGCGTCCGCCGGCACGCTGGCCGAGGCGCTTCAGGCGGTGGCCGACGGCGCCGCCCGCACCGTGCAAACCGAGGTCGCGATCGCACGCGCCGATGTCGACGGGCGCGCCACGGCACTCGGCGTTGCAACGGGGTCGGAGGCGCTCGCCGCCGAGCTGGCACGGTCCGGCTTCCCCCTCGACGAGCTTCCACAGCACGAGGAGTCGGATCTGGAACGGATGCCACCAGGCATCCGCCGAGCCGCCGAGCGGGCCCACGCCTCGGCGGCGCTGTTGCTTCCGGTGCACGTCGACGGCAGCGTCCGGGGCTCGCTCGAGCTCTTGCGCGACACCGATCCGTTCGACGACCGCGAGCTGCAGCTCGCACGGTTTGCGGCTACGCAGGCGGCGCTCGCGTTTCGGGCGTTCGGGGCGGACCGCGCGACGCAGGACGGAGCCCACTCGGAGCGTTTGTTGGCCGTCGTCGGCGACGCGCTCGCAGCCGGCGCGGACGACTCTCGCACGGCAGATGAGCTCGTGCGCTTCGCCCTCGAGGGCAGCAACGCAGAGGGTGCGCTGCTCTGGGGTCACCCGGACGACGGTGAACTGGAGCTCGTCGCGGCCGCGGGGGAGGAGGTCATCACCGTCGCGATGCGGGGCGCCGCCGCGGGAGCATTGTCCGGCCGCTCCGCGGTCTCCGTCGAGGAGCTCGACGGCGCCACCTCAGCAACGCTGCAGCTGGGCCAGCCGCCCATCGGCACGCTGCAGCTTCTCTTCGCACCCGGGCACGAGCCGGCAGAGCCAGAGCTCTCGGCACTCGCGACGTTCGGCGTGCGCGCGGCGCATGCGCTCCGCGCCAGCACCCGTTCGCGCAGAGTCGCGCTCGAGCTCGAGCGCACACGCGCGCTGCTCGCCGTGGTGGGCCAGGCGATTTCGCAGCTCTCGCTCGCCCATACGCTCGAGACGGCGGTCGAGCGGGTGGCCGCGCTGCTCGACGCCGACCGGTTGGCGGTCTACCTCCGCGAGAACGACCGTCTGTATTCAGCCGCCGACGTCGGTCTTGCCGGGCCACATGCGCGCCTGGCGGAGCGGCTGCTCGAGCTCTCGCTCGGCCCGTACCGGTCGCGTGGGCTGCTCTCCGTTCCCGATGTTGCGGCCGACCCGCGCCTGACGGCCGTCACCGACGCGGCGGCCGAGGCTGGGATCGAGGCGGTCGTGGCCGTGCCCCTGCTCGCGCACGATGACGTGATCGGTCTGCTCGCCGTCTTCCCGGCACGAGGGAAATCGCTGTCCGAGAACGAAGCTGCGCTGCTGACCGCCCTCGCCGCCCGCCTCGCGGTCGCGGTGCAGAACGCGCAGCTGCACGAGCGCGCTACGCGCCTGAGCGAGGAGCGCGAACGCGCGCTCGCCGCCGAGCGCGCAGCGTCGAAGGAGGTTCGCGCGCTCTACGAGATCTCGCGCTCGTTCGCACAGAGCCTCTCGCTCGAGGCGACGCTCGAGGCGGTCACGAGCACGATCGTCGACGTGCTCGACGTCGACGCGGCACTGATCCGCATGCCCGACGAGCGCCGCGACTGGGTGCTGCCGCGTGTGCTGAAGGTCGCCGACCCGCGGCTCGAGGCGGCTGTTCGGCCGCTGCTCTTCCGGCCGCAGCCGTTTGGCGCGCGCAGGATCCAGCGGCTGTTTCGTCTCGCCGAGCCGTACCAGCTGACGCCGGAAGAGTTCCCCGAGCTCGCCCCGTTCCTCGAGCGCGGCTGGACGGGCGCCGCCGTGCCGATTGCGACCTCGTCGGAGGTGCTCGCGTCGCTGAAGATCATCTCTATGCGCCCCGGCGCGCCTGTCACGCAGGAGACGCTCGACGAAGCGGTGCGCATCGCCGGGCAGGCTGCGCTCGCGATCGACAATGCCCGCCTTTACCAGCAGCAGAAGCAGTTCGCCGACACGATGCAGCGCTCGTTGCTGCCGCAGTCGGTTCCCGAGCTTCCCGGCCTACAGCTCGGGGCGGCGTACGAGTCGTCCGCGCGCGTCGAGGTCGGCGGCGACGTCTACGACTTCATGGAGCTGCCCGACGGCAGGCTCGCCGTCGCCCTCGGCGACGTCACCGGTCATGGCATCGAAGCTGCCGCCGACATGGCGATGGCGAAGTTCGTCTTCCGCTCGCTCGCCCGCGACCACGCCGACCCGAGCGACTTCCTCCATGCGGCGAACGACGTCGTCGTGGGAGAGATCGCGCCCGGCAAGTTCATCACGATGGTCTACGTGGTCATCGACTCAGACACGGGCGAGGTTGCGGTTGCGGGCGCCGGACATCCCGCCTCGCGAATCGTCAGCGCCGCCGGCGATGTGGCGTCGCTCGACACAAAGGGGCTCGTGCTCGGCGTCGAGCTCGGCCAGACCTACGAGGACGTGCATGCGCAGCTCGAGCGCGGCGACGCCGTCGTGCTCTTCACCGACGGCGTGCTGGAGGCACGGCGCGAGGGGGAGCTCTACGGCCCCGAGCGCCTCGACCGTCTCCTGTCGGAGCGCGCGTCACTGTCGCCTCACCAGCTCGCGCAGGCCGTGCTCGCCGACTGCCGTTCGTTCGCGCGCGGCGAGCTCGCGGACGATTGCGCCGTCGTAGTCGTTCGGCGCGTGTGATCGAGCTGAGGCGTCCGGCCGGCCGCTTCGCGCGCGTCGGCCATCGCGGCGCGTCGGCGCTCGCGCCCGAGAACACGCCCGAGGCGTTCGCGCTCGCGGTCGAGCTCGGCTGCGACATGCTCGAGTTCGACGTTCTCCCCAAGAGCGATGGAACGCTCGTCGTCGCGCACGACTCCCGCCGCCTGCGCGATCCCGATGTGGTCAGGCTCGACGAGGCACTCGCCTACTGCGCGGAACGGCTACCGGGAATCGGTCTCCAGGTCGACCTCAAGCGTCGCGGCAGCGAGCAGGCCGTCGTCGACGCGCTGCGTCGCCACCGCGTGCTCGAGCGCTCCTGGGTCAGCGGCTTCGACCCCGACTCGCTGCGGCGCGTTGCAGCGCTCGAGCCCGAGCTGCCCCGCTCCTTCACGTTGCCGCGCGACCGCTTCGGGGTCTCCAAGCGCGGTCCGCTGGCGCCGCTCGTCCGCGGCGCGTTGCGGACGATCGGGGCATCCCTACCGCGCCGGATCGCAGCCGTCCTCGAGCGTGCACGAGCCACGGCTCTGACGCTCCACCATTCCGTCGCCTCGGCCGAGGCGATCGAACGCGCGCACGAGCTCGGCGCGCCCGTCTACGTCTGGACCGTCGACGACCCGGCGGTCGCCGAAAGGCTCGTCCGCTGGGGCGCCGACGGTATCATCACGAACGATCCGCGGGTCTTTACTGGTTTGACAACGTGAAGCGTCTCTGCCTCCTGTTCGCCGCCGGCCTCCTTGTGGCGTCGGCGCCTGCGGCTGCCGACGATGCGCCGCCGGCGACGATCCCGTTGGGCGTCAGCATCGGGGGCGTCGCGGTCGGGGGGCTGACTCCAGACGTGGCGGCCGCGAACGTCCAGCAGGAGTTCAACCAGCCACTCGAGCTCGAGGTCGGCACGACGAGCGTGCTCGTGACGCCCGATGTGCTCGGCGCGACGGCCGTGATCGACCGCGCGATCGAGCGAGCCCTCGTCGCGCAGCCGAACCAGTCCGTGTCACTCGGCGTCACCGTCATCAGCGGCACGATCGCCGACTTCGTCGCGAAACTCGCGCAGCGCTTCGACCGTCAAGCCGCCGACGCGAAGCTGTCGTTGCGCAACCTGCGTCCCTGGCTGTCGAAGGAGCGTGCCGGCCGCAAGCTCGACCAGCGCCGAGCGGTCCACGACATCAACGTCGCCCTCGCGAATATGACGCGCGCGCCGCTGCGCCTGACGATGAAGGCGGTGAAGCCGAAGGTCACGCGAAGCAACTTTGGACCGGTGATCGTCATTCGCCGGAACACGAACAAGCTCTTCCTCTACAACGGCATGAGGTCCTGGCGCTACTTCGCCGTCGCGACGGGACAGACCCAGTACCCGACTCCGCTCGGCCGCTTCAGCATCATCGTCAAGTGGAGGAACCCGTGGTGGTATCCGCCGAACTCGCCCTGGGCGCAGGGGCAGAAGCCGATTCCGCCGGGGCCGAACAACCCACTCGGCACGCGGTGGATGGGCCTGTCGGCGCCCGGCGTCGGCATCCACGGGACGCCCTCTGACACCTCGATCGGCTACTCGGTGTCGCACGGCTGCATCCGCATGCACATCCCTCAGGCGGAGTGGCTGTTCAACCACGTCGACATCGGGACGACCGTCTTCATCGTCGCGGCCTGATGGCACGACCAGTCCGGCTGACTGCGCAGGCACTCGCAGTCGCAGTCGTCGTCGGGCTGCTCGCGCTGCTCATCTGGCGCGTCGCACATCAGGACACCTCGACGGTCTCGAAGGCGCTCGACGACGGCCACCATCCGGCTGCGCCAACGTTCGACCTCGCGCGCCTCGACGGTCGCGGTCGCATAAACCTCGCCAGTCTGCGGGGGCAGAAGCCGCTCGTGCTGGACTTCTGGGCGTCGTGGTGCACGCCGTGCATCCACGAGTCGAAACGCCTCGAGGCGGCGATGAAGAACTACGGTGACCGTGTCACGTTCATCGGCGTCGACACGAAGGACTTCTCCGCTGACGCGCGCAACTGGCAGCGTCAGCATGGAATCACCTATCCCAGCGTGCACGACGGCGGCGGCAAGGTGCTTGCGAAGTGGGGAGGACTGCCGATCCCGCGGATCTTCTTCGTGGCGCGGAGCGGCAAGGTCGTCGGCGAGCTGATCGTCGAGGAAGACCTGCCGCGCTACCTCCGGCAGATCGCGGAGTCGTGAGGCTGCTCGTCCTCGCATGCCTGGCAGCGCTGCTCGCGGCGCCGGTTGCACTGGCAAGCGATCGACATCCGACGCAGGCCGAGCTCGAGGGCGAGGTGATGTGCCCCGTCTGCGGCACGACGCTCGACCAGTCGGACTCTCCGGCGGCGCAGCAGATCAAACGGGTGATCGCGCGGCGCATCGCCGCGGGTGATACCAAGAAGGAGATCGAGGACCGCCTCGTCGCGAACTACGGCGACTCGATCCTCGCCGCGCCGCCGCACCACGGCTTCGGGCTCCTGGCCTGGTGGCTGCCGATCGTCGGGATCACGACGGCGGCCATCCTGGTCGGCACAGGGGCGTGGCGCTGGTCCCGCGTGCGCGAGCCGGCCGCACCGGCCGCGCCGCTCGATCCGACGGTCGAGCGCCGCGTTGACGACGAGCTGCGGCGCTACGAGGCCTGATGGAGAAGGCAGGGCTGCTCTTTCTGGCCGGCTTCGCGTCGATCGCGTTCCCGTGCGTGCTGCCGCTCGTGCCCGGCTACCTGTCGGCAGTCTCGGCCGTCGATGCCCAGCGGCTGGGTGACCCGGGCGTCGGGCGACGCGTCGCGCTTGCGAGCCTCCCGTTCATCGCCGGCTTCGCCGTTGTTTTCGTCGCACTCGGGGCTGCCGCGAGCCTCATCTCCAACGCGCTGACGGACCAGACACAGCGTGCGATCGCGGGCTTCATCCTCGTCGTCGCCGGCCTGGCGTTCCTCGGATTGCTGCCCGGGACGGATCGGCTGGTGGCCGGCGGCCTGCTTCACGGGGCGAGGCGTCGCGGCTCGCGCGTGCTGCTCGGCGGGGCGTTCGCGATCTGCGCAGCCCCCTGCGTGGGGCCGTTCCTGGGCGGTGCGTTCGCGGCGGCGAGCAACTCGGACACCGTCCTCCGGGGGTCGGCCTGGCTCGCTGCCTACTCGGCTGGGCTCGGGCTCGCCTTTTTGCTCGTCGCCGTCTTCTTCGTGCGCGGGATGACGTTCTTCCGCTGGTTGCGCGACCACTACCGCGTCTTCTCGATCGTCGGCGGCGTGATCCTCGTCGCGCTCGGCTTACTGCTGTTCTTCGACGAGTTCTACCGCGTCCAGATCTATACGCACCGCGTGCTCGAGGCCATCGGCCTGGGCGACCTCTAACGCGCGCCGGACCTGTACGAGCAGCGCGTCGAGGTCGAGCCCACGATGCGCGGGCGCGTAGGGCGTCAGCCGGCGGATCGCCTTCTCGAGTTGGCGCTCGGTTCCGATTCGCCGGCCGCGGCCGGCCTGGTACCAGGCGACCGCCACGTGAACGAGGCCCTGGAAGAAGTCGCGTTCGGGAGGCGGCGCCGCACGCCAGGCGAGCTCGAGCTCCTCGTGCGCGGCGAAGTACTCGCCTGCACGGATGAGCTCAACTCCCTGGAGGAAGCGGCTCGTCGCTTCCGCAGAGAGGGCAGACGAGCTTTGCTCGTCGGCCCGATTAACCCCCATCACTAGGTGCGGGACGAAACCGAATCATTCTCTCGCGTCGACTCTTGTAGTCCGACTCGAATTTCTCCGTCTTCGACCTGGACGTCGTAGGTGTGGAGCTGGATCGCGAGGTCGAACTCGTTCTGTCCGGTCCGCACGTCGTATTGCCAGCCGTGCCAGGGGCAGGTGAGCACGCAGCCTTCCAGACGGCCCTCGCCGAGCGGGCCCTGCAGGTGGAGGCAGTGCTGCTGCACTGCGTAGAAGCCGCCGTTGCAGTGAGCGAGCGCGATCTCCTCGTCGCCTGCGCGGACGCTGCGGATGGTGCCCGGCGGGACGTCCTCGACCCGCGCGACGGCCACGAAGTCCACGTGCGCGACACTAGCAACACGCCCCACAAGCGCGGTACGCTCCCGCGGTGCCGACGATCCTGTTGTGTGGGGTCGATGTCTTCTTCCGGGGCAAGCTCGAGGCCCTGTTGCCCGGCCATCACTTCGTGACGCCCGACAGCGCCGACTGGCCCGATCTCGTCATCGCCGACATCAGTCGTGTCGATCCGGACGATGTCGCCGACTCCTATCCGGACGTGCCGATCGTCGGCTTCGGGGGCCACACCGACACCGCTGGATTGCGCCGGGCGCATGAGGCGGGCTTCGACCAGGTGCTCGTCAAGAACGCGCTGCAGGAGCGCGCGCCTCAGATCGTCCAGGAGCTGATCACGTCAGTAGAGTGAGGGCCCGCGGATGACGTACATCATCGCCGAGCCCTGCATCGACATCAAAGACCTGTCGTGCGTCGACGTCTGCCCGGTGGACTGCATCCACCAAGCCGACCGCATCCTCGTGATCGACCCGGAGGAATGTATTGACTGCTTCGCGCCGACGGAGGAGTTCATCACGCCGTATGGGCTGAAGACCTTCGCGGAGATGGAGAACACAGCGGTTCACGTGCTGACGGACGACGGCTTCAAGCCGGCGTACGTTCGCCGCTTCAGGCGGAAGCCGGTCGTCAACATCACGCTCGCGCCCGCGTTCGAGGAGCGCGACCGCTACGGCGGCACTCGGCTGACGACGCGGAACATCTCGAAGTTCCGCAAGAACGTGCTCGCAACCCCGACGCACGGCTGGGTGCTCGCCGACGGCGAGCGCACGGACTCTCTGACCGTCGGGCAGTTCGTGCCCTCCGGGCGCGTCGAACCGAAGCGGAGCTCCGAGTCGTACCGCCTCGGAGTCCTCCATGGCCTCGTGTTCGGCGATGGCAGCTGGAACAAGCAAGAGGTGCGATCAGGCGAGCACCTGCATTACGTGCAGCTGTACGGCGAAAAGGTCGCGCGTTTCAAGGACTTCTTCGACCAGCTCAACTTCTCGCCCTGTCTCGACGTCCACCCCGGGTATGTCGGGACGGGCGTCGTGCGGGCGCCGGTGAATCTCAAGCGCGCGCTCCCCGAGACGGGGGACAGCGAGTACATCGCCGGCTTCGTCGATGGTTGGATCGCGTCCGACGGCGACGAGGTGAAGGCCGGTTCCTGGCGTCTCGGCTCGACTCACCACGAGGCTCTCGACTGGCTCGAGCGCGCCGCCCCCTTTGCGGGTTACATCACGATTGGCTCTGGCGAGGAGGGAAACCGCGTCACGAACTTCGGCGTGCGCAGCCGCCCCATCCGCTGGCTCTATCTCGCTACGCGCGAGACGTACTGGCGCGTAATGAGCGTCGACCAGGTCGAGGCGGAGGAGGAGGAGACGTTCTGCGCCGTTGTTCCGGGCAAGCACACCTTCACCTTGGCCGGCGGGGTCTATACAGCCAACTGCGGTGCGTGCGAACCGGAGTGTCCGGTCGAGGCGATCTTCCCCGAGGATGCGCTCCCCGATAAGTGGCAGCCGTTCGTCGAGATCAACTACGCGTACGGGAAGGGGATGGACGTCATCAACCAGCTGACTGACAAGTACGCCACCGAGCACAACGTTCAGAATCCTCCGCTGGAATAAGCAGCGCGAAACCGGGTAGGGACCCGGCGTAGTCAAGCAGGGGGTTTTGACATGCCTCAGTCAGCATGGAGCTCGAAGCGCGAGCGTCAGTACGAGCACATCAAGGAGTCCGAGAAGAAGCAGGGCCGCTCAACCGGGCGCGCCAAGGAGATCGCCGCACGCACGGTCAACAAGGAGCGTGCACGCTCGGGTGAGACGAAGGGCCGCGCGTCGCGCACCTCGACGCGCGACATGTCGTCGTATCGCCGCGGCGGAATGCGTTCCGGCACCAACCGGCCGAGGGGGCGGACGAAGGAGCAGCTCTACAACGAGGCGAAGCGCCTCAACGTGCCGGGCCGCTCCCAGATGAACAAGACCCAGCTCCAGAGGGCGGTCGACGCACGCAAGAGGTAGACAGCTAGGGTCTTGAGCATGCAGCCCAACACCCTTGACCATGTCGCTTTCTGGCTCGCCGATCGCGAGCCGATCGCGGAGTTCCTCACGACCAAGCTCGGCCTGCACGTCATCGACCGGCAGGACAACTTCACCCTCGTCGGTGCCGACGCCCGACGCGGCAAGCTCACGCTGTTCGACGCGGAAGGCCCGCGCGAGCCGGGCGCGTTCAAGCATGTCGCTCTGCGCGTTTCGAAGCTTCCCGACGGCGACACCGAGTTCGACCTCGGCGAAGGAGTGAAGCTCAAGCTCGTCCAGGCACCCACCGACTCGGAGTACGACCTCGACCACGTGGCGCTCTATTCCTCGGAGCCAAGGCACACCGCCGAGGCATACGAGCGATTCGGCTTCGATGCTGCGCCGCCTTCCTCGGATGGGCATCCGCGAGTCGAGGTCGGCGGTGCCTTCGTCGAGTTCCATCCGGGCAACCCGGGCAATCCCGACAACCCGCTGCTCAACCACCTTGCCGTCCTCGTCGACTCGGTCGACGAGCACATTGCCGAAGCGGAGGAGATGGGAGTCGTCGACAACGTCGTCGACGCCGCGAACACGCGCGCGGTCTTCGTCTGGGGGCCCGACCGCGTGCGCATCGAGTACGTCGAGCACAAACCGGAATTCGCGCTGACCTGAGACTCGACATTGCGGGAGCCGGCATGGCCGGGCTCTGCGCAGCTACGCGCGCGCTCGAGCTGGGCGCGACTCCAATCGTGCACGAGAAGGGGACGCGTACAGGAGGCTCAATGCTGCTCTCGAGCTGCGTCATCTGGCGCTTTCGCGAGTGGGACGACTTCCGTGCCGAATGCCCGGCCGGAGACGAGCGTCTGCAGCGCGTCGTCTGGGAGGGCCTCGACGAGGGGATCGAATGGCTCGAGTCGCTCGGGGCGCCGGTCGTCAAGCACGAGACCGGGAACCCCCGCACGATCGGCAAGCGGTTCGAGCCACGCGGTCTCACGGACACGCTCGTGCGTGCGGCAGGCGACGTTCGTCTCGGTACGACGTCCGAGGAACCGACGATCCTCGCGACGGGCGGCTTTCAGGGTGACTCCGCGCTCGTGCGCGAGCACATTCATCCCGGCGGCGAGCTGCGCCTGCGCGCCAACCCTTGGAGCGCGGGCGACGGCATGCGCCACGCACTCGCGCGCGGTGCCGAGCTATCGGCGGGGTTGGGCGAGTTCTACGGCCGAAACATGCCCGACGCCGACTTCACCGAGGAGCAATTCGTCCCACTTGCGCAGCTGTACGGTCGCGCCGCCCGCGTCTTCAACGATCGGGGCGAGGAGTTCTTCGAGGGCGACGTGTCGTGGTCGGAGAACGACCTCGTGCAGGCAACGGCGCAACAGCCCGGGGGCCGTGCGTGGTATCTGCTCGACCGCGAGGCGCTGAAGGATCCCGAGGTCGCGGGACGTGTCGCGCTCGCACCGACCAGGATCGATCCGAGCGACCTGCCCTTCGCGGCGCCGGACGGGACGCGGGTCGCCGTCCGCGTCAAGCCCGGCATCACGCACACGATCGGCGGCTTGCGCATCGACGAGCATGCGCGCATTGCCGACGGTCTCTATGCCGCGGGGGCCGACGTCGGCGGTATCTCCACGGGCGGGTACGCGAGCGGGCTGGCAGCGGCGCTGGTGTTCGGCCGGATCGCGGCCGAGTCGGCGCTAAGCGGCCTGTAGGTAGGCGCAGGGGCGGTCGTCGCCCGGGAGCGGCGACGGCGCGACCTTGCTCACGCGAAGTTTCTGGTCGTCCTGCTCGATCTCGGCGCCGACGCTCGGAACCTCGCCCTCGGCCTCACGCAGCTCGTAGCCACTCGGCTTCCACACGAAGAGGAGGTACTTCGCCATCGGTGCGGGATCCTAACGGCGCCAGAGCCATCGCAGTGCGTCCGGCAGGACGTCGCCGGTGTGCCGCAGGTCATGCCCGCCGTCACCGATCGTCAAGCGGAAGTCGTAGCCACGGTCCGCGAGCGCGGCGCGACGCGCCGGTTGGCGGCGAACCAGTTTCGGCCCGGGCCCCAGTCGAGGTCGTGCGTCGCCGCGTGCAGGAAGATCCGCAGGGGCTTCACCGGCAGCTCCTCGATCAGCCGCGGCAGTTGCCGCCACTGCTGCCGCCGCCGACCGCCCACCGATCCGGATCGTCGGTCACGTTGTACCTCGCGAGTACGCCCGGGAGGATCTCGGTGAGCAGAAGGGTCGCGTAAGCATCGCTGAACGCGTCGTACTCGAGGTTCCTGTCCTGCGCAGGGATCGACGAAGACGCCGATCGTCACAGGCATCTCGCCCCGCTCGATCAGGTCGTCGAAGACAACACCGGCGCGAATCTCGCCCTCCGGGTCGAGGTAGAGCCAGCCGTCCTGGAACACCATGAGCGCCGCCGCCTCGGACTCCGTGTACTGGGC
>VAXO01000057.1 GCA_005888435.1 Actinomycetota bacterium | reverse complement strand
CGTACGAGCTCGTCTACGCCGCACTCGGCGGGTGACGCAGCTCGTCGGCCTCGATGTCGGCACGACGGGTGTCAAGGCGCTCGCGCTCTCGCCTGCAGGCGACGTGCTCGCCCGGGCCGAAGAGACGTACGAGCTCTCGATGCCGCGCCCAGGCTGGGCCGAACAGGATCCGGAAGACTGGTGGCGGGCAGCCGAGCGGGCGCTGGCCAGGCTCGGGGGCGGCGCGACGGCGATCGGCCTCTCGGGTCAGATGCACGGTCTCGTCGTTCTCGACGATCGTGATCGCGTGCTTCGGCCGGCGATCCTCTGGAACGATCAGCGGACAGAGGCAGAGTGCGCCGAGATCGAGGAACGGATTGGGCTTTCGCGGCTGATCCAGCTGACCGGGAATCGTGCGCTCACAGGCTTCACGGCGCCGAAGCTGCTGTGGTTGCGTCGCCACGAGCCGGCGACGTACGCACGCATCGCCCACGTGCTGTTGCCGAAGGACTACGTCCGCTTGCGTCTGACCGGCGAGCACGCGATCGACGTTGCGGACGCGTCGGGCACGCTCCTGTTCGACGTCGCAAGGCGACGCTGGAGCGAGGAGATGATCGAAGCGCTCGAGCTCGATCCGGCGTGGCTGCCGCGAACGCTGGAGTCGCCCGAGATCTCAGGGACGACTGCTGCCGGCACCCCCGTCGCCGCAGGCGCCGGCGATCAGGCGGCGGCGGCCCTGGGCGTCGGCGTCGACCGGCCGGGACCCGTCTCGGTCGTGCTCGGCACGTCAGGAGTCGTGTTTGCGGCACTGCCCGCGTTCGCCGCCGACCCACAGGCGCGCGTGCACGCGTTCTGCCATGCAGTGCCGGGCGGCTGGCACGCGATGGGAGTGATGTTGTCCGCGGCTGGATCGCTGCGTTGGTTACGTGACAGTCTCGGGACCGGACGTGGGTACGACGAGTTGACTGCCGCAGCCGAGGAATGGGCGCCGGGCTCCGAAGGGTTGACGTTCCTGCCCTACCTGACCGGTGAGCGGACGCCGCACGCGGACCCGCACGCTCGGGCCGCTTTCGCCGGGCTCACGCTTCGCCACGACCTCGGCGCGTTCGCTCGCGCCGTCCTCGAGGGTGTCGCCTACGGACTGCGGGACTCGCTCGAGCTGCTGCGCGAGCTAGGCGTCGACCCGCGTGCCGGCCACGCCTCCGGTGGGGGAGCTCGCAGCGAGCTCTGGCTGCGCATCCTCGCATCCGTCCTGGGCCTGCCGATCCGGCGCACGGCGACGGACGAGGGTTCCGCCTACGGTGCGGCCCTCCTCGGCGGTGTGGCCGCCGGACTCTTTCGCGATGTCCACGAGGCGGCCGCCACCTGCGTCAGGTTGCTCGATACGGTCGAGCCGGACCCTCGGTGGAGTGCCGCGTACGAGCGCGGCTACAGGCGCTTCCAACTCCTCTATCCGGCCCTTCGACCTTTGGAGGACTCATGACGACGCTCGCTGGAACGGTTGCGTTCCGTCCGATGACGGAGGCGTCATGGGGCTAGACACACCTGTCAAGTGGGGGATCCTGTCGACCGCCGACATCAACCGTAAGGTCATTCCCGGCGCCCACGCCTCGGAGAAGGTCGACCTGGTCGCGGTGGCGAGCCGCGATCAGAGACGGGCGGAGGGGTACGCGCGCGAATGGGAGATCGAGCGCGCCTACGGCTCGTACGAGGCCCTGCTCGACGACGCCGATGTCGAGGCCGTATACATCTCGTTGCCGAACACGTTGCACTGCGACTGGTCGATTCGTGCCGTCGAGGCCGGAAAGCACGTGCTCTGCGAAAAGCCGTTGAGCAGGCATGTCGGCGACGTCGAGTCGGCATTCGACGCTGCCGAGAGGAGTGGGCGGATCCTGACGGAGGCGTTCATGTACCGCCACAACCCTCAAACCGCACGGCTCCGTCAGCTCGTTGACGACGGTGTGATCGGCGAAGTCCGGCTTGTCCGCTCCTGCTTCAGCTATTCGCTGTACGACGCGGAGAACATCCGCCTACGGACGGACGTGGAGGGCGGCAGCCTGATGGACGTGGGCTGCTACTGCGTCAGCGGATCCCGTTTGCTTGCCGGTGAGCCCGAGCAGGTGCATGGGCACCAGTTCGTCGGCCCGAGCGGCACCGACTGGGTCTTCACCGGCGCGATGCGTTTTCCGGAGGACGTCTTCGCCCAGTTCGACTGCGGGACCGCCCTGCCCGAGCGTGACGAGCTCGAGGTGATCGGGAGCGAGGGGTCCCTCTTCCTCGACGATCCGTGGCACTGCGTCGTGCCGTCGATCGAGCTTCGACGCGACGGCCGAGTAGAGCGAATCGACCTCGAGCACGCCGACTCGTATCGGCTGGAGATCGAGAACCTCAGCGCCGCGATCCGTGGCGCGGCGGAACCTCTGTTGGGGCGCGAGGACGCTGTCGGTCAGGCGCGCGCCCTCGAGGCGCTCTTCCGCTCGGCGACGACCGGTGTCGCCGTGTCGCTGGGATGAGCGAGCCGGTCCGCTGGGGCCTGCTCTCGACGGCTCGCATCAACGAGGCGATCCTCCAGGGTGCGCGGCAGAGCGAGAGCACGAACGTCGTCGCCGTGGCGAGCCGCGACCAGGGCCGCGCGGACGGCTATGCGCGCGAGCACGGGATCGACCACGCGCACGGGAGCTACGAGGCGCTGCTCGCGGACGACGACGTCGAGGTCGTCTACAACTCGCTGCCGAACTCGCTGCACGTCGAGTGGTCGATCCGTGCGCTCGAAGCCGGCAAGCATGTCCTCTGTGAGAAGCCGATGGATCGTCGGGTCGAGGTCGTCGAGCGGGCGTTCGACACCGCGGAGCGCGAAGGGCGCCTGCTGATGGAAGCCTTCATGTACCGCCACCATCCGCAGACCCACAGGGCCGCCCAGCTCGTCCGCGAAGGCGCCATCGGCGAGCTGCGGCAGCTGCGCTCGCTGTTCTCGTTCACCCTCGCGGACGACGCCGACGTCCGCATGCTGCCCGAGCTCGACGGCGGCGCGCTCATGGATCTCGGTTGCTACTGCATCAGCATGCAGCGGCTGCTCGCGGGCGAGCCGGAGCTCGTCTTCGGCAGGCAGCGCACGAGCTCGACCGGCGTGGACGCGGGCTTCGTCGCCCTCCTCGACTTCGGCGGCGGCCTCTTCGGCGAGTTCCATTGCGGCTTCGACCTGCCGGAGGGCAACGGTCTCGAAGCGATCGGGTCGACGGGGAGGCTCGTCGTGCCCGATCCCGTCCGTTGCCGCGACCCGCATGTCGAGGTCGACGGGGAACGCATCGACGTCGAGGACATCGACCGCTACTTCCTGCAGGTCGAGAACTTCGGCGCCGCTGTCCGGGGCGAGGCGGAGCCGCTGCTCGGCCGCGCGGACGCGCTCGGCCAGGTCCGCGTGATCGAGGCGCTCTACCGCTCGGCAGCGAGCGGTGCAGCCGTCTCCCTATAGCCCGAGATCGCAAGCAGCGTCAGCAGACAGACACACGACAGGCCGAGGTACACGACCTTGTCGCTCGTCGCCGATGCGACCGCGCCGCCGATGGCGGCGCCGCCGGCCTGTCCGGGCGCCCAGGCGATGTTGACCAGCGCGAACGCGTAGCCGTAGTCGAGGCCGGCAGCCTCGGCCTCGTCGGTGATCATCGACATCGCCGGCGTCCAGAAGCTGCCGAACGCGAAGCCTGCCGAGACGATCACGAGGGCCAGCAGCCACGCGCTTTCAGGCCACGGCAGCAACAGCGTCACGATCGCGGACGCTAGTAGTGCCGCGCGCAGCGGCCGCAGCCGACCGAAGTGGTCGGAGGCGCGGCCGAGGATCGGCGCCCAGCTCGCCTCGAATCCGGCCATGACGAGGTACGTCGCGCCGACCGCAGCCGCACCCCAGCCGAGATCGGAGAGGCGCAGCGGGGCGAGGACGGAGAGATTCCCGAACAGAAGCGCGGGGAGGAGGCAGAGCCACATCGGAATCTGGATGCGCCTCACGCCCAGCGAGCGGAACAGCATCCTGACGGGCTGCGGGTCGTCAGGCGTGGATGCGGGGGTCCGCCAGGCGGCGATGGCGAGGAGCACTGCGAGGCCCGCAACTGCGCCGAACGCCGCGGCTGTGCCGGTGAACGACGCGATCGCGCCGAGCACGGGGCCGAACAGCGCGCCGGCGATCGCGGCGCCGAAGGCGGAGCCGATCAGCTGGCCGCGGCGGCCGGGCTGCGAGGCGGCGACGAGCCATGCGAGCGCGCCCGTCCACGAGAAGGCGCTGGAGACGCCCTGGACGAAGCGGGCGAGGTCAAGGGCCCAGACCGAGTTCGCGAGCCCGAACGCAACCGTCGTCGCCGCCAACAGCGAGAGGCCGATGAGGACGGTCGGCTTCACGCCGAAGCGCGCCGCCGCCATACCGCCCGGGATTGCGGCGAGCAGCGCGCCGAGCGGGTACATCGCCTGCAACAGGCCGGCACCCGCTTTGCCGAGACCGAGCTTGTCGACGTAGTGCGGCAGCAGCGGGGTCAGCGCCGTGAAGAACATCGTGTCGACGAGGACGATCGCGCCGACGAGGAACAACAGGCGGCGCATTGCTAGCGGCGCTCGAAGAAGGCTCGCAGCCTCGTCTGGCCTTCCTCGCTCGTGCGCAGCCGCGCGGCGATCTCCGCCGTCCGTTCTCCGTCGGGCCGTTCGCGGATCAGCTTCTTCGCCTCGCGGACGGCCTTGGGGCCGGAGCCGACCAGCTGGTCGACGATCGCCTGAGTGGCCGTCTCGAGCTCGTCGGTCACCTCGTGGACGAGGCCGATCCGAAGCGCGGTTCGGGCGTCGAAGCGCTCGCCGGTCAGGAAGTAGCGCCGGGCGTGCTGGCCGATCTTCGGCAGCACGAAGGGTGAGATCACCGCCGGGATGATCCCGAGCTTGACCTCCGTGAAGCCGAAGGTCGCGTCGCTCGCCGCGACCGCGATGTCACTGCATGCGGCGAGCCCGGAACCGCCGCCGAGCGCGAACCCCTGGATGCGTGCGACCACCGGCGCGGGGCAGCGGTCGATCGTTTCGCACATGCGATAGAGCCTGAGCGCGTCTTCGACGTTGTCCTCGTACGAGAGGTCGATCGCGGAGCGCTGCCAGTCGATGTCGGCCCCCGCGCAGAACGTCTCGCCCTCACCGGCGAGCACCACAGCACGTACGTCGCCGACGTCGGCGAAGGCGTCGGTCAGGTCGGCGATCAGTTGCGCGTCGAAGGCGTTGCGCCGTTCCGGCCGCGCGAGCGTGACACGCAGCACGTCGCCGTCCCGTTCGACCCGCAGCCCGCCCATGGGGCTTCAGCTTAGAGTTGAGGACATGCTTCGAGGCGCACTGGCCGCAGCGCTGACGCCGCTGAAGGACGCGGGCGAGGCGCTCGACGAAGCGGCGATCGCGCCGTACGTCGACTTTCTCGTCGCGGGCGGGGTGGACGGTCTCCTCGCGCTCGGGACGACGGGGGAGGGATTCCTCCTGCCCGTCGAGCAGCGCCGCCGCGCCGCGCAGCTCTTCGTCGAGGCCGCGGACGGCCGGCTGCAGGTCGCCGTGCACTGCGGCGCGCAGGCGACGTGGGACACCGTCGAGCTCGCGGCGCACGCCGCCGACGTCGGCGCCGACGCAGTCGCCGTGATGGCGCCGCCGTACTTCCCCCTCGACGACGCAGCGCTGCTGGCGCACCTGGCCGCGGCGGCACGGGCGTCGGCGCCGACACCGTTCTACGTCTACGAGTTCGCGGCGCGCAGTGGCTACGCCGTGCCCTTGCAGGTCCTCGAGCAGCTGCGCGAGGCGGCGCCGAACTTCCGCGGGCTAAAGGTCTCGGACACGCCGTGGGATCGCTTCCTGCCGTACCTGCTCGAGGGGCTCGACATCTTCGTCGGGCCTGAGGCGCTGATCCCGCAGGGACTCGCCGCAGGTGCAGTGGGCGCGGTCTCGGCGCTCGCGTCCGCGTTTCCGGAGCTGATCGTGAGCGCGGTCAGGCAGCCGGAGACTGCGGACCTCGGCCCCGTCCGCTCGGCGCTGGAGCGTTTCCCGCTCCAGGCGGCCGCGAAGGTCGTCGTCGCGCGGCGCGGCGTGCCGATCGGCCCTGACGTGCGGCGTCCGCTGCGCACGCTCACCGACGCGGAGCAGGCCGAACTGGAGACATGGCTCGAATCGTCATCGCCGGTGCCGGCGCCGTAGGCGCGTCGATCGCGTACCACCTGGCGCTGCTCGGTGCGGACGACGTCGTGCTCGCGGAGCGCGACACGATCGCGTCGGGTGCGACCGGGAAGGCGATGGGCGGCTTTCGCCAGCAGTTCTCGAGCGAGGCGGAGGTGCGGTTGGCGCAGGAGAGCGCGAAGCTCTTCCACGAGCTCGGCTCGCCGCTGTTCGCTGCGGTGGGATACATGTTCCTCGCGACGAGCGGAGACGGCTGGGAGAGGCTGCGCGCGCGGGCCGAGATGCAGCGCAGGCTCGGCGTTCCCGTCGAGGAGGTCGACCCCGAACGCGTGCGCGGGCTGCGCACCGACGACCTCCTCGGCGCGGTCGCGTGTTGGGAGGACGGCGTCGCGGAGCCGGCGGCGGTGACGACGGAGCTCGTCCGCCGGGGCGTCGAGCTCGGGGTCGAGGTGCGCGAGCACACGAATGCGCTCGCGGTGTCGCGCGACGTGCTCGTCGTCGCGTGCGGCGCTGCGTCCACGGAGCTCGTCCCGGAGCTGCCGATCAGGCCGCTCTGCCGCCAGCTCGTGGACGTCGGCCCGGTCGCCGATCTGCCCGATGAACTCCCGATGACGATCGAGGACGAGACGACCTTCCACTTCCGGCGCCGCGGCGACACGCTGCGGCTCGCGATGACTGAGCCGAAAGCACGCTGGACGAGCGAAGAAGTCGTCGACGACTCACTCGTCGAGGACTGGCGGAGGCGCCTCGCCCATCGCTATCCGCCGGCGGCGGACGCGCCCGTGCTGCGGGCGTGGGCGGGGCTGTACGACATGACGCCCGACGCTCACCCGCTGATCGGCTGGTCAGGCGAGGGGGCGTACGTCGCCTGCGGGTTCTCCGGACACGGATTCATGCAGTCGCCCGCAGTGGGCAGTGCCGTTGCGCACGAGCTGCTCGAGCTCGACCCGCCCGTCGACCTCGCGCCCTACCGCCTCGAGCGCTTCGCGGACGGCGCCGTGTTCCCGGAGCAGGTCGTGCTTTGAGCTGGTGAGGGACGGCCCGCCGAGCGGGCCGTCCCTCGTCGAGGTGTCAGCCTGTCCCGCCGCCCGCGAGTGAGCAGAGGAGGCTTCCGAGCACGCCGCCCTCGGAATCGGCGGTGATCGTCAGGTGTACCTGGTCGAGATGCACGAGCAACCCGAGCAGGTTGAGGTCGGTCGGTGCGAGCGTGAGGTCGAGCACGTCGCAGATCACCGACGGTGTCAGTGCGTTCGGCGCTGACGAGCCGGCGTCTGAGCTAGACGGTCCCACCGAGACCGTGAGCGCTGTGCCGTTCGTAGCGAGCCCGCTTTTCTGGAGTGACCAGTTGAGCTGCTGCGTCTGCGCACCAAGCTTCCCCTGTTTCGCCAGGTTGCAGAGCAGCTTGCCGAGCACTCCTCCCTCCGAGTCGGCCGAAATCACCAGGTGGACCTTGTCGAGGTGGACGATCGCCCCCAGCAGACTGAGGTCGAGCGGTCCGAGTGTGAGCTCGAGCACGGGGCAGATGGTCTGGACAGCCGCAAAGTGGCGGCCGCGAACCGTCACGGTCGCTTTGAACGGCTTTCGCGTCACCGTCGGCGCACCCGAAACCGGGATGTAGCGGGCGGTTGCGGTTCCATAGGCGACCAGTCGATTGCCGCTTCGCACGAACTTACGGACCGTGTACTTGACGCCGACCTTGGCCTTGGCGGCCGTAACCTGCGGCGACTGCACCGAAGAACCTGCCGCGACGGTCGCCGACCCCAGAACGAGCAGGGCCGTGACGGCGATCAGAGCGCACCAAACTACGCGTTTTGCACGCATTTTCCCCCCTACCGGACCCCTGATGAACGATGCGCAATCGGGATTACCCGACTTGCAAGCGAGGAAACGTACGGCGCTCTCGGTGCGGTCGCGCACCTGTCCCATAGCCGCTGTATGGCTTTTGTAAAACCCTGATTCCAGCTCGTTCGGCGGGTGCCCGGGCGGGCAGGAAGGGACCGAACACGACCGAGGGGGTTTCGTCATGCATCGCCTCATCAGGACGCTGGCCGCTGCGTGCGCACTCGCTGTGCTGGCCTTGCTCGGCTACTTCGCGAGCGCAGGCTTCGCGGGTCCGCTGAGCGTGCTGGCAGACACGACCAGCAGCACCGATTCGACGTCGACGGGCTCGACTTCGAGTTCGACGTCGAGCTCGACGACGACGACCTCGAGCTCGACGTCCACGTCGACGCCAGCAACCACTACGACGACGAGTACCACGACGACGACGACCACGCCGGCCGGGCCGGAGGGTCAGATCCGGCTCGCCAACGGCAAGATCTCGATTCCGGTGACGAGCGTGACGCTGCCGGCGCGCCTCGTCATCGACGGCGTGCGCTTCACGCCGAACGTCGTCACGTCGCGGCGTGCGCCCGTATCCGTGCGCGTGCACGTCTCCGATACGCGCGGCTTCTGGGTGCGCGGCGCACTCGTGTTTGCGCGCTCGACGCCGCTCGTCACGTCGACGCCGGCGGAGCAGGTGACGAACCAGTCCGGCTACGTCACGCTGTCGATGTTCCCGCGCGCGACGTTCCCGCTCAGGAGCGGGTACCACGTGCAGTTCTTCCTGCGCACGCGCAAGGACGGCGACTCGCTGCTCTCAGGCGTCTCCAGCCGCCGGCTCGCGCAGGTCGCAACCCGCTAGTCCAGGAGGGGGAGGGACATGTCCCGGGGCCAGACCCCGGGACATGTCCCATCACTCGAGCAGGTCGTACTCCTCGGCGATCTCGGGCTCCCTCCCGACGAGCTCGCGGATCCAGGTCAGATCGGGGAGCTCGTCGCCCGTCGAGACGAGACCGAAGCGTTCCTGCGCCTCGTTCGCGATCCAGTACTCGTCGTCGCCCGAGAACGGCAGGTGCTCACGGAGCTTGCCGAGGGTCGTCTGCGAGTCGGCGAGACTCCAGATCAGGATGCGGAGGACGCTCAAGCGGACTGTGGCAGCTTCGCGAGGAGCGCCTTGATCTGCCGCAGCACGTCCGCCTCCTCGTGCCCGAAGTCGTCCAGGTACGAGTGCAGCGCCGCGTAGACGAGTCGCAGCTCTTCATCGGAGATTTCGATCGTGTGCATGTCTAGAACGGCCCCCTTGGCTCGTAGCTTCCACGGCGTGCCCCCACGGCGATCATCGTCATTCCTTCGGGCCCGGCGACCGGGACGCGAGTGGTCGCCGGATCGAAGCGCAGCACGCTGCCGCGTCGAACCGGAATGTCCTCGCCCTCCACTCGATAGATGCCAGAGCCGGCGATGATCACGTTCACTTCTTCCTGCTGCGTCTCCTCCTCGTCGTGCTCCCGCCCTGTGACGTTCGGCGGAATCTCGAACCAGTTGATCCCGAACGCGCCGACGCCGAGATGTCGACGGACGAAGCGGACAGCGCCGCCCGGCCCCTCCGGCGGAAGGTCGTCGACCTGCACCATCGAGTAGCCCACTACTCCTCCTTCTCGCGCTTGTCGAGCCGCTGCAGGAAGGCCTGGCGCATGCGTTCGCCGTCGGCGAGCACCTGCTGGTAGCGCGGGCGCCGCGGCTCGAGCTTTACGATCTTCACGTCCCGCGGCGCCTCGCCGTAGGAGTGGTGGTACGCCTCGGACTCGCCGAGGGGACGCAGGCGCTGCTTCGGCTTTCTGCCGAAGAACCGCATCACATCCGGAAGATGCCGAACGTCGTCTCGGGGATCGGCGCGTTGAGCGCGGATGCGAGCCCGAGCGCAAGCACGCGCCGCGTATCGAGCGGATCGATCACACCGTCGTCCCAGAGGCGCGCGGTCGAGTAGTAGGGGCTGCCCTCGCGCTCGTACTTCGCGCGGATCTCGTCGGGATCGGCGTCGCCGACCATCGTCAGCACGGTCGCAGCCTGCTCGCCGCCCATGACTGAGATGCGGGCGTTGGGCCACATCCAGAGCTGACGCGGCGCGTATGCACGTCCGCACATCGCGTAGTTGCCGGCGCCGAACGAACCACCGACGATCACGGTGAACTTGGGGACCTCCGCATTCGCGACCGCCATGACGAGCTTTGCGCCGTCCCGCGCGATCCCCCCGGCCTCGTATTCCTGTCCGACCATGAAGCCGGTGATGTTCTGCAGGAAGACGAGCGGGACGCGGCGCTTGCACGCGAGCTCGATGAAGTGCGCGCCCTTCTGCGACGACTCGGCGAACAGCACGCCGTTGTTCGCGAGGATGCCGACTGGATAGCCCTCGATTCGCGCAAAGCCCGTGACGAGCGTCTCGCCGTAGAGCGCCTTGAACTCGTCGAAGCGCGAGCCGTCGACGATGCGCCCAATCAGCTCGCGCGCGTCCGCCTGGTGACGGAAGTCCTCCGGGACGAGCCCGTACAGCTCGCTCGGATCTGCAGCCGGCGCTTCCGGATCTGCGACGTCCCAAGGCGGCTCAGGCTTGCGCGCGTGCAGGTTGCCGACGATCTGGCGTGCGAGGGCGAGCGCGTGCTCGTCCGACGTCGCGTAGTAGTCGGCGACGCCCGACTTGCGCGTGTGGACGTCTGCGCCACCGAGCTCCTCGGCGCTGACGTCCTGCCCCGTCGCCGCCTTCACGAGCGGCGGTCCGCCAATGAAGATCGTGCCGGTGCCGCGCACGATGATCGTCTCGTCCGACATCGCCGGGACATACGCGCCGCCCGCGGTGCACGACCCCATCACCACCGCGATCTGCGGGATACCCCTTGCCGACATGCGCGCCTGGTTGAAGAAGATCCGGCCGAAGTGATCTCGGTCCGGGAAGACCTCGTCCTGGAGAGGAAGGAAGGCGCCGCCCGAGTCGACGAGGTAGAGGCACGGCAGTCGGTTCTGCTCCGCCACCTCCTGCGCGCGCAGGTGCTTCTTCACGGTCAAAGGAAAGTAGGAGCCGCCTTTGACCGTCGCGTCGTTCGCGACGATCACGCACTCGCGGCCCTCGACGACCCCGATCCCCGTCACGATGCCGGCTGCCGGCGCCTGGGCGTCGTACACGTCCCACGCGGCAAGCGCATTCAGCTCGAGGAACGCGCCGCCGGGATCGACGAGCCGGTCGACCCGTTCGCGTGCGGTCAGCTTTCCGCGCGAGCGATGGCGCTCCGTCGCCTTCTCGCCGCCGCCCTGTGCGACCTGCGCGGACCGCTCTCGCAGCTCGGCAACGAGGCCCTCCATCCGCTCACGCCGGCGCTCGAAGAGCTCGTCCCGCTGGACCCCTGATTCGAGGACGGCCATCGACCGCAGCCTACAATCGCGCCATGCCCGAAGAGAATCGCCTCAAGAAGTATGCGGAGCTGGTCGTCCGCGTCGGCGCGAACGTCAGGAAAGGCCAGGACGTCGCAATCTACGGCTATGTCGAGCACGCGCCGTTCACCCGGGCGCTCGCCGAGGCCGCGTATCAGGCCGGGGCGCGCTACGTGACGGCGTTGTACGCCGACCAGTACGTCAAGCGGCAGCTGATCATCCACGGAGACGACGAGACGATCGAGTGGTCGACTCCGTGGGACCTCGAGCGGCTCGAATACCTGGCGCGCGTCGGCGGCGCGACGATCTCCATCGCCGGCGATCCGAATCCGGATGTGTTCTCGGATCTCGACGGGGTGCGTGTCGGCAAGGCGCGCCCGAAGGCGCTCGGCGAGCGCTCCCTCCAGATCACCTTCGAGGACAAGAGCATCAACTGGACGATCGCGGCGTACCCGAACGAGCGCTGGGCCGAGAAGGTGTTCGGCGAGCCCGACGTCGACCGGCTCTGGCGGGAGGTCGCGACAGCGGTTCGGCTCGATGAAGACGATCCCGTCGGCGCCTGGCGTGCGCACGTCGAGAAGCTTCGGTCGCGCGCCGCCCTCATGACCGAGCGCAAATTCGACGCGCTCCACTTCCGCGGGCCGGGCACGGATCTGACGATCGGCTTGACGCCCGCCTACGACTGGGGAGCAGGGACGCTCGAGACGTCGAGCGGCATCGTCCATGTTCCGAACATGCCGACCGAGGAGGTGTTCACGGCTCCCGACGCGCGGCGCACGGAGGGAACCGTCAGCTCCACGCGGCCGCTCGCAACGTCCGGGGGTGTCATCGTCGAGGGGCTGCAGCTGACGTTCGACGGGGGCCGGGTCGTCGACGCGAACGCGGACAAGGGTGCCGACGTGATCCAGGCTCAGCTCGAGAGCGACGAGGGCGCCCGCCGGCTCGGCGAGGTCGCGCTCGTGGATGGGTCGTCGCGCGTCGGGCAGTCGGGCGTGACGTTCTTCGACACGCTCTTCGACGAGAACGCAACCTGTCACATCGCGTACGGCGGCGGACTCGGCTTCACGCGGAACGACGGCGTCGAGCTGCCGGAGGGCGCGTCGAACGTGTCGAGCATCCACACCGACTTCATGATCGGCGGCCCGGACGTCGAGCTCGACGGGATCGAGCAAGGCGGTAGCGCCGTTGCGATTCTCCGCAACGAGGAGTGGGTGCTCGCCTGATCGTCGCGCACCTCGACCTGGATGCCTTCTTCGCCGCGGTCGAGGAGCTGGAAGAGCCGGAGCTCCGCACCAAGCCGCTGATCGTGGGCGGCGACCCTCACGGGCGCGGCGTCGTCGCGACCGCGAACTACCAGGCTCGCACGTTCGGGATTCACTCCGCGATGAGCTGCGCCGAGGCGCTCCGGCGCTGCCCGCACGCGGTCTTCGTCCGCCCCCGCCACGCCGTCTACCGCGAGTACTCGCAGCATGTGTGGGAGACGGTGCGCGGTGTCGTGCCGACGGTGGAGCGCACCGGCCTGGACGAGGGCTACCTCGACGTCGGCGAGGTTGCGGAGGACTTCCTCGGCGCGCGCAAGGTCGCGGAAGCGGTCCAGACCGCGGTGCGGGCGGCCACGAGCCTGACCTGTGCCCTCGGCGTCTCGACGTCGAAGGTCGTCGCGAAGATCGCGAGCGATCACCGCAAACCCGGCGGCCTGACGGTCGTCCCAGCTGGCACCGAGGCGCGGTTCCTCGCGCCGTTCGCGGTGCGCCGCCTGCCGGGAGTCGGGCCGAAGGCGGAGCAGCGGCTGGTCGCCGCAGGCGTCGAGACGGTGGGCGCGCTCGCAGGCCTCGGGGACGGCGAGCTCAAGCGGCTGCTGCCGGGGAGCGTCGGCCGTGTCTTGCGCGACCGTGCCCGCGGGATCGACCCTCGCCCGCTCGAGCTCTCCACGGAGCGGATCTCGATCAGCGTCGAGAACACGTTCGAACGCGATCTGACGGACCGGGCACAGCTGCATGCGGAGCTGCGCGGGATGGCGCGGCAGGTGGCCGAGCACCTGCAGAAGACGGGACGGACGGCGCGAACGGTCTCGACGAAGGTGCGCTACACCGACTTCTCGATTCGCAGCCGCTCAACCTCGCTGCGCGTCGGCATCGACGACGGCGAGCAGATCGGCGACCTGGCGTGCGGCCTGCTCGACCGTGCGCTCGCCGATCGGCCCGGCGCGCTGCGACTCGTCGGGGTCGGCGTGTCCGGTCTGGCGAGCCACCAGCAGCTGGCCCTCGTCTGATCCGCTTCCGCGAGCACGTCAAGGAGCTCGCGCGGCGCCGTCACGAGGCCGTTCTGGGCCGACCGCGCTAGCGAGCAGCGGGATCAGGACAGCCGCGCCGAGGACGACCGACGCCACGACGCGGCTCTTCGTCGAGTCGAGGTACGAGCTGTACTCGAAGTGCGAGACGACGTAGATCCAGCTCAGCCCGAGCCAGGAGAGCAGCACGGTGACCCCGCCGAAGAGGGCGAGCGGACGGGCCCCGCGGGCAGCGGCGAAGCCGAGGCAGACGACGAAGACCGGCACGAGCAGCCCCCACTGCCGAGGGTCGAGCATCTCGCGACCGAGCGTGCGGAAGGCGATCGGCCCGACGCCGAGCCGGCCGCTGATGTGGTGGACGTCGAACGTGTCCGTGAGGCTGTAGTTGATGTCGCGGAGGTCGTGGGCTCGCACGTACAGCTTCCACGGCAGCAGCAGGAGGACGTCGATCGCCGCCGCCACCGCGAGCGGCCGCCAGCGTCTGTACGTCGCGGCGAACAGGCCGGCAAAGGCCGCGGCGACGAAGAGCGTGCCCTCGTTCTTCAGCAGGAGCGCGCCGGCGAAGCAGAGCGTCGCGACGGCAAGTGACCAGCGCTCGTCGGTCACGAGCCAGCGCCCGGCGGCGGCGACGCCCACCGCGAACACGAGCGCGAGCGGCAAGTCTGCGTACGCGGTCAGCAGCTGGTCGAAGACGGCCGGTGCGAGCGCGACCGCGCCGAGGAGTAACCAGAGAACGAGGGCGCTGACACGGCCCGCGAGCACGGTGCCGAGCGCCGCGAGCGCGCCAACGAGCAGGAGCAGGAACTGCAGGTGCACGAGCCGGGTGTCGAACGCTCCCATGGCGTGGAAATCGAGCGCCTCGAGCGAGGGCAGCAGCAGCGGATAGTCGAGGTTGGCGAAGCGGTACTCGCTCCCCGCGAACACGGTCGGATCGGCCCAGCCGAACGCGTAGAGCGCGTGACCCTTCAGCGCCCAGATCGCCCAGGCGTCGTAGCGGTTGAGGGGCGCGACGGCAAACGCCCGCGCGTACTCGGCGAGCACCGCCGCGAGCGCGGCAGCGGCGCCGATCGCCGGCCAGCGCGGACGCGTCCAGACGGGACGCTCGGTTCCGCGCAGGTGCCAGGCACCGGACACGACCGAAACGGCCGCGGCCAGCGCCAGCGCGAGCCAGCCGAAGCTGACGTGGACGAGCGCGAGGTGCGCAGCGAGGATCCCCGTGACGACGAGGCCGCACAGGTATGCGAGCCCGCACCGCGCGACGAGCTGGCGCCACGAGCGGGCGGCGCCGAGCCAGGGAAGGACGCCGAGGCCGACGCAGACGATCAGCGTATTGGCGCCGAGCAGCCCTGCGACTCTCACCGGAAGCGGTAGTGGAAGACGAGCGGCGCGTGCGGCGCCTGGATCGCCGGCAGGAAGTAGAAGGCCGCGTAAGCCCGGACGACGGCGCCGCGGGTGATGAACGGCCCCTGCTCACCGGGCGGAACGTCGACGGCATACCGCTCCCGCGGAGACAGCTGCGCGAGGAACGAGTCGAACGGCGCCGGGTCGAGGTGGAGCCGGTCGCCGGCCGCATGTTTCCGCTCGAGCGCGGTCAGCTTGGAGTCGCGCGTGATGTTCCGCTCCACGCGCGGCAGCACGACGATCGCGCCGATCGCGACCGACGCGGCCAGCGCGGCGGCGGCAATCAGCCGGAGAGGCGTACGCCGAAGAGCACCCGGATCGCCTTGAAGCCGTCCCTCCACGTGATCTTCTTCCCCTCCGCATATGTGCGGCCGTAGTACGCGATCGGCAGTTCGTACACGCGCAGCTTGCGCTTGCAGACCTTCGCCGTGATCTCCGGCTCGATGCCGAAGTCGTCCTGGCGGAGATCGAGCGAGCGCAGGACCTCCGTGCGGAATGCCTTGTAGCCGGTTTCCATGTCGGAAAGCGTCGTGTTGTAGAGCACGTTCGTCAGCAGCGACAGGAAGCGGTTCCCGACGAGGTGCCAGAAGAGATACGCGCGCTGCGGCCGCCCGCCGGAGAGGCGTGAGCCGTAGACGACGTCGGCGATGCCACGCTCGATCGGCTCGATCAGCGCCGGCACGTCGGCCGGGTCGTACTCGAGATCCGCGTCCTGGATCACCGAGATGTCCCCGTCGGCGTGGGGGATGGCCGCGCGCACGGCCGCGCCCTTGCCGCGGTTCTGCTGGCTGACGAGGACGACCTCCTTGCGGCCCTCGCGCCAGCGCTCCACGATGTCGCCCGTTGCGTCCGTCGAGCCGTCGTCGACGACGACGATCTGCTTCTCGAGTTCGAGCGCCCAGACCGCGTCGAGCAGGGCTTCGATCGTCGCCGCCTCGTTGTACGCGGGCACCAGGAATGACACGCGCATGGCGGCGCAGCCTAACCTCCTGCCGTGGAGTTCGATCTCGAGGTCACGATCGACCGGCCCGTCGCGGCCGTGTTCGCCTACGTGACCGACGTGCGGAAGGTTCCCGAGTGGCAGGAAAGCGCCGAGTCTGCCGAGTGGATCGAGCAGGGACGGCGCTTCCGCGAGCGGCGGCACTTCATGGGTCGAACGGCCGAGCTCGAGCTCGAGGTCACCGCGCTCGAGGCTGACCGGCGCTTCGACGTCCGCACGGTGAACGCGCCGGTCACGTTCGCGATCCGTCACTCGTTCGAGGCGGTGGAAGCCGCGACGCGGCTCCGCGTCCACGGCGACGCGAAGCTGGGCGGCGCGCTGCGCGTGGCGGCCGGGATGGCGAAGCGGCAGGCCGAGCGCCAGTTCCGCCGAGACTTCGACCGGCTGAAGGAGATGTTGGAGAGGCGAGACGAGGAAAGCCCCTCTGACCGACCTCCCCGCCTCGCCGCGGAGTAGACGCCCGAGCGGCGTCAGCCTTGCGGTGCGCCGCGCACCTTCGAGCAGTCTGTGTCGCGGCGGCGGACCTCGGCGATCGCGTCCTTGAACGTGTCGTACGACGGCTTGCGGGTTCCGTCCCTGTAGAGCAACCCCGACTGCCAGCCGCCGAGGCGGTCCTCGTCGATCAAGCCGAAGTTGAGAAAGCCGGAGACGGCCGGCTGGCAGTAAGCGAGCAGGATCGCATCCTTGAGCTGCGTTGCCTGGTCGACGCCCTCGGGCGCGACGGCGGGCAGGGCGAAGTGGTCGTTCTCGCGGCCGCGGTAGTAGCGCATCTTGTCGCGCGGCGGGACGGTCTGGAAGCCGTCCTCGACGTACCAGATCGTGACACCGCGGTCTCCCGGCACGGGCTGCCCCGTCTTGTCGAAGGCCGTGTGGAGGACGTTCATCAGCGTTTCGTAGTCGCCCTCGGCAATCACGTCCGAGCCCGTGTGCGAGGCGTACGGCGGCTCGGCGGAGTTCTCGGGATACGGATTGTGGCCGAACGTGTCGAACAGCGGGCGCGTCCGCCCGAGCGCGCGGTAGGCCTCCCCGAGGCGGAAGATGAAGCCGGCCGGATCGTGCCGGGACGCGGTCGAGCTGATGACGTTGATCGGGAACGGACGGCTGTGCAGCACGTCGTAGCAGCGCGCCAGCAGCTTGGCGTACGACTCGGGACCCGCTGACTCCGGCCAGTAGGCCGGCGAGTTCGCCTCGTTCCAGATCTCGACATCGTGGATCAGCGGCGCGTGCTTCACCGCTCCTTGCAGGAACCCGCAGTAGCGGTTGCGCTCCGTCGGCGTCGTCGGTGCGAAGTCCGCGGTGTTGTAGACGGAGAGGACGACGCGATCGTTCAGCTGCGTCAACCTGCGGATGCGCTGCAGGTAGACCTTCTGGAGCCTGGTCGGTTTCGCCTGCGTGGGCCGCCACGGCACCGTGACACGGACCGCCATCAGCCGCAGGTCGCGGTGGACGCCCACGATTCCGTCCTGGCGCACCATCCACTTGGCGGTGTCGTCGGTCACCCCGACGATGAGCTTCAGGTGTGTCGACTGGACATCGCGCGCCGAGACGGCCGCGAGCAGGGCCGCGACCCCGAGGGCTAGGAAGAGTCGAAAGGCGTGCCGCACTGCGCTCTCTACGGACTCAACACCAGCCGCGGGGCCGCGTCCATGGGCCGAACGGCCTATTCGAAGCCGAACGTCTAGGCCGCTCAGGACCTTCGAGGGAAGTGTCCTCGCTCGCCGGCGAACAAGATCGAGAACGTGATGGCGAAATTGCGCAACCACGCTGCGAAGGCCCTGGCGCTTGTCGGCCTCTTGGTTGCCGGCATCGGCGCGTCCGCCGCACTCGCCAGCCCGGGGACGCTGAAGGGCGGGCCGGCGACGACGACAGTACCCGGCTCTCCGGGCGACGACTGCTCGCACGGAAACAGTGACAAGGACTGTCGCCCGGATCCGAGCCCCAATGGCAAGGACTGCGACGACCACGGCAACGCTCGCGGCAACGAGGACCACTGCCTGTCGACCTCGACGACGACGACCACGACCCCGACGACTTCGACGACGCCGACCACTTCGACGACACCGACGACCTCGACGACGCCGACCACTTCGACGACGCCGACGACCTCGACGACACCTACGACGTCTACGACGCCGACGACCTCGACGACACCTACGACGTCGACGACACCTACGACGTCGACGACACCTACGACGTCGACGACACCTACGACGTCGACCACGCCGACGACTTCGACGACACCGACGTCCTCGACCACGCCGACGACTTCGACCACGCCGACGACCTCGACGACACCCACGTCCTCGACGACGCCGACGACGACGAGCGAGGTCGCCGGAGTCTCGACTCCGCCGACGAAGCCGCCGACGAAGCCCGAGCTGCGGCACGAGCTGGCCAAGCAGGCCAAGGGCGTGCAGACGACGGCATCGGCGCCGGCTGGGAACCCTCAGGAGCTCCCGTTCACGGGCTTCCCCGCCTGGGCGATCGCCCTGATCGGCGCGGCGATGCTCGCCACGGGCCTGGGGCTCCGCAAAGTCTCCTCGTAAGCGACGCCGCTCGCGGCGAACGACACACGGGGCCGCGGAACTCGTTTCGTGCCCGAGACGCAGGGCATCACCGCCGCCGAGGCCGCGCTCGCTCTCGTGGCGGCCCAGGGATTAGCCGGCCTCAAGACTCGCGAGGTCGCCGCCGAGACCCTGCGGCGGCTCGCAGAGAACGACGGCTGAACGACGTTAGGGGAGCGAGCCTCGCCCGGCCGGCGTCGCTCTAGCTCGAGTCGCCAGAGGTGAAAAACGAAGCGAAGCTGCCAGCGACTGCCGTCACTATGAAGATCGCCCAGGCTTCGAGGACGACGTGCACCACTTTCCCCGCCGCCGTGACAGGGTTCTTGAGTGAGGACGAGACGGTCAAAGGCTGTACGAGGGTGAAGAAGACCGCATCGCCGAAGCCGTGGACATCGCCGCCCTTCTTGCCGTTCTCGAAGAGGTAGACCAAGACCGAGCCTATTTTGGAGACCACCGGGAAGGCGCCCGGCGCGACCTTCCCGAGCGCCACACGGTGCTCGAGCAGCGCGCGCCGGAGCGCCTTCGCGATCGGCACCCGTCGTCGTCCGGCCCGCGACTTCGGTGCAACGAACCGACGCGACGGTGGTGACCCCGCTCTCGCGTCAGCGACCCTCGCGCGCCGCGCGCCACTCTCGAGCGAGGATTGCGTAGACCGCCTCGCTGCGCCACTCGCCCTTGCCCCACTCGTTCTCGATCAGGTGCGCCTCCCTGCGCAGGCCGAGCCGCTCGAGCACGCGCACTGACGCCGTGTTGCGCGGCTCGACGCAGCCGTAGACGCGGTGCAGGCGGTACGCGTCGAACGCCAGCTCGACGATCGCCTCGGCCGCCTCGGTCGCGTAGCCGTGACCCTGGTGGTCGGGGTGGAGCATGAAGCCGATCTCGCCCTGACGGTGCTCGCCGACG
>VAXO01000109.1 GCA_005888435.1 Actinomycetota bacterium | reverse complement strand
TCGCAGCACATCAGCTCAACCTGGGCGCCGACAGTTCCGGCTTCACCGTCATCTGGGGGCTGGCGCTGACTCTGCTGGTCGCCATGGCGTTCTGCGGCCTGCTGAACGTCACGATCGAGCGGCTCGCGTATCGCCCGTTGCGGAACGCACCCCGGCTCGCGCCGCTGATCACGGCGATCGGGATGTCGTTCATCCTGCAGGACATCGGCCTCAACCGCCTCGGCCCGGCGCCCGTGTCCGTCCCCAACATCCTCCCGACCGGAGCGGTGTTCACGATCGGCGGGAACGAGTACCGCTGGTCGAGCCTGATCGTCGCGCTGACGACTTTCCCGATCCTCTTCGTGCTGATCTGGCTGGTGCAGCGCACGCGCCAGGGGAAGGCGATGCGCGCGACGGCGCAGGATCAGGAAGCGGCGGCGATGATGGGCATCAACGTCAACCGCACGATCTCGTTCACGTTCTTGATCGCGGGAGCGCTCGCAGGCGTCGCGGGCCTGCTGTACGCGCTCTACTCGACGAACATCCGCTACGACCAGGGCTTCCAGCTCGGTCTGATCGCGTTCACCGCCGCAGTTCTGGGCGGCATCGGCAACCTGCCGGGCGCGGTGTTCGGCGCGATCCTGATCGGGCTGATCCAACAGTTCAACGAGGGACTGTCATGGCACGCGCCGAGCTCGCAGTGGACGCAGTCGATCGTATTCGCGATCCTCATCCTGATCCTCGTCTTCCGGCCGGAGGGCCTGCTCGGCGAAAGGACGCCCGAAGGTGGCTGAGCAGCTGCCGGAGTATCGGCGTCCTTGGTACCACCGCTGGGCGGGACTGCTCGGCGAGCCGCGACGGCGTTGGCGTGCCATGGACGACAAGCAGCGGCGTCAGGCGAACGTCGTCCTGAAGGTGCTGCTCGTCGCGGTCGTCGCGTACATCTCGTGGCCGCTCGCGCTGCTCGTGATCGTCCTGTTCGGGGCCAACTACCTCGACCCGTACATCCCCGAGCGAGCGTCGCCGGCACGCCGCGCGATCATCCCGACGATCATCCTGATCGTCGTGATCACGTATCCGTTCTACAACGCGAGCCTGGCCGACATGCGGCTGTTCGGCGCGTATCCCGACGTCAACACCGCCGTGATCATGGGTGTCTACGTGATCATGGCGATCGGGCTGAACATCGTGGTCGGCTACGCCGGATTGCTCGATCTCGGCTACGTCGCCTTCTACGCAATGGGTGCTTACACGTGCGCGTGGTTCGCGTCCGTGCAGTTCGCCAACCACAACATCCACTTCGGCGACGTGGGAGTCAGCTCGACGACACCCGGGATCCACATCAACATCTGGGTGCTCCTACTGATCGCTGGGATCCTGACCGCGTTCATCGGCATCCTCATCGGCCTCCCGACGCTGCGCCTGCGCGGCGACTACCTCGCGATCGTCACGCTTGGCTTCGGCGAGATCCTGCCGCAGGTTGCGAACAATGGGGACTCTCTTGGTGGCTTCAACGTGACGAACGGGCCGAACGGAATCACGCCGATCGATGCACCGGGAATCTTCGGCACGAGCTTCCAGACGGGCTCCGGCGCCTTCTTCACGGGGCCGCGCCTGTACTTCTGGTTCGTGCTGATCCTCGTGATCATCACGGTGTTCTGCAGCCTGAGGCTGCGCGACTCACGGCTGGGGCGTGCCTGGATCGCAATCCGCGAGGACGAGACTGCTGCCGCCGCGATGGGCATCCCGCTGATGCGCACGAAGACGTGGGCTTACGCGACCGGTGCGTTCTTCGGCGGCGTCGCGGGCGCATACTTCGCATCGTTCAAAAGCTCGACGTTCCCGAACGACTTCAACTTCAACATCTCCGCTTTCATCCTCTCGATGGTCATCCTCGGCGGAATGGGCAACGTCTGGGGCGTGATGTTCGGCGCCGCGTTCCTCGCCTACCTGAACCAGGAAGGGCTCGCGAACATCGGGCATTCTCTGAACCAGACGTTCGGCACCCACCTCGAGGTGCCGCTGTACCAGTTCGGGATCTACGGCGCGATCATCGTCCTCGTGATGCTGATCCGGCCGGAGGGGCTGATTCCTAGTGCGAGACGCAGAGCAGAGTTTCACGAAGGCGTCCAGGACACGCCGCTCTACGACACGCAGCATGGGTAGCGAAAGCGGCAACCTCGTCGTCGCCGAGGGCGTGCGCAAGGAGTTCGGCGGGCTCGTCGCGACCGACGATGTCGACTTCACGATCCCGCGCGGCTCGGTCGTGTCGCTGATCGGCCCGAACGGCGCCGGCAAGACGACGTTCTTCAACATGCTCACCGGCGTCTACAAGCCGACGGCGGGGCGCATCGTGTTCGACGGCGAGGACGTGACGGGCATGCCGCCGCACTCGATCACCGAGCGCGGGATCGGACGCACGTTTCAGAACATCCGCCTCTTCCAGAACATGACGTCGCTCGAGAACGTGTTGGTGGGGATGCACGCGCGCCTCAAGGGCGGGCTGCTCAGCTCGATCCTCGGCACGCCGCGGATCCGTCGTGAGGAGCGCGGGGCAGCCGAGCGCGGGCGCGAGCTGCTGCGCTTCTGCGGGCTGCGAAACAAAGACGACGAGACCTCGCGCAACCTCTCCTACGGCGACCAGCGCCGGCTCGAGGTGGCCCGCGCGCTCGCGACGGAGCCGAAGCTACTGCTGCTCGACGAGCCGACCGCCGGCATGAATCCGCAGGAGACGGCGGAGTTCACCGACTTCGTACAGAAGCTCCGCACCGAGCGGGGCCTGACCATTCTGATGATCGAGCACGACATGCGGGTCGTGATGAACATCTCCGACCGTGTGACGGTGCTGGACTACGGTGCGAAGATCGCCGAGGGCTCGCCACAGGAGGTGCAGAAGGATCCGCGTGTGATCGAGGCATACCTGGGCAAGCAGGCGCTGGAGCAGCTGGCGAAATGAACGCGCAGCCGCAAACGATCCTCGAGCTCGAGGACGTGCATACGTACTACGGCTCGATCCAGGCGCTGAAGGGGATCTCGCTGACCGTCGACCAGGGCGAGATCGTCACGCTGATCGGGGCAAACGGGGCGGGGAAGTCGACGACGCTGCGCTCGATCAACGGGTTGAACAGCCCACGCCGCGGACGCATCCAATTCCAGGGACGGGACATCACGCATGCGTCGGCGCACGACATCGTCGAGCAGGGGATCTCGCAGTCGCCGGAAGGGCGTCGCCTGTTTCCGCGCATGAGCGTGCTCGAGAACCTCGAGATGGGGACGTTCCAGCGCGGCGACCGCGGCAACCGCAAGGCGGTGGGGGAGGACATCGACCGCGTCTACGAGCTCTTCCCGCGGCTGGCCGAGCGCAAGAACCAGAAGGCGGGAACGCTTTCCGGCGGCGAGCAGCAGATGGTCGCGATCGGGCGGGCGCTGATGGCACGCCCGAAGCTGCTGCTGCTCGACGAACCGTCGATGGGCCTGGCGCCGATCTTCGTCGAGCGGATCTTCGAGATCATCCGCGAGATCAACTCGCAGGGGACGCCGATCCTGCTGGTCGAGCAGAACGCGCTGATGGCGCTCGACGTCGCGAATCGCGGTTACGTCCTCGAGACGGGGAAGATCGCCCTCGCCGACGACGCGAAAAAGCTGAAGCAGAACGAGCAAGTGCAGAAGACGTACCTGGGCGCGTAGGACGTTCCCCGCGAAGCGGCGTACTCAATTCCCGGACTTCACGCGAAGCGGGAAGTACGGGGGCGACAGCAGAAAAGCGACGCGTGGCGGGCGATCGGACCAGCCGCGCACCATCGTCAGCGCCGCGCCGAGGCCGTGGGTCGGGACGAAGCCGAGCTGCCGCGCAGCGGCGTGGTCGCGGCAGCCGGCGATGAGCACATTCCCCACGCGTCCGAGCGCGGGGCGGCAGCCGTCCCAGTCGTAGAACGGCAGAAGCGGGTGGCATGTTCGCCCGCTGCGGTACTGCTGCAGCGCCCGCGAATCGCTCGCGGCTCGTCGTTCTGCCTCGCCCAGCGCCGACGCGTCCGGGCGGCCCGCCCCGCGGGTGGCTGCGAAGAAGGCGCGATACGGCTGCTGCGTCGGATGGCTGAAGTGCCGCTGGAAGCGGTGCATGAGGATTGCCGTGCCGCCCTCGGCGATCGGGAACGAGTCCCGCCACAACCTCAGCGCGAGCCCGAGCCCGAGGTACGCACCGAGCAGAGGATTCGGGCGCTCGCGCGGGAGGTACGGCGTCGTGCGCGGGACGCCGACGCAGATCGCGTCGAGCTCCCCGTCCAGCGTCGTCCCGCGTAACTCGACGCCGCGGAGAAGCGCCTCCGTGTGCGCGACCGACGGCGGGCCGGCGTACGCGTTCGCAACCGAGCGCTCGAGCGGCAGCGAGCGCATGACGTACGCGCGAAGGCCGCCGGGCAGTGCGCGGAAGAGATACCTCAACGGGGAGCGCACGACGCGCTCGAGTGCCTGCGTCTCGTACGGGTAGCCGCCGAGCGTGCCGCCGAATCGCGGATGGTTGAGCACGAGCGACGCGCCGATCATGGGGACGCGGCGAAGCAACGCGCGTTCGAGCTCGAGGCCGAGCCGCCAGCCCTGCGACGCCGACGTCTCGAGCAGCGAGTACGCGCCGGCCGCGCGGAGCACCTCGGGCCCCGAAGCGCCGACGAGCGCTGCCGGCCCGCCGTGCAGCACGGTCTCCGCAGCAGTCACGATGACGACGAGGTCGGTCTGCGCGAGGGCCGGGTGGACCCGCAGCGGCGTCGAGCCCGCGCTGCCGATCTCCACGAGGTCGTCGCGCTCGACGTCGTGCACCTCGACGTGACCGTGGAAGCGCCGTGCGAACTCCGGCGAGACCAGCGTCTCCAGCTGGTCGTGCCCGGCGCGGCGCGCGAGCCCACCGGCGACGAGCAGCGTCTGGTAGCCGCTGGGGACGCCGAGCCGCTCGAGCTCCGCGACGGCCGCCGCGATCGCCGCCTGGCGCGGGTCGCGCTCCGCGCCCGGCAGGGGCAGCGCCGGCGGCTCGACGACGATCGTCGCGCGCCTCCCGCGCGAGACGAGGGCCTCGAGCGGCTGCCCGGCGAGCGGGAAGCGGAGCGCATCGCGAACCGCGGCTCCCACGTCCGCCACTGCATTCGCAGGCGGCGGCGGGCGCAGCACGAGCGCGTCGTCCTCGGCTGTCACGACGACCAGACGCGACCCTGACAGCATCGGTACGCGCATCAGGGCACGTGCCTGTAGAGCCGGACGAAAGTTGGACGGAAGCCGCGCGCGCGGAAGAAGCGGTCGGCGAGCAGGTTGACGACGCGCCAGTCGATCGTGACCGCAGCGAGGCCCTGCTCGTGGGCCCAGCCGAGCGCGTGCGACACAAGCGCGCTTCCCGCGCCGGTGCCGCGCACTTCCGGCAGCGTGACGACGAGCGCGAGGTCGACACTGTTCGGCGGAATGCGGAGATCGCCCGGCTCGCGCCGGTAGAGCAGAGCGTGCCCGACGACGCGTGCGTCGCGCTCGACGACGACGTGGAGGAACTGCTTGTCGTCCCAGGTGCCTTCCCACTCGGCGCGGATCTCGTCGTCTGTCTGCGGCCGCCGACCGGAGAAGCTCGGCGACTGGAGCAGATGCTCGGTGAAGGCGTGCTCCAACGCGACGACGGCGTCGAGATCGTCCGGCCGTCCCGGCCGTACGCCGTCGCCGCTTCCGGGCGCGGGCTCGCGGACCGCCAGCGTGAACTGCAAGCCGAAGGCGAGGTGGAACCAGACATCGATCAACGCCGCGTCGCTCGCCGGGAGGTAGACGCGGTGACGCTCCCGCTGCCAGGTGGGAGCGAGCGCGGCGTACAGGTCACGTAGGAGCTCCGGCTCCGACGCCGCGCAGCCGGCGAAGTCGACGAAGGCGTCCTCGTCCGTCGTCTGCCCGAGCAGATACGCCCGGAGCTCGCCGCCGCGCAACGCGACCAATCCGCCTTTGCCGGCGAGCTGCACGCGGTAGTCGACGTCTCGCCCCAGTAGCGGCTCGGCCGTGAGGTGGCGTGCATGACGCTCGGCGAGCAACGCCGCCGCGGCGTCGAGGTGCTCGTCGGAAAATGGGCGAATCTCGACGTCCGGCATCCGGCGCCGGACGATAGCGTTGGTCTCAAGTGCCGAAGACACTCACAGGCGCGGAGCTCCAGCTGGACGACGGGCCGGCACGCGACGCCGAGCTCT
>VAXO01000108.1 GCA_005888435.1 Actinomycetota bacterium | reverse complement strand
GCGCTCTCGAGCGCGGCGAGTGACTCGGCAGCCACGGTGGGCGTGACGGCCGCGCGCTCGAGGCGCTCGCTCAGACGGTGACGGGACAGGTCGCGATGCCGGAGCGCACGGCCGGCGACATGGAGGGCGTCGGCCCGGCGCAACTCCCGTCGCAGCAGGCGCAGAGCGGGACGGTCGAGCGCGCGGCCTTCTGCGATCCCGGCTCGCACGACGACGTCCACGGGCAGCACGCGCCACGGCGTACCGTCGAGCTCCACGGCAACGCGACCGCGACGATCGTCACGCAGCGCGGTGACGGTGGGCACTCGGCCCTTGCCCGACCCTACTTCGACTTCGCGGCGGCGCGCTCGACCGCGTCGGGCTCGGCCTCGACCTTGCCGTTCTGCTCGGCGCCCTCGGCACTCGGCAGCAACCGGGCGCTCGCGACCTGCTCGGGCCCGAGCTCGACCTGGATCTTCGCGACGATCCCCTCGCAGACATCGGGATGCTCGCGCAGGAACGCGGTCGCGTTCTGGCGGCCCTGCCCGAGGCGCTCCTCGTCGAAGCTGAAGTACGAGCCGGATTTCTGCACGATCTTGCGCTCGAGGCCCGCGTCGAGGACCGTGCCCTCCCACGAGATCCCCGAGCCGTAGATGATGTCGAACTCCGCCTGCTTGAACGGCGGCGCCACCTTGTTCTTGACCACCTTCACGCGGACGCGGTTGCCGAACGCCTCGACGCCTTCCTTCAGCGTCTCGATGCGGCGGATGTCGAGTCGTATCGACGAGTAGAACTTCAACGCGCGGCCGCCCGGCGTCGTCTCCGGGTTGCCGAACATCACGCCGATCTTCTCGCGGAGCTGGTTCGTGAAGAGGCAGATCGTGTCGGTGCGGTTGAGCGTGCCGGCGAGCTTGCGCAGGGCCTGCGACATCAGCCGAGCCTGCAGCCCGACGTGCGAGTCGCCCATCTCGCCCTCGATCTCCGCCTTCGGCGTCAGCGCCGCGACCGAGTCGACCGCGACGACGTCGAGCGCGCCGGAGCGGATCAGCAACTCCGCGATCTCGAGCGCTTGCTCACCGGTATCGGGTTGCGAGACGAGCAGGTTGTCGATGTTCACGCCGATCCGCTTCGCGTACGCCGGGTCCATCGCATGCTCGGCGTCGATGAACGCGCAGATGCCGCCACGGCGCTGCGCCTCGGCGATGACGTGGTAGACGAGCGTCGTCTTGCCCGACGATTCCGGGCCGAAGACCTCGACGATGCGACCGCGCGGCAGCCCGCCGATTCCGAGTGCGAGGTCCAGCGCGAGCGAGCCCGTGGAGATCGCACCGATGGCGACGGCCGCGCGATCGTTCATCTTCATCACCGCGCCCTTGCCGAACTGCCGCTCGATCTGTCCGAGAGCGACATCCAGAGCCTGCTCGCGATCCATTACTGCGCACCTCCCAGGGCAAACGATTCGACAACAAAATACTCGGCGCCCTTTGGCCCGAGCCGAGACAGGTAAGCAGCCGCGTCGGACGGCACGACCTCCCCGAGCTCGGGCAGCGGCGGCTTCAGCCCCGGCGGCTGCCGGAAGCGGAGGACGGTCACGTGTGGCAGCCACGTGCGCCGCTCGCGCTCGTAGACGCCGAGGCGCTCGAGCCGGCCGAAGAGATCCCCGGCCAGGCGGCTCGCCGCGCCGCCCGTGAGGTCCTTCAGCACGAGCATCCCGACGCTCCTCGTCTCGCGATACCGCTCGGGCAGCAGGCGGATGGGCTCGGCCGCCGCGGCGGATTCGCGCAGGGCCCCGGCGATCGCGGGAAGCTCGTCGACGGGACGGTGCCCGAGGAACGCGAGCGTGAGATGCAGATGGCCGCGCGGGACGACGCGGCCGTTTCGCAGCTCGTCGGCCTGCCACTCCGACAGCGCGTCGAGCGCTGGGTCCGGGAGCCGCAGCGCGCAGAAGAGCCGTAGGCGTTCACGGCCTTTAACGCTAGCCGGGAGATTCACGCGGGTTCGTCGCGCCTGTGTGCCAGGAGACGCCGCACCAGGTGGAGCGCAGTGATCGCCGCGCGGCGCCGGATGCCCTCGCGGTCCCCCGGAAAGACGAAATCGGCGCTGCGCGAGCCGAACGGGCCCTCGGCGTGCAGGTACACCAGGCCGACGGGCTTCTCCTCGCTACCGCCGCCGGGGCCGGCGATGCCCGTTACGGCGATCGCCACGTCGGCCCCGAGCCGCTGCCGCGCGCCGGCCGCCATGGCTGCAGCGGTCTCCGCCGAGACCGCCCCGTGGCGCTCCAACAGCTCGGGCGACACACCCAGCTCGGCCGCTTTCACCTCGTCCGCATAGGCCACGATGCCGCCCAGGAAGACCTGGCTGCTGCCTGGCACCGACGTGAGCCGCTCGGCGACCATGCCGCCCGTGCACGATTCGGCCGTGGCCAGGGTCAGGCCCCGGGCACGGCACAGATCGAGGGCCAGCTCCTCGACGCGGCGGTCGTCGCGGCTGAAGAGGTAGCGCTCGAGCGGCGCGGCGAGCCCCGACACCAGCTCGTCCGCGCGCGCCTCAGCTCCCGGCTGCACGTACATGTCGACGTGGATCTCGAAGTCGCGCGCGCAGATCGTCGCCTCCACTCCGTCGCCGTCGCCGCCCGCATCGGCGAGCGCCTTTGCCACGGCCGACTCGCTCGCGCCGAAGAAGCGCAGCAGCCGAACGTCTGGCGGCTGCGCCCGCGCGAAGACGCGGCGCACGGGCTCGGCCTCGACGGCCTCGCGCCACAGGCGCTGCAGCTCCCCCGGCGGTCCCGGCAGGACGACGACGACGCCCTCCCCCGCTTCCAGCACCAAGCCGGGCGCGGTGCCGGCCAGCCCCAGCGAGACTGCGCCTTCCGGGATCGTCGCCTGCTTGCGCACGCCCTGCTCGAAGTCGACGTAGGGACGGTTCATCCGTTGCGCGAACGCACGCGAGATGTCTCCGATCTGCCGGTGCAAGTCCTCGTCGACCCGCAGCCCGGCCCCGGCCGCGCGCGCGACCAGTTCGACGGTGCGGTCGTCGTGCGTTGGCCCGAGCCCGCCGGACACGACGCACAGGTCGGCGCGCAGCCCCTCGCCGAGTGCCCCTGCGAGCTCGTCTTCGCGATCGCCGACGATGAGGATGCGCGCCGGCTCGATTCCGCGCCGCACGAGCTCGCCGGCGAGGAACGGGCCGTTCAGGTCCCGCCGGTCACCGCGGACGAGCTCGCTACCGGTGACGACGACGACAGCCCGCGGGCGAATCAAACGCCGGGGCGAACCCCGCGCGAGGTGACGATCAGCGTCTTGACGCCGCCGCCGGGCAGGACGCGGGTGTGCCCGTTCAAGATCGTGCGAAGGTTCTCGGGCCGGTCGAGCGTGATCCACAACTTCCGGCCGGTGAAGACGTGGCGCTGTCCACGCTCGAGCGTCCCCTGGAAGATGATGCGGCCGGTCGCCGACCCGCTGTGCACCTCCAGCCAGCAGTTTCCGCGAAGCGCCGTAACGATCAGCCGGACGGTCTTCGCCGCGACGGGCGGCTGCACGACCGCCGGCGTCTGCGCGGGCGTCGTGCCGAGGCCGACCGGCTCCTTCTTCTGCGGCTCGCCCCAGGTCCAGGCGACGATCACGATCGCCGTCACGGCCGCGATACCCAGAAGCGTCAGGAGTACGACGCGCGACTGCACCTGCGCGCCCCGCGACGGCGGCGGGGCGGATCGTCTAGGGCGCGGAGGCGCTTCCTCCTCGCCCACGACGAAGCGGGAGTTGTACTCGTCCACGTACAGCTGCCCGTCGAGGCCGAGGTACTCCGCATACGACCGCAGGAAACCCTTGACATAGGTCTGCGCCGGCAGGACGTCGAACTGCTCGTCCTCCAGGGCCCGCAGGTACTTCGCTCGGATCTTCGTCGCCTGCTCCATCTCGGGGAACTCGAGGTGCTGGCGCAGGCGCGCCTCGCGGAGGCTGTTACCGATCTCGAACACGGAAGCGCCCCATTGTAGGGCGAATCAGCGCGAGTGTTGGTACACGAGCACCAATTCGTAGAAGCCCACGGAAAGGGCTGCGGTCAGGGCAAGGCAGATCGTGACGGCGGCGATGATGATCGCCACACTCGCGACGCCCGTTCCACCCTCCTTCAGGCGGAACCAGCGGAGGTTGTCCCGGGCCCGGCGGGCCATGATCAGCGCCACCAGGCCGAGCAGGAACGCGACGGGGATGGCATAGCCGGCATCGAGCAGGCCAATCCGGGTCGAGCGCCGGGAGACCTCGACGGCCGCGGGCAGCACGAGCAGCGCCAGAATTGCCAGCACCAACGCCACCCACGAGCGTCGAGTCGCGCTGCGGCCGAGAGGCATCAGTCCTCGTGCCTCGGCGCCTTCGCTACTGCTTGACGTAAGGGCGGCCAGCGGAGGCAGGTGGGGTTGCCCGGCCGATCACGCCGGCGACGGCGATCAGCGTCAGGACGTACGGGAGAGCCTGGAACAGCACGGACGGGGCCGGCCACGGCTGGGCCAGGCGGAACGAGAGCGCGGTCGAGCCGCCGAACAGAAGCGCCGCCGCGAACGCGCCGAACGGACGCCAGTTGCCGAAGATGACCGCGGCGAGGGCGATGTAGCCGCGTCCCGCCGTCATGTTCTCGGTGAACGAACCGAGATAGCCGATCGACAGGTACGCGCCGCCGAGCGCGGCGAGCACGCCGGAGAGGATCACCGCGGCGTACCGGACGCCGTACACCGAGATGCCGACCGTGTCTGCAGCGCGGGGATGCTCGCCGACGGACCGAAGGCGCAGGCCGAGCGGCGTCCGGAACAGTGTGATGTGCGCGACGATCAGCAGCAGGAACGAAATCCAGATCATCAGGCTCAGGTCGCCGAAGACGCTGCCGAGGAACCCGACCTTCACGTCCGGGATACGCGGCAGATTGCCGGGCGTCCCGTTCTCACCGTAGATGTCGATGAAGAAGTAGCCGGTGACGCCGAGCGCGAGGAAGTTGATCGCAAATCCGCTGATGACCTGGTCGGCGCGCAGATGGATCGACATGACGGCGTGGATAAGTGCAAAGCCGGCGCCGGAAATCGCGGCGCAAAGGACGCCCATCTCCCAGTTCCCGAACTTGTCCGCGCCGAGGGCGGCGAAGAACGCGCCGGAAAGCATCATCCCCTCGAGTCCGATGTTCACGACGCCGCTGCGCTCGCAGAACATCCCGCCGATGGCGGCATACGTCAGCGGCGTTGCCCAGACGAGGGTCGCCGAGAGCAGCGCTCCCCAGACGACCACCTGATCGAGGTTGTCAGTGCTCGCCTTCGTCGCGAGGATCCCGAGCAGGATGCCGACCAGCCCGAAGCCGATCGCGGTCCAGCCCGACCTGCGCGCGCCGCGCGACAGCACCCAGACACCGACCGCAATTGCGACCAGGCCGATGAGCAGTGGGATCCACAGCGTGTTCGCGTGGAACGGCGGTAGCGCCACGACGAACGCGGCGAGGCCGATGCCGACCGCGACGCGGCCCGCCGTCGTCGGGCTCAGCCCGAATGAGCGGGTGGCGGCGTATCCGGCGCTGCTCACGCGGGCTCCTCCGCCGCCGCCTTCGCACCGCCGAGCCGGAGCTTCCTGCGTGCTTGCCAGATGTAGATGATCA
>VAXO01000107.1 GCA_005888435.1 Actinomycetota bacterium | reverse complement strand
GATCAGCACCAGGCCGCCGAGGGCCGGCAAGAGGTGCCCGGGCTCGGGCCGTGGCGTCGAGAAGAGGCCGCCCGCCGCCATCAGACGTTGTACCTCCGGTAGACCGTGAAAACGGCGAGCGGGATTCCGACGACGGCGCCGATGAGAACGCCGATACCCGCGCTCCCCGCCAGCCAACCGATCAGCAGGCCGACGGCGATCGCCGCGAGCAGCATTCCTACGAGAAGTCCTCCCGCCCCGGCGGGTTCGAACGGGCGGCGCTGCGAGGGCTCCATTCGCCCCGAGCATACCAACTTTGTGACACCGATAAGCCGCTATTCAGGCCGAAAACCGCGCACTTTGTAAGCCTATTCCGGACGAATTCGAGCGTCGAGCTCGCCCATCGTCTGCACGAACGCGGCCTCCAGATCGATGCCGCAACGCTCGGCCAGAACGATCACCGACCACAGGACGTCGGCGAGCTCGTGTTCGAGGCGCTCCTCCACGTGCTCGATCGCGCGCACGCCCTCGCGCGCCTGGGTACCGCCCGCGCACGGCGAGCGCCTTCAGCTTGAGCTCGGCGAACTCCACAGGACAGGCTATTCGAGGTGCGGGCCAGGACGTCCGCTGCGGTAGTGGTCGAGGACGCAGCGCTGCGTCGCTGGAACATCGAGTTCTGCGAGCGCCTCCTTTCGGAAGAAGCGGAGCTCACGCGATTCGCTGCTCGGCCGGAGCCCGTCGAAGGAGTCGACGGCGACGCGGTAGGCCAACGTGACGAGTGCGTAGACGTTCCCATCCGGATAGCTGACGACGCGAGCCGGGTCGGAGAAGTGGCCGAAGAACTCGCAGCGCGTGACCGTGAGACCGGTCTCTTCTGCGACCTCGCGGCGAACGCCGGCGAGGATGCTCTCGTCAGCTTCGACGCGCCCTCCGATCAACGACCAGACCGGCGCATCCGTGCGGAGCTCCAGGAGCAGCTCCCCGCTGCGCTCGATCAATGCGTAGATGCTCAGCGCACGCGGGCGATTCGGCGTCGGAGCGTCAGGCGACGAAGCGTCGTAGAAGCGCGTTTCTCCCGCTGCCACGCTAGGCGGTCTTGCGCTCGGCTCTGGCCTGCTCCTCACGTCTGCGGATGATCGGGTTGGCCAGCTTCACGATCTCGAGCAGGTAGACCATGTAGACGGAGGCGGCGAGGGCGACCAGGCCGAACGCGCCGACGATCGCCGTCCGCCAGGGGTGCCAGTCCCCGTGCTGGTGCGGCTTGATGAAGCGGAGCGCGAGCGCCGTTGCGGCCAGCGTCCCGCACCAGAGCCAGATGTAGGACGCCGCGCGCCGCTGCGAGAAGCCGATGTTCACGAACCGGTGGTGCAGGTGCGTGCGGTCGGCGGCGTAGACCGGCTGCCGGTACTTGAGCCGCTTCGCGACGACGAAGGACGTGTCGAGGATCGGCACGGCCAGCACGAGGAGCGGGAAGAAGAGCGTGACGACCGACGCAGTCTTGAGCAGGCCCTGCAGTGGGATCGTCGCCAGCACGAAGCCGAGCAGCAGCGCGCCCGAGTCCCCCATGAAGATGCGCGCCGGGTAGAGGTTGTGGCGCAGGAAACCGAGGCACGCGCCGAGCACGATCGCGGACAGGATCGCCGCGTTCACCTCCGGCCGGGGCAGCGACAGCGCGATCAGCGTGAACGTGAAGGCGGAGATCGCAGAGACGCCGGCGGCGAGCCCGTCGAGGCCGTCGAGGAAGTTGACCATGTTCATGATTGCGACGATCCAGAGCACCGACAGCGGCATGCCGAGCCACTTCGGCAGCGTGTGGACGCCGACGATCGGAAAGGTGAAGCGGTGCACCCAGATCCCGAACCCCACCGGGATCGCAGCCGCGGCCACCTGGCCGCCGAGCTTCTCGAACCAGCGCAGGCCACGGAAGTCGTCGATCGCGCCGACCGTCGTCGCGACCGCCGCCCCGAGGAGCAGCCCGCGCGCCTCGCGCGAGAGGTCGAGGAACGCGAGCGCCGGCACGAAGATCCCGAAGAAGAGCGCGAGGCCGCCGAGGCGCGGAACCGCGCTGCGGTTCAGGCGCCGCCCCTCAGGCCGGTCGACGACCCCGAGGAGGCGCGCCATGCCGCCGACCGCCGGTGTCAGCAGCACGACGATCGACGCGGCGAGCAGCGCGCCCCAGATGACCTGAAGGTGGTCTGCGAGCGTGTGCAGCATCAGTGCAGCACCAGCGCGAGCACGACCGCGAGGACGACGAGGCCGAAGAAGACCGTCGCGACGATCGTCCCGGCGCGAGCCCAGCGCAGCCAGTCGTCTTCAGGCTCGAGCTCGGTCCAGCGCTGCCAGCGGCGCGCGCGGAGCCTACTTCGTACCGTAGAGGCGGTCTCCCGCATCTCCCAGGCCGGGCACGATGTAGCCGCGCTCGTTCAGGCCGCGGTCGATCGCGGCGACGACGATCTGGACGTCCGGGTGGTCGCGATGGATCCGCTCGATCCCCTCGGGAGCGGCGATGATCGCGATCAGCCGGACGGACGTCGCGCCGGCCCTCTTCACCGTCTCGACCGCCGCCGCGGTCGAGTTCCCGGTCGCGAGCATCGGGTCGAGCAGGATCACGTCGCGGTCGGCGACGTCGGCGGGCAGCTTCGAGTAGTACTCGACCGGCTGCAGGGTCTCCTCGTCGCGGTACATGCCGATGAAGCCCACCCGCGCGCTCGAGATCAGCGAGAGAACGCCGTCGAGCATTCCGACGCCGGCGCGCAGGATCGGGCACACGGCGACCTTCTTGCCGCTGATGCGCGGGAAGCGGCCCAACTCGAGCGGTGTCTCGACCTCGACGTCCTCGGTGGGCATGTCTTTCGTCGCCTCGTAGGTGAGTAGGAGCGTCACCTCGTTGACGAGTTTTCGGAAGTGGACGGTCGGCGTGTCCTTGTCCCGCAGGTACGCGACCTTGTGCTGGACGAGCGGATGCTTGACCTCGATGACGACGCCCGCCTTCTTCGCTTCGGCCACGCTCATTGCGTCACGTACGTCGTCCAACCGCGGAAGCCCGCGTACAGCGGATGGTCGTCGCAGAGCTTCTCGACGCGCGTGCGCAGGGGTGGGAGGTCGGGCGAGTCGCCGAGCGCCTCGACGATGACACCCCCGATCTCGCGGAAGCTCTCGTCGTCCATCCCGCGCATCGTCGCCGCAGGCGTGCCGATGCGGACGCCGCTCGCGACGGTCGGAGGGCGCTCGTCGAAGGGGACGGTGTTCCGGTTGACGGTGAGCTTGACGTCGTGCAGGCGCTCCTCGGCGGCCTTGCCGGTCCAGTCGGTGCGCCGGAGGTCGAGCTGCAGCAGGTGCGTGTCGGTGCCGCCGGTGAGGACGTCCAGTCCGCCGTCGATCAGCGTCTCGGACAGCGTGTCGGCGTTGCTCCGCACCTGCTTCTGGTAATCGCGGAACGCGTCGGTCGCAGCGATCTTGAAGCACGCGGCCTTCGCGGCGATCGTGTGCTCGAGCGGGCCGCCCTGCATGCCGGGGAAGACCGCCCGGTCGACGGCTTGCGCGTGCTCCTCGCGGCAGAGGATGAAGCCGGCGCGCGGGCCGGCGAGCGTCTTGTGCGTCGTCGACGTGACGAAGTCGCAGTGCTCCACCGGATTCGGGTGCAGTCCCGCGGCGACGAGACCGGCGAAGTGCGCCATGTCACAGAGCAGGAGGGCGCCGACGTCGTCGGCGATCTCCCTGAACTTGGCCGTGTCGACGGTCCGGGGATACGCCGACCCGCCGCAGACGATCAGGCGCGGCCTCGCTTCGCGCGCTTTCTCGAGCACCTCGTCGTAGTCGACGACGTTCGTCTCGCGCGAAACGCCGTAGTGGACGATCGTGTAGAGCTTGCCCGAGAAGTTGACGCGGAGTCCGTGGGTGAGGTGGCCGCCGTGCGCGAGCTCGAGCGACAGGATCGTGTCGCCCGGTTGGAGGGCCGCCATGTACACGGCCATGTTCGTCTGTGCGCCGGCGTGCGGCTGCACGTTCGCGTGATCGGCGCCGAAGAGCTCCTTCGCGCGGTCGATCGCCAGCTGCTCGATCTGGTCGACGATCTCGCAGCCGCCGTAGTACCGCTTGCCGGGGTAGCCCTCTGCGTACTTGTTCGTCGGCGTCGAGCCGACGGCCTCCAGAACTGCGGGCCACGTGAAGTTCTCGGACGCGATCAGCTCGATCTGCCCGCGCTGGCGCTCGAGCTCGCGGCCGAGCAGCTCCGCGATCTCGGGATCGATCTGGTCGAGACCGGCCGTGGTCAGCTGTTGAAATGTCTGCTGCGCGGCGACAGCCATCAGGTGGATCGTACTGCCGCTTGCAGTCGACGGAGAACCTCCGTGGCCGGGACGGCGCCTTCCCTGAGGATCCGCGGCTCGGGGCCTGTGAGATCGACGACGGTCGACGAGGTTCCGGGCAGCTCACCGCCGTCGACGACGACAGCCGCACCGGCGCGGATCTCCTCCGGCACGTCCTCGAGGCGGCGAGGGTCGGGGCCGCCGGGATGGTTCGCGCTCGTCGCGACGACGGCGCCGAGCTCGTCGAGGACGGCACGGGTCGGGCCGGTCAGGTGGGGGACGCGGACGCCGAGCGTGCCGGGGCTCGTGCCGGTCAGCCAGGGAAACCGGTGCGCCGGGTTCGCGACGACGAGCGTCAGCGGGCCCGGCAGCAGCCGGTGCCAGTCACGGGTCGTGTCCAGTTCGGGCAGGCAGGCGCGTAGCGCGTCGACACTCGCTGCGACGAGTGCGGTCGGCTGCGCCTGCGCCCGTCCTTTGAGCTCGTAGAGGCGGCGTGTCGACCCTTCGGCGTGCGGCTCGGCGGCGAGGCCGTAGACGGTGTCGAACGGGAGCACTACCGGCTGTCCGGCGCGCAGCGCTGCGACGGCGTCGTTCAACGGCGTCCTTCGACGACACGCAGCACGCCGGCCAGATCCGGCGTGACCCGGACATCCACGTACCCGAGTGACGTGAGCGTCTCGGACACGCCGTGTGCCTGGCACGCTCCGACCTCGAGGACGAGGAAGCGCGTCTTCGCGACGCGCGCGAGCTGCTCGTGCAGACCGACGCCGACGAGCGCGCCGCGCGGCTCCCACTCGCGGATCTCGGGCTGGAGCGTCTCCCACTCCTCCGGTGTGACGTACGGCGGGTTCGAGACGACGAGGTCCCAGCCACCGGTGGCGACGTCGAAGCTGCCTTGGCGCACGTCGACGTCGAGCTGCAGCCGCGCGGCGTTTTCGCGCGCGAGCGCGACAGCCTTCTCGGACGTGTCGACCGCCGTGACGCGCGCGTCGGGATGCTCGTCCTTGACGGCCAGCGCGATCGCGCCAGTGCCGGTGCCGACGTCGAGCACGCGCGGTGCGCTCTCCCCGCGCAGCAGCTCGAGGCAGCGCTCGACGACGATCTCCGTCTCGGGCCGCGGGACGAGCGCCCGGGCGTCCGTCTTCAACACCAACCGGCGAAAGCCCCAGTCCCCGAGGACGTACGCGAGCGGCTCGCGCTCGACGCGGCGTCTCAAGAGGACATGCCAGGTGTCTGGCACGTCCACGTCGGCCTGCGCGTACACGCCGCTTCGGGACGTGCCGAGCACGTGTGCGAGCAACAGCTCCGCGTCGACGCGCGGCATGTCGACGCCGGCGGCGGCGAGGTCACGCTCCGCGGCTCGGAGCGCTTCCCTCACTGTCACTCGCCGAGCGCGCGGCGCCGGTCCTCGGACGTCAGCGCATGGGTGAACTCGTCGAGCTCCCCCTGCAGCACGCGGTCGAGCTGGTGCGTCGTCAGCTTGATGCGGTGGTCTGTGATCCGATTCTCGGGGAAGTTGTAGGTCCTGATCTTCTCCGCGCGCCCGCCGGAGCCGATCTGCGAGCGTCGCGTGGCGTCGAGCTCGGTCTGCTGCTTCTCGCGCTCCAGCTCGTAGAGACGCGCGCGCAGGACGCGCAGCGCCTTCTGCCGGTTCTGCAGCTGGCTCTTCTCGTCCTGCATGGACACGACGAGGCCCGTCGGGAGATGGGTGATGCGCACGGCGGAGTCCGTCGTGTTCACGCTCTGCCCGCCCGGCCCGGTCGAGCGGTACACGTCCACCTTCAGCTCGTTCGGGTCGATCTCGACCTCGACTTCTTCCGCTTCCGGCATGACCGCGACCGTCGCGGTCGACGTGTGGATCCGTCCCTGCGACTCGGTCTCGGGCACGCGCTGCACGCGATGCGTCCCGCCCTCCCACTTGAAG
>VAXO01000106.1 GCA_005888435.1 Actinomycetota bacterium | reverse complement strand
ACGACGTCGTAGCGGCCGAGCGTGACGTAGACGCCGACGAGCGTGCCTCCCGCCTCGGCGATGATCTGCTCGCCCTCCTCGACCCGCTCGCGCCACTTCGGCAGGCCCGCGTAACCCTGCGTCGTCCAGCGCATCAGCGTGACGTAGTGCGCCATCGGGCGAATATACGTGCCGTGCGCCTCAACGCCTATCTCGCCCGCGCGGGTGTCGCCTCGCGCCGCAAGGCTGACGAGCTGATCAAGGCCGGCCGCGTCACAGTCAACGGTGCGCCGGGGCAGCTGAACACGTTCGTGGAGCGGCGCGACCGCGTCGAGGTGGATGGGAAGCCGGTGACAGCCCAGGAGGTCGCCTACGTGCTGCTCCACAAGCCCGCAGGGACGGTCACGACCGCCAGCGATCCGCAGGGACGCCCGACGGTGGTCGACCTCGTCGATCTCCCGGAGCGCGTCGTGCCCGTCGGCCGGCTCGACGTGGAGACGACAGGCGCGCTGCTGCTGACGAACGACGGCCCGCTCGCGCACCGGCTCGCGCATCCGCGTTACGGGGTCGAGAAGGTGTACGTCGTGGACGTCGAGGGGCGGCCCGACGAGCGTGACTTACGAGCCCTGGCCGAAGGTGTCGAGCTCGAAGACGGCATGACCGCTCCGGCCGCTGTCCGGTGCCTGGCACCTTCGCGTGTCGAGCTCACCCTCCACGAGGGCCGGAACAGACAGGTCCGGCGGATGCTCGAGGCGGTCGGCCATCCTGTCCGCCACCTGCACCGGAGCACGTACGCAGGGTTGACGCTCGAAGGGCTCGAGCCCGGCCGGTGGCGCGAGCTCGAGCCCTCCGAAACAGAACGCCTTAGGCGCCTGGTCCAGCCAGCGCAGCAGCCTGGTTCAACAGGCTCTGCGCCTGGTTGATCCAGTTCTTCGCCTGCTGCTCGTTCAGCGCCTGCTCGTTGAAAGCAGCGGCGTCGAAGGCCGCCTTGATCTGGCTCGCCAGCGCGTCGCGCTGGTTCGTCAGGTTCTCGATCGACGTCTCGATCCCGTTGTAGACGCTCTCGTCCGAGCTTCGGATCGCCCGCGTGGACGCGGTGAGTGCGTCCATTGCGAACTGGCCGAACGGTGCGTTGACCTGCTCGTAGACCGCCGCGAGCCGGCGAACCGTCTCACGGTGAGCGATCAGCGCCTGCGGCGTTGCCTTCGTCGTCAGTGCCTCGAAAAGGACGCGGCCGTCGTGGCCGTAGTCGTCCTTGAGGCCGACGAGCGAGAGGATCGTCGGTCGCACGTTCACGTGATCCGTCCAGGTGTCGCTGTCGATCCCCTTTTGTGCAACGCCCGGCCCGACGAAGCCCACCCACGTGTTGGCGATGTCCGTCTGCACGTCGCCGTGGCTCCACGCGAAGTGGTAGTCGATGCAGGGGTTACTCCCGCACGACGGACCGGCGTCGGTGACGAAGTAGTTCGGATCGCCGAACGCCGTGAAGCTCGGCGTCCGAGCCGGATCGCTCGTCACCATGTGCAGCGTCTTCTCGCCGACCGCGTCGGCGATTCGGTCGAACACCGGTTGCGGTGTCGGGTTCAGGTACGGATCGATCGACTGCATCCCGAACACGTTCCGCTCCATCGTGCGCAGCGTCGCGTCGGTGCGGGCGGGTTGCCCGTTGACCCAGAACGCCGGCGCCGAGTCGCGGTGCACCTGGAAGCCCGGCGTGCCCGCCGGCAGCTTCGCCTTGATGTTGAGGTTGACCTCGCCGATCTGGTTCGCCGGGCAGGACGGCGTGGTCGTCCACGAGCAGTTCGCGTGGTTGTAGCCCAGCGAACCGTCGGGCTGCACCGTGCCGATGCCGCCGGCGAAATGGTCGCCCTCGTCGACGGTGACCATGAAGAGCGTGTTGCTCTGGTCGATGCCGTCGTTCTTCAGGCGGTCGAAGAAGGCCGCGAACGCATCGTCGTAGGCCTTCAGCTGAGCGTTGTAGTCAGCCTCGCCCGGGCCGGACGCCCGCGGGAAGCTCGGGTCGAACGGCGCCGGGAAGGCGGCGGTGTGGTTGTCGTGGGCGTCAGAGATGTACCCCCACGTGACCGGGATGCCGGCCTCCTGCATCGTGGCGAGGTAGCCCAGCGTGTTCTTCGCCAGCGCCCCGTCGAAGCCGGGGAAGCCGCAGCGGCCGAACGGATCGGTCACGTTCGAGCCGTCGGTGGCCTGCACGCAGGCGCTCCCGTTGTTGATCGCCGGATCGACGTACTTGGCGCCGTACAGCGCCTGGAAGCCGGCGTAGCCGCCCGGCTCGTCCGGGAGCTTGTCGGGACGCGAGTTCGCGACGTTGGTCGAGTTCGCGGCGCAGATCCCGCCGCCGTTCGCACAGTGGACTGCGATGCCGACGTAGTCGGTCAGCGCCCGCGCGCGTGCGGCCGATCCGGACGGAGCCGCGTTCGACGCAGCCGCGTCCGCGACCTCCGGCGAGCCCGGCCCGAAGGCCTCGGTCATGTCGCCGAACGGACCCGTGCCTGTGTTTTCGAGCTCGATGTTCGCCAGCGAGATTGCACCGAAGTCACAGCCGGCGCGCGTGAACGGAGCCCAGGGTGCCGGGGTGATCTTGCCCTCCGTGACCATGTTCCCGAAGGCGTCCCTCGTGCCGGTCGCGTCGTCGACGAGGTCGGTCCAGTACTTGAACGACGTGCTGAAGAACGGGTTCTTGGCCGGGTCGTAGGCGAAGTAGCTGTTCGACACGGCCTGACCGTGCCGGTCGGGATAGAGGCCTGTCTGGGTCGACAGGATCCCGCCCGCGGTATGCGAGATCAGGATCGTGTGGTCGTTCGTGAAGAGCGTCCCGTTGGTCTTGAGGAAGTTGAGCAGGTGTGGCATCTGCTCGAGGTCCGACGCGACGCTCGGGTTGTCGCGGTTGTAGTGCGTGTTGTCGAACTGCAGGTACACGACGTGCTTGATCGGGCCGGTCAGACATGAGCCTCCGGCGGCCGCCGAGCGGACACTGCTCACGCCGCCGACCTGCGCGGCCGCGACGCTCGCGACGATCAGACACGCAAAGAGAAGGACGCCGACGGCGCCCAGCCTCCGTCTCCGGGTCATGCTCTTCTCCTCCCCTTGAATGACGGTGGGACCGTATCCCGGAAAGGCCCTGCATGGGAAGGCCTTTGGAGAAAAGCGGGTTACGGTCTGGTGAAGCCCATCCGCCCGTACATGGTGTCGAGCGTGGGCCCAGAGGAGGCACGCGCCTTCTCGGCTCCGACTGCCAAGAGCCTCTGGAGCTCGGCGGGATCGCTCCGCAGTTCCTCATAACGTGCCTGGATCGGCCTGACGAGCTCGATCACCGCCTCGGCGACGTCCGACTTGAAGTCGCCGTAGCCCTTGCCGTCATAGCGCGCCTCGACGGCGTCGAAGTCGTCGCCCGTCGCGACGGACATGATCGAGATCAGGTTTTCGATCCCCTCCTTGCCGGGGCCGCGCCGGACCTCCCGGCCTGAGTCGGTGACGGCGCTGCGGACCTTCTTGCGGATGGTGTCCGGCTCGTCGAGCAGCAACACCGTGCCCTGGGCCGTGCCACCGGTGGTGGACATCTTCTTCGCCGGCTCCTGCAGGTCGCCGATTTTGGCGCCGAGCTTGGGCGTCAGCACTTCAGGAACGACGAACGTCTCGCCGTAGCGCGCGTTGAAGCGCTCGGCGATGTTGCGGGTCAGCTCGACGTGCTGGCGCTGGTCCTCGCCGACCGGCACGCCCTCCGTCTGGTGCAGCAGGATGTCCGCCGCCTGCAGCACCGGGTACTCGAACAGCGCGACGGAGACGAACTCCTGCTGGTCGGCCTTGTCCTTGAACTGCGTCATCCGGCGAAGCTCCCCGAAGCTCGAGACGCTCGACAGCAGCCAGTTGCCCTGGGCGTGGTCGGGGTTGTGGCTCTGGACGAAGAGGATGCAGCGCTCGGGGTCGAGGCCGCAGGCGACCAGCAACGCGGCGAGGGAGTACGTCGACTCGCGCAGGTCCTCCGGGTCGTAGGCGACGCTGATCGAGTGCAGGTCGACGATGCAGAACAGGCTGTCGTCCTGCGCGGCGGCCCACTGCCGGATCGCGCCGATGTAATTGCCGAGGTGCTTCGCGCCGGTGGGCTGGATGCCGCTGAAGATCCGCATGGCGCGAGCAAAAGTATCCTGAGTTCCATGGCCGTGACGGGATCTCCGGAGCTGCTGATCGTCATGGGCGCCCACGCGACGCCCGAGGAGGTCGACCACGTCGTGGCCCGGCTCGCCGAGGCGGGCGCGGACGCGCACGTGACGCCCGGCCGCGAGGCGACCGTGATCGGCGCGATCGGCGAGCGTGAGGCGCTGGCGGCGCTGCCGCTCGAGGGCTACCCGGGCGTCGAGCAGGTGCTGCCGATCCTGAAGCCGTACAAGCTCGTCTCCCGCGAGCTCTCCCCGGATCCCACCGTGATCGAGGTCAACGGCCGCCGCATCGGCGACGACGCGTTCGGGTTGATCGCCGGCCCGTGCACGGTCGAGTACCGCGAACAGACATTGGAGACTGCGCGCGCGGTTGCGCAGGCGGGCTCGACGATGCTCCGCGGCGGCGCGTTCAAGCCGCGCACGTCGCCGTACACCTTCAGCGGGCTCGGCGAGGAGGCGCTCGAGATCCTCGTCGAGGCGCGCGAGGAGACCGGCCTGCCGATCGTGACGGAGTTGATGGACCCGCGGCACGTCGAGGCGCTGCTCGAGCACGCGGACGTGATCCAGATCGGCGCGCGGAACATGCAGAACTTCAACCTGCTCTCCGAGGTCGGCAAGACCGACAAGCCGGTGCTGCTCAAGCGCGGGCCTGCCGCGTCGATCGAGGAGCTGCTGATGGCGGCGGAGTACATCGTCCGCGAGGGCAACGCGCGCGTGATCCTCTGCGAGCGCGGCATCACGACGTTCGAGCGCGCGACGCGCTACACGCTCGACATCAGCGCCGTGCCGGTACTGAAGAACGAGACACACCTGCCGGTGATCGTCGACCCGTCGCACGCTCCCGGCCGGCGCGAGCTCGTGCTGCCTCTGGCGCGTGCTGCGGTCGCCGTCGGCGCTGACGGCATCATCGTCGAGGTGCACCCGCGCCCCGAGGAGGCGCTCTGCGACGGGCCGCAGCAGATCCCGGTCGCCGACTTCCCGGACTTTGCAGACGAGATCCGCTCGCTGGCCCAGCTGATGGGCCGCACGATCGGGTAGGGCGTGCAGCGGCTGGCGATCGTCGGCACGGGGCTGATCGGCGCCTCGGTCGGGCTCGCCGCGCGGGCGGCCGGCGTCGACGAGGTGCGGGGCTGGGACGTCGACCCCGACGCGCTCTCGGTTGCAGCGGGCCGCGAGGCCGTCGAGCCGGCGGCGTCGCTCGAGGAAGCTGTCGCCGACGCCGAGTTGGCGGTGGTCGCGGCGCCCGTGGCGCAGCTCCCGCTCGAGGTCGCGAACGTCCTCGCCGCAAGCGGGAACGGGACGACCGTGACGGACGTGGGCTCGACGAAGGGGGCAGTTGCCCGCGCGGTGAGCGATGCCCGCTTCATCGGGGGGCACCCCGTGTGCGGGTCGCACACGCACGGCGCGGCGCACGCGAACGGCGAGCTCTTCCGCGGCGCGACCTGGTTCCTGACCCCGGTCGCAGCGACCGACCCCGAGCGCTACCGGCTCTTGCACGGATTCGTGTCCTCCGTCGGCGCCGTCCCCGTCGCCGTCGATCCCGAGGCGCACGACCGGCTCGTCGCGCTGACGAGCCACCTGCCGCATGCTCTGGCGAACCTGCTGCTGAACCAGGCCGGTGCGTCGCGCATCGACGGGCATGAGCCGCTCGCCGCTGCGGGGGGATCGCTGCGGGACATGACGCGCGTCGCCGGGGCGAACCCGCGCATCTGGGTCGACATCTTCCTCGACAACGCCGATGCACTCGGGAATGCGCTGGCCGAGCACCGGCGCCGGGTCGAGCAGGTGGAGCGCGCGCTCGGGGAGAAGGACGCGGGCTTCCTCGCGCGCTGGATCGGCGAAGCGTCGGGGAACCGCCGGCAGATGCTCGCCGAGGCGTACGAGCAGCCCGGGGCGCTGCAGCGACTGCGCGTGCACGTTCCGGACCGTCCTGGTGTGCTCGCCGGGATCACGCAGGCGCTCGGAGCGGAGCGGATCAACATCGAGGACTTCGAGCTGCAGCACATGTCCCGAGAGCGCGGCGGCACGCTGACGCTGCTCGTCGCCGGCGAAGGCGAGGCTGCGCGGGCGGCGGGCGTGCTCGAGTCGCAGGGGTACCACGTCGTCGTATCGGCAGTCATCGACGAATGAAGGTCGAGCCGGCCGGCGCCCTCGTCGGGCACATCGCCGTCCCCGGCGACAAGTCGATCTCGCACCGCGCGGTGCTGATCGGCGCGCTCTGCGAGGGCGAGACGCACGTGCGCGGCTTCGGCCGCTCAGGCGACACGCAGTCCACGATCGACGCGGTGCGCACGCTCGGCGTCGAGGTCGACGACATATCGGAAGACGAGCTCGTGGTGAAAGGCCGGGGTCTGACCCCCGCGAGGGGTCTGACCCCAGCAGTTGTCGACTGCGGAAACGCCGGCACCCTCATGCGCCTGCTCGCGGGCATCCTGGCCGGCCAGCGGGGACGCTTCGAGCTCACCGGGGACGAGTCGCTCTCCGCGCGACCGATGGACCGCATCGCGGAGCCGCTCAACCGCATGGGCGCGCGCGTGACGACCAACCCGCTGGTCGTCGAGGGCAGCGACGCGCTCCACGGGATTGAGTACGCGCTGCCGGTCGCCAGCGCGCAGGTGAAGTCCGCCGTCCTGCTCGCCGGCCTCAACGCGGACGGCACGACGACCGTGATCGAGCCTGCGCCGACGCGCGACCACACCGAGCTGATGCTCGCCGCGGCCGGCGCGCGCGTGCGGCGGCGGCCGAGCTCCGTCTCCATCGAGCCCGCCTCCCGTCTCCAGCTCGGCGAGGTCGAGGTACCCGGCGACTTCTCCGCGGCCGCCCCATTCATCGTCGCCGCGACGCTCCTCTCCGGCTCGGATCTGACCATCCACGACGTGGGCTTCAACCCGCGCCGCACCGGCCTGCTCGACGTCCTCGAGCGGATGGGTGCACGGATGACCGTCTTCAACCGGCGCAAGGTCGCCGGTGAGTGGATCGGGGATGTGCAGGTGCAGTCGGCGGAGCTCGTTGCGACCGACGTGACCGCCGACGAGGTCCCGCGCCTCGTGGACGAGCTGCCGCTCTTCGCCCTCGCTGCCGCCGGCGCCCGCGGCGACAGCCATCTCACGGGCGCCGCGGAGCTCCGCGTCAAGGAGACGGACCGGATCGAAAGCGTGACGAACGGCCTACGCGCGCTGGGCGTCCGCATCCGTGCGCGCGAAGATGGCTTCGAGGTGAGAGGAGTGCCCGCACGGCCGACCGGCGGCCGGATGTCGTCGGACGGCGACCATCGCATCGCGATGCTGGCCGCCGTCGCCGGCGTCACGTCGCGCCAGGGCGTGGAGGTCAGGGACGCCGACGCGGTCGCTATAAGCTTCCCCGGGTTTTTCGACCTCCTCGATTCCGTCTCCAGACGATGATCGTCGCCATCGACGGCCCCGCAGGGGCAGGCAAGAGCACGGTCGCACGGCGCCTCGCCGAGCGGCTCGGCTTCCGCTACCTCGACACCGGGGCGATGTACCGCGCGGTCACCTGGCTCGCGATGCAGCGCTCGTTCGACCTCAGCGACGGTGAGAAGCTCGGGCGCCTCGCCACCGACAATCCCGTCGAGTTCGACGACGCCGGGCGCGTGTCGATCGCCGGCTACGACGTCACCGCCTCGATTCGCGAGGCGCGCATCGACCGCCAGGTGCCGGTCGTCGCCGCGCATCCGGCGGTGCGCCAGGTGATGCGCGAACGCCAGCGCGAGCTCGGGGAGCACGGCGACGTCGTGATCGAGGGGCGCGACATCGGCACGGTCGTCGCGCCGAACGCGGAGGTGAAGGTGTATCTCAACGCCGACGCCGCGACGCGCGCGAGGCGGCGCGAAGCAGAGCGTCCCGACATCGCCGGCGACGCGCTCGTGACCGATCTACGCCGTCGCGACGAACGCGACGCGCCAAGGCTTCAGCCGGCCGACGATGCCGAGCAGATCGACACGACCGTCCTCGAGGTCGACGACGTCGTCAGCCGCATCGAGGACCTGGTCCAGCAGCGTCTGGCCGCGTCGCGGCCGTGAACCGCACGCAATGGGCGTGGCTGTTCGGGAAGCCGTTCTTCGGCAGCCTTGTGCGGGCTTTTGCGCCGCTGCGCACGTACGGCCGTGAGCGGGTACCGCTCAACGGTCCCGTCGTCCTCTGCTTCAACCATTTCTCCTGGCTCGATCCGTGGGCCTTCGGATCGGTCGTCCCGCGCACCCTCTACTACGTCGCGAAGCAGGAGGTGCACGACAACCCGCTGGCCGGGCCGTTCATCCGCCTGTTCGGAACCTCGCCGATCCGACGTGGCGAGTCGGACCGAGAGGCGATCCGCGTCATGCGCGAGGTGGTTCGCCGCGGAGACGCCCTCGGGATGTTCCCGGAGGGAACGCGCCAGAAGGCGGAGCCCGGCGAGGTGCTCAGCGGTGCCGCGCTGATCGCGGTGCAGGAACGGGTTCCGGTCGTGTGCGCCGCGATCGAGGGGTCGCAGCGCTGGAAGTTCGGAAACTTCGAGCCGGTGTCGATCGCATTCGGCGAGCCACTCGACCTCAGCAGCCATCCGCGCAACTCGAAGGGCTACCGCGCCGGGTCGCAGGAGATCCGGAGGGAGATCAGGCGGCTGTGGGAGTTCCTTCTGACGACGCACGAGCAGGGCCGTCCGCGCGTCGCGACTCCACCGGCGTGAAAGGGACCGTCGCCGTCGTCGGCTTCCCGAATGTCGGGAAGTCGACGTTGGTGAACCGGCTGACCGGCTCGCGCACGGCCGTCGTGCACGAGCAGCCCGGCGTGACGCGCGACCGCAAGGAGGTCGCTGCCGAGTGGGGCAACGACCGCTTCCTGCTGGTGGACACCGGCGGTGTCGACATCGCCGACCCGTCGCCGATGACGCAGTCGATCGCGGCGCACGCGCGGGAGGCCGTGGCCGAAGCGGACCTCGTGCTGTTCGTCGTCGACGCAAGGATCGGCATCACGCCAGGGGACGAGGAGGTCGCCGACATCCTCCGGCGCGCACGCAAGCCGGTCTTGCTGATCGCGAACAAGATCGACGATCCGGCGCAGGACAGCCTGGCGCTCGAGCTGCACCGGCTTGGGCTCGGGGAGCCATGGCCGCTCTCGGCGCTGCACGGGCACGGCACCGGCGACCTGCTCGACCGCATCGTCGAAGAGCTGCCTGGCGAAGGGCGTGAAGAGATCCCCGAGACGGCGATCCGCGTCGCGATCCTGGGCCGGCCGAACGTCGGGAAGTCGTCGCTGCTGAACGCCATCCTCGGCCGCGAGCGGGTGATCGTGTCCGAGACGCCGGGCACGACGCGCGACGCGATCGACACCATGTTCGAGCGCGGCGACCGGACGTTCGTGTTCGTCGACACGGCCGGGATGCGGCGCAAGCGCCGTCATCGCCAGGGCGTCCAGTACTACTCGGAGCTGCGTGCGCTGGACGCGGCGGAGCGCGCGGACATCGCCCTCGTCCTGATCGACACGTCGGAAGGCATCGTGGAACAGGACCTGTCGGTCGCCGATGTGGCGCGGAAGGCGCAGTGCTCGACGATCGTCGTCCTGTCGAAGTGGGACCTCACGACGGTCGGGATCGACGACGTGCGTCCGGAGCTCGAGCGGCGCCTGCGGCAGCGGCCGCCGCACGTCGCCGTCTCGGCGAAGACCGGCCGTGGCATCGAGCGGCTGCTCGACCTGATCGAGCGCCAATTCGACAAGCACATCGCCCGCGTCCCGACCGCCGAGCTGAACCGCTTCCTGGCGGAGCTCCAGGAGCGGCGCGAGACACCGGTGCGGATCCTCTACGGCGCCCAGGTCGCTTCGCGTCCGCCGCGCTTCCGCTTCACCGTCAACAACAGACGGCACGTGACGCGCGACTACGGCTACTGGGTCGAAAATCAGCTACGTGAGCGCTTCGAGCTCGAAGGCGTGCCGGTGACGATCGACTTCGTGCCGCGGTCGTGAACGTCGTCGTCGTGGGCGGCGGCACGTGGGGGACGGGTTTCTCCTGTGTCCTGCTGCACCGCGGCCATGACGTGACGCTCGCCTGCCGCGATCCCGAGCAGGCGCGCACGATCGACGAGACCGGCCGCAACCCGCGCTACCTCCGGACCGCCGACCTCGAGGGCGTCACCGCCACGACGATCGCGGAGGCGCCAATCGCGGACGCGGACGTCGTCGTCCTCGCCGTCCCGAGCGTCGCGTTCGCCGAGGTCGCCGCCGGGCTCCCGGGCGACGCCCCGGTGCTGAGCCTGACGAAGGGGCTCGACCCGGCGACCGGCGCACGGCTGTCGACGCGCGTGCGGGGGCGCCCCGTCGCCGTTCTCTCCGGGCCGAACATGGCCGAGGAGATCGCGGACGGTCTCCCTTCGGCCGCGGTGATCGCGAGCGAGGACCACGAGCTGGCCGAGCGGCTGCAGGAGGCGATCAACTCGATGATCTTCCGCGTCTACGTCAACGACGACCTCGTGGGCGTGGAGCTCTGCGCCGCCGCGAAGAACGTGATCGCCCTCGCCACCGGCGGGGTCGACGGGCTCGGCCTCGGCGACAACGCCAAGGCGAGCCTGATCACGCGCGGGCTCGTCGAGATGGCGCGGCTCGGGGAGGCCGAAGGCGCCGCGCCCGAGACCTTCAGCGGGCTGGCCGGGATGGGCGACCTGATCGTCAGCTGCTTCTCGAGCTACGGCCGGAACCGCCGCGCCGGCGAGCTGATCGCCCGCGGCGCCACGGCCGAGGAGGCCGTGGCCGAGATCGGCCAGGTGGTCGAAGGGCTCACCACCGCGCCGGTCCTGCGCGACCTCTCGCACCGCCTCGGCGTCGAGCTCCCGATCACCGAGGGGGTCTGCCGCGTCCTCGGCGGCGAGAGCCTGGACGGGCTGCTCGCGAGCCTGATGGGGAGGGTTCCTACCGCGGAGTAGTGCGCTTTACGGACCGATAACGCCGGCCAGTTACCGTCGGGACGTGGTCAGGCTGGGGGTCGTGGTGCTCATCGCACTGGTGGCCGCGTCGCTCGCGGTCGCAGCCCCGTCGCGTCCAAAGCCGGCGCTCGCGACGTCGTGCGGGGCTTTCTCGGACTTCGAGCCGGACTGGTCACCGAGCAATGGTGCGCTTCTCTTCACGCGTCAGCGGGCGTTCGGCGCCATCTCGAGCGTTTACCGGATCGGTGCCGACGGACGGAACGAACGCCGGCTGACACCGTTCGGCGAGTACGCATACGACGGCGTCTGGTCTCCCGACGGTGGGCGGATCGCCTACACGACGTTCGACCTCGGGGCGGTCGCGCGAATCGTCGTCGCCCGTGCGGACGGAACAGGTGCGCAGGTGGCCGCCTCGTTCCAGGGCATGCGCGAGCCGCCGACGACGTTTCTGACG
>VAXO01000056.1 GCA_005888435.1 Actinomycetota bacterium | reverse complement strand
CACGATCGCGACCCAGCGCGCGTTCCGCGCGGACGTTGCCGGACGCTTCGCGGAGGTGGGAACGTGAGCAAGGCAATCGAGGTCCGCGACGTCTTCCGCGTGCACCAGACGACGGAAGGAGACGCCGCGGCACTGCAGGGCCTCTCGCTGACCGTCCGCGAAGGCGAGACGGTCACGGTGCTCGGGCCGAGCGGCTCGGGCAAGTCGACGTTCCTGCGCATCCTCGCGGGGCTCGACCGCCCGTCCGCAGGAACGGTGCGCGTGTTCGGCACGGAGCTCGCGAAGCTGCCGGCCCGGGACGTCGCGCGTTACCGCACGCACACGGTCGGCTACGCCGACCAGCATTACGCCCGCGCGCTCGCGCCCGAACTGACCGCGCGAGAGCTCGTCGGGCTCGAGCTCGGCCTCGGCGGTGCGACGCCGGCAGAACGCCATCGCCGGGCGGACGAGCTGCTCGAGCGTGTCGGCCTCGCCGACAAGCGAGGCGCGCACCCCGCGGAGCTGTCGGGCGGTGAGCAGCAGCGCGTCGCCGTCGCGGCTTCGCTCGCCCACCGGCCGAAGCTCTTCCTAGCCGATGAGCCGACCGGCGAGCTCGACGCCGAGAGCGCTCAACTCGTCTACGACACGATCGGCGAGCTGATCCGCGCCGAGGCATGCACGGCGGTGATCGTCAGTCACGATCCCGAGTCGGCGTCGATCGCCGACCGTATCGTCCGCATTCGCGACGGCCGCGTCAGCGAAGAGTCCGGCGGCACACTGCGCGACGAGTCGATCGTCGTCGGCAGGGGCGGCTGGCTACGGCTGCCCGAGGAGCTGCTGCGGCGTTCCGGCATCCGTACCCATGCGAGCGCGCGGCTCGAGGGTCGGGAGATCGTCGTGTCGGGCGAGGAGACGAGCGAGAGCCTCCCGGAGACCGAGATGTCCGAGCCGCCGCCCGAGACGAGTCTCGTCGCCGCCGTCCGCGGCGTGGACAAGGGCTACGGCTCCCGCACGGTGCTCGCTTCGCTCGACGCGACGTTCGAGTCGTCGACGCTCACGGTCGTCACCGGCCCATCGGGCTCGGGCAAGACGACGCTGCTGCACGTGCTCGCGGGGCTCGAGCTTCCGGACGCCGGCCTGGTCGCCGTCCTCGGTGCGAACATCGCACGACTGGACCGCACGGGACGCGCAGAGCTCCGCCGTGATCACATCGGCTACATCGGGCAGCAGCCCGGGCTCGTCCCCACGCTCTCGGCGCTCGAGAACGTCGAGCTTGCGCTCGCGCTGCGCGGGCTGCCCGCGGCTGCCGCACGTGACGCCCTCGTCGCGGTCGGGCTCGAGGACCGCATCGAGCAGCGCGTGTCGCGGCTCTCCACCGGCGAGCGGGGACGCGTCGCGATCGCACGGGCACTGGCGCCTCGGCCCGAACTGCTCCTCGCCGACGAGCCGACTTCGCGCCTCGACCAGGCGAATGCGATCGCGGCCGGCACCCTCTTCGTCCGCCTGGCGCGCGAGTACGGCGCGGCGGTCGTGTGCGCGACGCACGACCCGCTCCTGATCGAGCAGGCCGACGAGACGCTCAGGCTCGGTTAGCGGCTCTGGTACGTCTTGGACATCGCCTGAAGTAGCTTCCAGGCGATCGACGGCTGGGTCTCGACGAGTGGGCGGAACTCCCATGACGTCAGTCCGTAGCACTTGAGGTCACTCTCGGCGGTGATCGTCGCAGTGCGCGCGCTTTCGTTCAGCAGCGCGACTTCGCCGAAGTAGTCGCCCGGCCCCAGGCGTCGACGGTCTTCGCCGCCGACGGTCACCTTGGCGTTGCCGGACTCGATCACGAAGAAACCCACCCCACTCGAGCCTTCGGCGGTCACCGTGTCGCCGGCGCCGAACGTCCGTTCCTTCATCGACACAGCGATGCGCTCGAGCTCCTTCCGATCGAGATCGGAGAAGAGCGGAACGCGCTTGAGGAGTTCGACCGCGCCCTCTGCCACGCGAGGACTATGCCACACTGGAATGGTGAAGCTCACAGTCGTCGGTTGTTCGCCGGCCTGGCCGAATCCCGGCGGCGCGCAGTCTGGCTACCTCGTCGAAGGCACCGGACGGCTGCTGCTCGACTGCGGGCCCGGCGTGCTCCCGCGCTTGCGCGAACAGGACGGCTGGCCACGAGTCGACGCGATCGTGATCACGCACTTCCATCTCGACCACTGGGGCGATCTCGTCCCGTGGACGTTCGGCGCGATGTTCGGACCGGGCCGCGACACGCCGAAGCCGGAGCTCTGGCTCCCGCCGGGCGGGCTCGCCGAGCTCGAGCAGTTCGGAGAGAAGTTCGGCGTGCCCGGGATGTTCTCCGAGGGCTTCGACGCGCGCGAGTACAAAGAAGGCGCATCGTTCACGACGTGCGGCCTGACCGTGATGCCCATGCAGGTGCCGCACTACCAGCTGAAGACGTTCGCGCTGCGCGTCAGCGACGGGATGTCGACGCTCGCGTACTCCGGCGACTCAGCGCCGAGCCCGCAACTCGCAGCGGTCGGACGCGACGCCGACCTCTTCCTCTGTGAGGCGACCCTGCGCGAAAGCATCGAGGGCGGCAACGGCCTGCGCGGCCACCTTTCTGCGGAGGAGGCGATCGCTGCCTTCCACGACTCCGACGCGAAGCGGCTCGTGATCATCCACCGGCCGGACGAGCTGCCGCTCGACGACGGCATCGAGCGCGCGTCCGACGGCGACGTCTACGTCTTCTGAAGCGCGCGTACGACGACGGTCGCGAGCCGGCGATAGCCGTCCTCGTTCGGATGGTCGCCCTCGAACGTCCACTCGTCGCGCAGGCGACCGGGGCGCTCCGGATCCTCGAGCGTTTCGTGGAATCGCAGCAGCGTCACGTCCTCTTCGTGCGCGATCTCCGAGATCAGCTCGTTGAGTCGCCGGATCTTCGACTCCGCGTCCGGCCAGCCGTTGTTCCACGGCAGGACATCGGCGAGCGAGACGCGCAGGCCGAGCTCCTTGCCGCGCCGCACAATCGCCCGGAGGTTCGCAGCGGCAGCCTCGACATCGCGTCCCTGCGCGATGTCGTTGATGCCACCCTGCACGATCAGCACGTCGGCGCCCTGAGCGCATTCGTCCAACCGCGCGGCGATCTCGTCAGTCCGCTGGCCGTAGATCCCGCAGTTTCGGATCAGCAGGCGACGATCGGCCTGGGCAGCCCAGGCGTCCCAGCCTCGGAGCCCGGGCGACCCCTCGGTGATGGAGTCACCGAGGGCAGCGACGACGATGGAGGGCTGGGACAACGGAGCTATCATCGAATGCTGATCCGCGTATCGGAGGGGTGTGCCGTCTGAGAAGCAAACAACTGGGCACGACATCGTCGTCGTCGGTGCGTCGGCGGGCGGAGTCGAGGCGCTGCGGGCGATCGTGTCCCGCCTCCCTGAGGACCTCCCAGCGGCGGTGTTCGTTGTGCTGCACGTGCCCGCGATCGCGACCAGCGTGCTGCCGGCGATCCTCGAACGGGCCGGCGACCTCCCGTCAGCCCACGCAGAGGACGGCGCCGAGATCGAGCGCGGGCGGATCTACGTCGCCCCGCCGGACCACCACCTGCTGATCCAGCCCGGCTTCATGCGCGTGAATCGCGGGCCGAAGGAAAACGGCTACCGCCCTGCGATCGACCCGATGTTCCGCACAGCCGCGGCGACGTACGGCTCGCGTGTCGTCGGGGTGATCCTCTCCGGCGTCCTCGACGACGGCACCGCGGGGCTCGCCGCAGTCAAGACGCATGGCGGCCGCGCACTCGTTCAGGACCCGGGCGACGCGCTTTACCCGATGATGCCGACGAGCGCGATCGACGCCGCCGAGCCCGATCTCGTAGCGCCGGCAGACGAGCTCGCTGACCTCATCACCTCGCTCACGCACGAGCGCGTCCCGGCGGGGATGGCGCCGACCGACGATCCCCTGCTCGACGACGAGCAATACATAGAGATCGACCGCGGGGCGAGCGACCGGCCGCAGCCGGGCAGCCCGTCGGGCTTCGTGTGCCCGGACTGCGGCGGCGCGCTGTGGGAGTCGGAAGAGGCATCCGGCCTCCTGCGCTTCCGCTGCCGTACAGGCCACGGCTACTCGATCGAGACGCTCGCGGCGGAACAGACCGACACGGTCGAAAGCGCGCTCTGGGCGGCGTTGCGTGCGCTGGAAGAGCGCGCCGCGATGGCCCGTCGGATGGCGGGCCGCCTCCGTGGCCGCGGCAGCAAGGCGTCGGCCGCGAGGTTCGAAGCGCAGGCGGACGCAGCCGTGCAGCAGGGTCTCGTGATCCGGGAGGCGCTGGTCAGCATCACCCCGCTGACTGAACCGGCCGGGCAGGCTCCGTGAGCACCCAAGAGCGCGACCTGCAGTTCGAGGAGCTGCTGGCCTTCATCCGTGACAAGCGCGGCTTCGACTTCACCGGCTACAAGCGGCCGAGCTTGCTGCGTCGGATCTCCAAGCGCATGGACGAGGCCCGCGTCGCCTCGTTCCCCGAGTACCGTGAGTTCCTCGAGCAGCACCCCGACGAGTTCGTCGAGCTCTTCAACACCATCCTCATCAACGTCACGTCGTTCTTCCGCGACGAGGTCGCCTGGGACTACCTGCGCAAGGAGATTGTTCCGCGGATCGTCGAGTCGCAGGACGGCGTCGACGGAAACATCCGCCTCTGGTCCACCGGCTGCGCGACGGGCGAGGAGGCGTACACGCTGGCGATGATCTTCGCCGAAGAGCTCGGCGAAGAGGCCTACAAGGCTCGCGTGAAGATCTACGCGACGGACATCGACGACGACGCTCTGACGACCGGCCGGCACGCGGAGTACACGGCAAAGCACGTCGAGCATGTACCGCCCGATCTCCGTGCGCGCTACTTCGAGGAGCGAAACGGTCACTTCGCCTTCCGCACCGATCTGAGACGGACGGTCATCTTCGGCCGCCACGACCTCATCCAGGACCCGCCCATCTCGCGCATCTCGCTGTTGCTCTCGCGCAACACACTGATGTACCTCGACGCGCAGACGCAGCATCACGTCCTCGCGAACTTCCACTTCTCGCTGCGCACCGGCGGCTATCTCTTCCTCGGCAAGGCCGAAGCGCTCGCGGCCCGCAGTGATCTCTTCGTCCCGGTCGACCTGAAACGCCGCATCTTCGCCAAGGCAAGCCGTGACGCTCGCCAGCACGTGCCTGGGGCGGCTTCGAAGGAAGAAGATGCGCTCGCGCAGCTCGTGTCCGAGGGGCTCATCCGAGATGCGGGTTTCGAATCCGTCCCGGTGGCGCAGCTCATCATCGACCGCGAAGGGAACCTCGTGCTCGCGAACCTTCAGGCGCGCGCGTTCTTCGGTCTCACGCCTCGCGACATCGGGGGCCCCTTCAGAGACCTTGACATGTCATTCCGTCCAGTGGAGCTGCGCTCGCGCATCGAGCAGGTTTATTCCGACCGGCACATCATCTCCTTGCGCGACATCGAATGGAGAAACGGAGACGACGTGCGCTACGTCGACGTCCAGATCGCGCCGCTGACCGCCTCCACCGGCGCCACGGTCGGCGCCGGCATCACCTTCAGCGACGTCACGCGCTACCGGCGGCTGCAACTCGCGCTCGAAGAGTCCAAGCGGGACATGGAGACGGCCTACGAGGAGCTGCAGTCGACGGTGGAGGAGCTCGAGACGACGAACGAGGAGCTCCAGTCGACGAACGAAGAGCTGGAGACGACGAACGAAGAGCTCCAGTCCACCAACGAAGAGCTGGAGACGATGAACGAGGAGCTGCAGTCGACGAACGAAGAGCTGGAGACGATGAACGACGAGCTCAACGAGCGCAGCTTCGAGCTGAACGAGGCGAATGCATTCCTCGAGGCCATCCTCAGCAGCCTGCAGGCCGGCGTCGTCGTCGTCGACCAGGACTTCGTCGTCACCGCGTGGAACGAAGGGGCGCGCGATCTCTGGGGCCTGCGCCAGGACGAGACGGTCGGCAAACACCTGCTCAACCTCGACATCGGGTTGCCGGTCGACGACCTGCGCAAGCCGATGCGCGAGACGATCACGACAGGCATCGGCACACACCTCGCTGTCCCCGCCGTGAACCGGCGTGGCCGGCACGTCACGTCCCGCGTCAGCCTGATGCCTCTCGTCGGCGGCAACGGCGAGGCCCGCGGGCTGATCGTGCTGACCCAGGCCGACGGCGTCGACGGAGCCTCTTCGTGACGGCCATCTCGCCGTTCTACTCGGGCGAGCAGGAGCAACTCGCACTCGTCCTCGAGCGCCTGCCGATCGGGGTGATCATGTTCGAGACGAGGCGGAAGCAGGTTGCATTCGCCAACAACGCCGCGCGCCGCCTCTTGCACCCGGCGCGCCTGCGACGCGGCCGGGAGCTCCCCGAGCCGTGGCCCCACTTCTCGCTGCACCGCTACGCGGACCGGTTGGTCGGGCCGGGTGTCGCACCTGACCAACGTGTCGACCTCGACGACGACCGCGTCTACAACGTCAGCGGGGTCACCCCGCGCCGCACCGACATCGCCGTGATCCTGATCGAGGACGTCTCGGCGCGTGAGCGGCGCACACGCGCGGAACGCGAGTTCGTGGCCAACGCAGCCCACGAGCTGTTGACGCCGTTGACCGGCATCGTCGGCGCCGCGCACGTACTGCAGGCAGGTGCCAAGGATGTCCCTGAGGAGCGGGACCGCTTCATCGCGCACATCGCGACCGAGTGCAGCCGCCTGGCCCGCCTCGCGCGGTCCTTGCTCGTCCTCGCCCGGGCACAGTCGGGCGAGGAGCCGCCGCGGCTGGAGATCATGCCGCTCCGTCCGCTCCTGAACGAGGTCATCGAGCTGGTGAACGCCACGGTCACGGTCCGCTGCGACCGGGAGCTCGCCGTGTTCGCCGACTTCGACCTGCTTGTCCAGGCGCTCACGAACTTGATCGCGAACGCGATCCGGCACGGCTCCGGCGGTGACATAGCCGTCGAGGCGCGCCGGATCGAGGGCAATGTCGTCGAGGTCGACATTGTCGACAGCGAGGCCGCCGGCCCCGACATCGGCGAATTCCGCAGGCGCTTCCGCAGCGCCGCGGGACGCGATGGCGGCGGTTTCGGGCTCGGCCTTTCGATCGCCGAGCAGTCGCTCGAAGTCATGGGCGGCCAGCTCCTCCTGAACCGCGGCGAAGCACGCATCCAGCTACCGCAGGGGAGCCTCTCCGAGTGAGCCCACGCGTGCTGATCGCCGAGGACGAGGCGGCAATCGCCGATTCGGTCGCGTACGCGCTTCGCGGCGAGGGATTCGCCGTCGACACTGTCCAGGACGGAGAGAGCGCGCTCGCAGCCGCTCGAGCCGACGGCTACGACGTCCTCCTGCTCGATCTGATGCTGCCCGGAGTCTCGGGGATCGAGGTCTGCCGCCGCTTGCGCACCGAGAGCGCGATCCCGATCGTGATGTTGACGGCCCGCACCGCAGAGGTCGACCGGGTCGTCGGCCTCGACGTGGGTGCGGACGACTATGTCGTGAAGCCGTTCTCGATGCCCGAGCTGATCAGCCGCGTGCGCGCGATCCTGCGCCGTCGGGAGCTCGACCTCGCAGAGCCCACGGTGCTCCGCGTGGGCGCACTGGCGCTCGACCCCGTGCGCCACTCGGCAACCGTCAATGGGGAGCCCGTGCGCCTGACCCCCTCGGAGTTCAAGCTGCTGGGGCTGCTCGCGCGACACCCGGAACGCGTCTTCTCGCGGCGTGAGCTGATGCAACACCTGTGGCAGAGCTCGTACGTCGGCGACCAGCGCGCAGGCGACGCCCATATCGTGAACCTACGGAGGAAGATCGGACGCGACCGGCTCGTCACAGTGCGAGGCTTCGGCTACAAGCTCGTGGCCGTGTGAAGGAAGGCTCACAAACTCAGGGCTGAACGCTCACGCGGCGCGGCGTAGCGTGGCGGTGTGCCCATTCTCGACGCCCGTGTAAGTGTCTCGCGGTTTGGCTCGGACTGCTTCGTCGTGGCCGCCGGCGGCGAGTTCGACCTCTACACGACCGAGCTTCTGCGGGACAAGCTCGCAGATGTGCTCGAGCTCGGCGGCCGGCAGATCCTCGTCGACCTCACGGGCGTGTCCTTCATGGATTCCACGGCATTGGGGGTCCTCGTGGATGCGGCGAAGGCGCTGAAGTCGTCGGGCGGACACCTGGTTCTGGTCGCAGACGACCCGCGCGTGACCCGCGTATTCGAGATCACGGGGCTCAGGCGCGTCTTCCGCATAGAGGCGTCGCTGCCGGAGGCGGTCCACCGGCTCGTCGACGGGTCCGATGCCTAGGGGCGTGCCCTTCACCGACGGGGGCGAGAGCCTGATCCAGGTCGCGCTCCCTCCCGGAACGCCGTACGAGGCGGAGACGGCGGTCCGCCGCCTCGTCGAGCTGACGGCGATCCTGGCGCGCCGCTGCGCGCAGCTGCAGGAAGCGCTCGAAACACGGGTCGTCATCGAGCAGGCGAAGGGGATGCTGGCGGAGCGATTCCACCTCGAGCCCGAGCGAGCATTCGATGTGCTGCGGCGGAGCGCACGATCGAATCGCGTAGCCCTCCGCGACCTCGCCGCGCGCGTCGTGTCGTCCGAGCGGACGCCGCGGGAGATTGCGGCGCAGCTCGACGGCGCGGCCGCGCCGCCGCGCCTCGCGCGGAGTGCCGGCTCGCGCTAGCTCCCCGACCGCGGGTCGGTCTTCTGCGCGATCTCAGCCGGAGCTCCCTTGAATTTCCGCACCACGTCGTAACCGGACCGGGTCTCGACGACCTCTTCGACATCGGGCGCAACGTGGCCGCTCGCGACTGCGAAGAGATGGGACTCTGCACGGACTCTCTCGTACTCGTCGCGTGTGAGGCTTATGCGCTCGACGCACGAGGCGTCGCCGCACTCGCAGATGAGGTCCAGCGGCTCCTTGGTCAGATCGAAGGCCGATGCGACGTCCTGGATGCGCTCGTTGACGTCGCGGAAGACCGCCTCGTTCATCCCGATTCGCTCTTCTCGGTTCATCACTTCTCGACGATCACGTAGCCGTCGTTCCGCGCGACGACCTGACCGACGGGCGCTTCCGACTCCTCGTGGCCGACGGCGGTCACGTAGTGGCGTGGATTGGCGCGAACGGCGGCGTACTGCTCCTCGGTCAGGCGAACGATCTGTACACAGTCCTCGACGGGACATTCGCACAAGAAGGGGATCCGCTGCAAACCGTGATCGTGCTCGGAGGCTGCGGCCCGGATGCGCTCGTTCGCCTCGCGGAAGACGCCGTTGTTGCGCTTGATGCGTTCGGCCGTTTGATCCACCACGGCCGCAGCTTGCCCGAATCGGCCGCGCCTAACCGTCGAGCAGCGAAGCGACCTCAGGCGGCGTCGGCTGCCCCGGCCGGATTTGCGCGGCCAGCTCGTGCAGCTTGAAGCGGTTTGACCGCGACGCCTGTCGAATCGCCTCGAATGCCTCGTCGACGCCGAGCCCGTAGCGCTCCGCGAGAATCCCCTTCGCCTGCTCGATCACTATCCGCGACTCGAGTGCATGCTGGAGCTGCGCGCGGCGCTCGTAGCTCGCCTCGGTGACGGCGAGCAGGCGTTCGAGTGCGACGGCCGCGGGGTCCTGGCTCATGTGCGGCGCGGCCTCAGGTCGACGACGAGGTCGCACTCGAGCGCGTCCGCGATCCGCAGCAGCGTGTCGATGCGCGGAGGCCGGCCGCCGCGCTCGAGCCGCGCGATCGCGGACTGGGTCGTGCCGACGATCTCCGCGAGCTCCCGCTGGGAGAGCCCCTTCTCCTGGCGGCGCTCCGCGACCTTGTCTGCGATCGCGGCGAAGAACCAGCCTCGATCGGCGGTGCGGATTCGCTCCTGCAGCCGCTCGAGTGGGCTCTTCGCCGCCCGCGCCATACCAGGAATGCTATCTAGCGTCGAACTGGGCGCTGAGGCGCTGGTAGAAGAACCCGCCCAGCAGGAGCACGGCACCGACCGCCAGGAAGGACAGCGCGCGCTGCGCCGAGCTCAGGCTCGCGAGGTCGAACAGGAAGATCTTCCCGAGGCTGACGGCGAAGAGCACGAAGCCGCCGCCGCGTAGCAGCGGGCGGCGCCGCCGGAGGCCGGCGTACAGGAAGACGAGGGCCAGGACGCCCCAGAAGGCGCTTACCATCGTCTGGCCGCGCTGGAAGTTCGTGTGCACGTCTTCGGGCGAGAGCAGCTGGGCGGCCTCCAGGATCGCAAGCGAGGCGCCGTAGACACCGAGCGCGCCGGCGGCCCACGTCGCCGCGATCTTGAAGCGCTCGCTCCAGTCGAGAGACCACGCGAATGTCGCCGACGCGGCCAGGAGCAGCACGAGGCTCGCGAGCCCGTCACCCGGGTGCGCGATCGGCATGACGAGGTGCGATGGCGGCGTCTCGCCGACGAGCGTGACCAGCGCGGCCACGACGAGGTAGACGAGCGACGCAGCCTGCAGCCTCCGCTCGCCCACGCTCTTCGCGATGACGGCGAGCGCGGCGGCGGTCGCGCTGTACGCGAGCACGAGCCAGACGCCCTCGAGAGCCAGCGCCTCGCCGCATGCCGCGACGGTGAGGCCGAGGACCCACAGGAGCGTCGCGAGCTCGCGCAGCCGGAAGGTGACAGCCGCCAGCGCGGTGTACAGCACGCCAACGCCGATCAGCACGAGCCCGTCGTGACCGGGCACGAGCACCAGCGCGCCGGCGAGGACGAGCGGCAGGCTGAAGGGGATCGCCACGACCGCTCGGGCGAGCAGCGCGGCCGCCAACACGGCTGCTCCCACGACGACGAGCGAGATGCCGTACCTCGTATGCGTCAGCGACGCTATGTCGAAGAAGACGGCCTTCGCGGCAACCGCAGCCAGCCAGGCGAACGCGATGCGCCAGCGCGCGGCGGCGGCGGCGAGGCCGGCCGCGGCCCAGACGCAGGTGACGACGACGTGCCCGTTCTGGAAGCCCAACAGCTCGAGCATGTAGAGCGAGGCCGCGTAGCCACCAGTGGCGACGGCAATCGTGTACGCGGCCGCGTCGACTGCGCGCTCGCGGCGCTCGAGCCATGCCAGCAGCGGTTCGAGGGTGCGGAGGATGCCCTTCGGCGCGACCCGTTCCCACGAACGCTGGACGAGCGCGAACACGAGAGCGGCCAGCGCGATGACGGCGAGTGCCGGTGCGCCCTTCGCGGGCTGACGGACGTCGGTGAAGAAGTTCACGGGGCTCGCCTCGAAAGCGAGTGCGTGACCGAGCGCGAATGCAAGGTATGCGAGCGCCGGAATCTGGAAGCGGCTGTCGCGCACGCGCCTCGTCAGCCATGCCAGCAACGCGGCCTCCGCGGCCCACGCGTAGGTGACGCTGGAGCCGGACAGCAGCTGCGCCACCCCGACAGCCGCCGCCGCGAGGCTGAGCGCACCGAGCAGCAGTGCCAACTCACGCGCGCGCAAGAAGAGCGCGGCCGTGAGCGCCGCATACGTCGCAGCGACGACGAGCAGGGCAACGCCTTCGTCCGCGCCCGCGAAGAGCAGTGCCGCCGACACCGCACCGAAGACGGCCCCGCCGGTCAGGAACGACGCCGGTGCAGAGGCGAGCGCCGTGCCGAGCCTGAGCTGGAACGCGAGCCCGGCGGCGAGATAGAGCAGCCAGAAGGCGAGCGCAAGCGCGACGATGCCGGCGTGCGGGGGGCTCGCCTGGGCGATTTGCGCGAGCGCCTGGGGGACGCTCACCAGGGCGGCGGCCTGCAAGAGCTTCCACCAGCGCTTGCGGACGGCGACGACCGCCGCGCCGGCGAAGACGATTGCGACGAACGCGGTCCCGATCTGCTGCAACCCGCCCTGGAAGACGAGTGTGGCCGGCACGGCCATGGCGCCGATGAGGCCGAAGCCGGCCACGATCTCCTCCGACCAGGCAAGCGACACGGCGACGCCGACCGACGCGATCGCGCCTGCTGCGACGAGCGCGGCCGGTTTCGAGATCAGCTCGTACAGCGAGACCGCCGCGAGCAGCGTCGCGTACCCACCGGCGATGCCGACGCCGACTGCCGAGAGCGCGGAGTACGTCCGTCCGTAACGGCGGTGCAGCCACATGCCTCCCGCGAACACGAGCGCCGACGCGATGCCGCCGCAGGCCACGCGCAGCTCCGGGCCGATCCAGCCGCGGTTGACAGCCAGGACGAAGAAGAAGACGACGCCGAGCAGCGTGACGACACCGCCTGCAAACGCGAGCGCCTTCGCGCCCAGCAGGTCTGCAGCGGAAACGGTGCGTCCCCAGTCGAACGAGGGCGTGCGTGACGGTCCGACCGGTCGTGGAGCCGGGGCCGGAGCCGGCGCAGGCGCGCGAGTCGGCCGAGGCGCCGGAGCAGCCTCAGGCTTTGGTTGCGGTGCCGGTGCCGGCAGAGGCTCGAGCTTGCGGACGCGGCGCTCGAGCGCCTGGATGCGCCGCGTGAAGTAGACGGCGCCGATGACGAGGAGGATGAGTAGGAATTCGTTCATGGGCCGCAGCTAAGTCGCTCGCGTCCGGGCCCGGAACGGGGCGTGCCACCGGTCGAGTTCAGGGTTAGCCCCGGTTCTCGGCCGCGCGACCGGTGCTACTCAGAGAGCCATGAGAACTGCACTCCTCATCGCACTCGTCGCGGCGCTCGTCGGCTGCGGCGGGACCGCGCAGCCGAAGCGGGTTCCGAACGTGCGCTACGAACGGCTCGATGTCGCCGAGGCGCGGCTCGACGCCCGCGGCATCGGCTGGGAAGAAGTCGGCGGCGGGACGTTCGGCGTCATCGTGCGCTCCAACTGGTACGTGCGCGAGCAGATCCCCGCGCCCGGGCGCAAGGCGACGACAGTCCGGCTCGTCGTCGAGCGCTGCGACGACTAAGCAACCAGGTGGCGATGCTTCTGCAGCGCAGCGAGGACGGCATCGACGTCCTCGCTCGTGTTGTAACAGTGTGCCGACACGCGGAGGTTCCCGTCACGTTCGGAGGTGACGATGCCCTCCGCGTCGAGGGCGGCTACGAGAGCCTGCGAGTCCGTCGACTTCACGCACATCAACGCGCCGTGCAGGTCGCGCGGCGTCGCGAGCGTCGCACCCAGTTCATCCACCCCCTCGACGAGGTGCTCGTTCAGCTTGTTGACGTGCTCGCGGGTCGCGGCGATGCCGATCTCCTGCATGAGCTCGATGCCCGCGATGCCTGCATAGATCGCAGGCACCGGCGGTGTGCCCGACTGGAAGCGCGCCGCAGTGTGCGACGGCGAGTAGTCGGTGTGATCCATGGCGAAGATGTTCTCGTCGGCGAACCAGCCCGTCTGCGTCGGCCACACGCGCTCGACGAGGTTGCGGCGGCAGTAGAAGAACCCCAGCCCCGCCGACCCGAGCAGGTATTTGAGCACGCCTGCCCCGAGGAAGTCGACGCCGAGCTCCTGCACGTCCACCGGCAGCGAGCCGATCGACTGGAACGCGTCGAGCAGCACGAGCGCACCGCGCTCGTGGGCGATCTCGACGATCTTTGGGACGTCGACCATCGCACCGTTGCGGTAACAGACATGTGTGATCGCAACGAGCAGCGTGTCGTCGTCGACGACGCGGTCGAAATCCTCGACCGTCGGCGTCACGTGCACGACGCGCGCGCCGCGCGCCTCCTGCGCATGCCAGATCTGGCCGATCGTCGGGAACTCCCAGTCCGTCAGGACGACCTTCGAGCGGCGCGCGAAGCGAAGCCCGCTCGCGAGCGCGCTCACGCCGGCCGAGAGCGACGTCGTGACAGCCACCTCCTCGGGCTCGGCGTTGACGAGGCCCGCGAAGGCCGTGCGCGCCGCCTCCTGCCGCTCCACCCAGTACTCCCACGGCGCGCCGTACTCGTCCCAGTCGGCCAGGTACTGCTCGTACGAGGCGCGCACCGAATCGGACAGCGCGCCCTGCGAGCACGAGTTGATATAGACGCGCCGCTCGAAGATCGGGAAGCGCTGCCGGCAGCGCTCAGGGAGCTCGCCGGGGGTCTGACCCCGAAGGGGTCTGACCCCAGCCCTTTCAACGGCCAAGATAGGCCTTACGTAGATCTTCATGCTCCAGCAGCTGGCCGGCCGGCCCCTCGAGCACGAGCCGTCCGGTCGACAGCACGTAGCCCCGGTCGGCGATCGAGAGAGCCATGTTCGCATTCTGCTCGACGATCAGCATGGCGACGCCGGATTGATGAACCTGCTGGATGATCTCGAAGCTCCGCTCGACGAGGATCGGCGCGAGCCCCATAGAGGGCTCGTCCATGAGCAGCAGCTTCGGGTGCGACATCAGCGCGCGGCCCATGGCGACCATTTGCTGCTCGCCGCCCGAGAGCGTGCCCGCGAGCTGGTTGCGCCGCTCCTTCAGCAGCGGAAAGAGCGTGTACACACGCTCGAAGTCCTCTTTGCGCCCGCGACCGTCGCGGTTCAGGTACGCGCCCATCTCGAGGTTTTCGAGCACCGTCATGGGGCCGAACAGGCGGCGGTTCTCCGGGACGATCGCCATGCCGCGCTTGATGCGGTAGCTCGTCGTGCGGCCGGTGACGTTCTCGCCGCGAAACTCAACGGTGCCGTTTCGCGGCTGCACGAGCCCGAGGATCGTCTTGAGCGTGGTCGACTTCCCCGATGCGTTGCCGCCGAGCAGCGAGACGAGCTCGCCCTCGCGCACCTCGAGGTTGAGCTTCTCGAGGATGTGGATCTGACCGTAGTAGGTGTCGATCCCAACGAGCGCGAGCAGCGACGCGGCGCCGTTCACGCTCACTTCGTCTCCGCCTTCCGCAGCCCGAGGTAGGCCTCGATCACTCGCGGGTCGGTCGCGACGGCGTCGAAGGATCCCTCCGCGATCTTGACACCGTGATCGAGCGCCACGACGCGATCGGAGATGCCCTCGACGACGTGCATGTCGTGCTCGATCACGAGAATCGTGTACCTGCCCTCTTCGCGCAGCTTGCCGATCAGCTCGGTGATCTCTTGCGTCTCGGCCGGGTTCATCCCCGCGGCCGGCTCGTCGAGCAGCAGGATGCGCGGTTCCGTCGCCATCGCCCGAGCGATCTCGAGGCGGCGGCGGTTCGCGTACGACAGTGAATACGCCGGTTGGTCCCACCGGTAACCGACGAGGCGCTGCCCGAAGAAGGAGAGCTTCTCCTCGGCGCGTTGCCGGATCTCGCGCTCCTCGCGCCGTGCGCGCGGAAGGCGCAGCATCGCCTCGAAGGGGCTCGACTTCGTGCGGCCGTACTGCACAGCCATGACGTTCTCCCGCACGCTCATGTTCAGGAACAGGCGCAGCGTCTGAAACGTGCGCGCGACCCCGCGGTTTGTCACCTGGTGCGGGTCCAGCCCCACGATGCTCTGCTCCTCGAGCAGGATCTCGCCCTCGTCCGGCCGGTAGACGCCGGTGATGATGTTGAAGAGCGTCGTCTTACCGGCGCCGTTCGGGCCGATCACGCTCACGATCTCGCCTTCGTCAACGTGCAGGTCGAGGTCGGAGATGACTGTGAGGCCGCCGAACGACTTGCTCACCCCGCGCAGCGCGAGCAGCGGTTGCGTCGCAGCCATCAGACGATCTCCACCCTCGCGGTGCCGAACAGGCCCTGCGGCCGCGCGTTCATCAGCACGACGAGCAGCGCGCCGAGCAGGAGGAAGCGCGTCGCGCCGACGGTCTGCTCGACGAGCAGGTTCTCCCACGCGAACGCCCCGACGTAGATCGTCGGGATCATCACGATCGTTCGCCACCAGCCGCGCAACAGCGTCAGGACGAGGATCAGCGCGATCGTCAAGGCGTAGGCCCAGTTCGCGATCTGCGTCGCATGGCTCGGCAGCAGCATCCAGTGGCTCACCCAGTGCGCCAGCTTTCCCGTGTTGGGCTCGCCCGCCGTCCAGCGCGGGAACCACGCGTCGGCGATCGCGACCAGCGCGAACCCGAGCGCGAGCGTCCCGCCGACGACCGTCACGAGCTTCTGCCACGGCCGCACCTTCGTCAGCACGAGCAGCACCAGGGCCGTGTAGAAGACCCACTCCGCCTGGTTGGGATCGCGGAGGAGCTCCGGCACGCCGTTGACGACCAGGGCGCCCACGATCACTCCCGCCAGGCTGCCTGCGCCGCCGAGGATGACGATCGCATAGATCGTGATCAGCAGCCCGACGTCGAAGTCGCCGGGGAAGGCGCCGGTCTGCACGGAGCCGTAGATCGCCCCCGCGAAGCCGGCGATGGCCGCGCCGAACACGAACGCCATGAGCTTCAACCGGTTGACCGGCATGCTCATGACCTCGGCCGCGAGCGGGTCCTCGCGCAGCGCCTTCCACGCGCGACCGGTGCGAGACTCGCTCACGAGGTAAAGGAGGATGATCACGAGCAGGAAGGCGCCGAGCGTGAACCAGTAGTACTCCTTCGTGGTGTTCACGGTCCACCCGAAGAGCTTCAGCGGGTCGATATTGTCGAGGCCGTTCGCGCCGCCGGTCAGGTCGGTCCTGTTGAAGGGCCAGAAGTTGATCCGGTCGCCGTTGTTGACGAACACCACGAACGCCTGCCCGAAGAAGAGCGTGACGATGGCGAGGTAGTCGCCGACGAGCCGTCGCGACGGGAAGCCGACGATGAAGCCGATCAGCGCAGCGACTGCGATGGCGAGAAGAATCGCGGGGACGGCCGGCCAGTGATGCCCAGTGTGCACCGATGCGACGTAGCCGTACGTGTACGCACCGAAGCCGAAGAACGCGATGTAGCCGAGATCGAGGAGCCCGGCGAAGCCGACCGTCACGTTTAGGCCGAGCCCGAGCAGCGCGTACAGCAACGTGATCAGGCCGTAGCGGAAGAGGTTCCCTTCGGTCGTGACGAGGGGGAAGATCGCCGCGGGGATCACGAAGGCGAGCAGCCGGGCGCCGGCCGGCGCCGTGTCCCAGCCGCGTCGAAGCCAGCCGACGGGACCGCGGTAGCGCTCGCGCTTCCCTTCGACCGACGCGACCCACTCGTCGACGCCGATGCGCGGCTGGTCGGGCGGAACCTGCGGTGTCAGCTCGTCCGCCACGTCACACCTTCTTCACGTCCGCCTTGCCGAGGAGGCCGCTCGGCCGGATCAGGATGATCAGGATCAACAGGGCGAAGACATAGAGGTTCTGGAACGTCGAGCCCTGTGGGAGATAGCCCGTGGCGTACGACTCCGCGAGACCGACGAGGAGGCCGCCGAGCATCGCGCCCGGGATGCTGCCGATGCCGCCGATGACCGCCGCGGTGAAGCCCTTGAGGCCCGCCAGGAAGCCCATGAAGTGGTAGATCTGGCCGAAGACGAGGGCGAACATCACGCCGGCCGCTCCGGCGAGCGCCGACCCGATGAAGAACGTCGACGCGATCACACGGTCGACGTCGATGCCCATCATCGACGCCGCCTCGCGGTCGAACGACGTTGCGCGCATCGCCTTGCCGATCTTCGTGCGCGCGACGAGCAGCGTCAGCCCGATCATCAAGCCGATCGCCGACACGATCGTCAGCAGCTGCGGGACCGACAGGAAGATGTCCTTGTAGTTGTAGGTCTTCGCGCCGATCAGATGGAAGGTGTCGTAGTCGCGGAAGCTCGCGCCGAACAGGAGCAGCGCGCTGTTCTGCAGGAAGAACGACACGCCGAGCGCGCTGATCAGCGGCGCGATGCGAGGCGCGTTCCGCAGCGGCCGATAGGCGAAGCGCTCGATCGCGACGCCGAGGCCGCCGCAGGCAACCATCGCGAAGAGGAACATCAGGACGACCACGAGCCACGCGGTTGCGCTGGGGTTGACCGGCCCGCCGAGCCAGTGCAGCGCGAACCAGCCCATGAACGCGCCGATCATGTACACGTCGCCGTGCGCGAAGTTGAGCAGCTTCAGGATCCCGTAGACCATCGTGTAGCCCAGCGCGATCAGCGCGTACACGCTGCCGAGCGTGAGGCCGCTGACCGTCAGATCCCAGAACAGGCTCCAGTTCATTGGCCGCCTGTCTACCTTCGCACAGAAAGCCCCGGGAAAAGCGTGCGGCCCACCACGAGGATGGGCCGCACGGTCAAACGTATGCTGGGCCGGTTACCCGACCGGAAGGAACGTCCCAGCTGACGTCGCCTTCCAGATGCCGAACTGCCCACCTCGGATGTCGCCCTGAGCGTTGAACCGAACGTTCAGGCCGAGCACCGTCTTCTTCAGGTTGGTCTTGCGGACCTGAGCGCGCACCTCGGCGCGCGAGGCCTTCCCGTCCTTGCATGCACGGTCGATCGCGCCGCCGACGACCTGCGCCGCGACGTAGCTCGGGGCGCCGAAGAACTCGGCGTCGCCGCCGTGCGCCTTCCGGAACGCCTTCACGACCGGATGGGTGCCGCTCGTCGGGAACGAGGAGGCGTAGACGCCGCCGAGCGATGCGAACGCATCGTCGAAGAGGCCGTCGGAGCCCATCAGGATGATGCTGCCCTTGCCCGCTGAGCGCATCTGATCGCCGAACGCCTTGCCCTTCGGCGGCAGCTGCCACGGAAGGTAGACGAGCTGCGTGTCGCGCGGGATCTTCGCAATCAGTGACGAGAAGTCCGACTGCTGCTGGCTGACGCCGTCACGGCTGACGGTGACGCCCGCGGCTCGGAGCTTCTGCTGCACCGTGTCGGCAAGACCGGTGCTGTACGCCTCCTGGTCGTCGATGATGTAGACACGCTTGAACTTCAGCTTCTTGTCGATGAAGTTCGCGACCGACGTTCCCTGAGCGCTGTCGGGCGGAACCGTTCGGAAGAAGAAGTTCGTCCGCGTGCCGTCCGTCGTGAGCTCCGTGTTCGTCGCAGAGCCGCTGACGAATGCGAGGCCCGCGTTCTTCAGCGTCGCGGTCGTCGCGCGCACCTCGTTGCTGCCTGCCGGTCCGATGGTGCCGAGCACGTTCGACCCGAGCGACTGAGCGGCCTTGACCGCCTCTGCCGTGCCGCCGGGGCCGCCGAGCACCGTGTCGCCGAACTGAACACGCAGCTTGTGCTTGTTCTTCTTCACCTTGTTGTGCGCGGCGACGTAGAACTTCGCCCAGTCGGTCTGCAGCTTGCCGAGCGACGCGGCGGGGCCGGTGATCGGGGCGAGCATGCCCATGGTCACCGTCTTCCCGCACGAGACCAGCTGCCTGTCGGCGGACGCCGTCGCTGACGGCGCTGCCGCGCGATCGACCTTCGCGGACGCCGCGGCAACGATTGCGAGAGCGGCGAGCGCCAGCACGGCCGCAATCGCAGTTGCCCTTCTCCTCATTGAATCCCCTCCTTGGTGGTTACGCCCAGTCCCCTCTTGTGACGCCGGGAGGGGCTACTTGTTGTTCTGATATACGCGATTCGCGGGCGAATCGGAAGGGTGGAACACGCCGAGGATGTGCATCGGCTCCGGGCCGACGTTCTCGATGCAGTGCACCTTTTCCGGCGGCAGGTGGAAGCAGGAGCCCGGTTTGAGCGGCACCGAAATGCCGCCGACGTGGGCCACGCCTTCCCCTTTGACGATGTAGCCGAGCTCCTCGTAGGGATGGCTGTGGAACGGCGCCTTGCTGGGCTGGACGATGCCGACGAACTGGGTGACGTCGAGGCAGCCGGCGTCCTCGTTGATCAGATAGCGGAACGTCCGCTCGACGGAGGCGCTGTGCTCCGGCTGGTCGTCGAAGCGGATCGTCTTCTTACGGCGGCCCCCGTCGACCTGGAGGTCGGCCGTCGCCGAGACGGCGACGAGCAGGAGCTCTTTGGGCCCGGGATTGTCCACGGCCCAGCTCTCGCCCGGCGCGACGAACGCACCGGTGCCGGGCTC
>VAXO01000105.1 GCA_005888435.1 Actinomycetota bacterium | reverse complement strand
GGCGTTTGCGAGCATGGTCGTGCAGATGGCGTTCGATACGAAAGTGATGTCCGCGAGCAACAGCGTGGTCTACAAGAAGAAGCTGCCGATCGCGTCGGACGTCGATCGGCATCCCTCGAAGTAGGTGCCGACGGTGTGGCGCCGGCCTCGTGCCGGCGCCACCACACGTCAGGCGATTCGCACGACGAGCTTGCCCTGCACGTGGCCCTCGCCCATCGCCTCCAGCGCATCGGCGGCTTCGGAGAGTGGGTAGACGCGGTCGACGACTGGACGAACCTTGCCCGCCTCGATCAACTCTCGTAGGAAGGCCAGGTTCGGCCGGTTCGGCTTGCAAACGAAGAATGACTGCCGTTCTTTGCTGAACTGCCTGACGACCATGAAGCGCGCCAAACGGCCCAGTGGGCCGATCAAGCGATTCCCTTTCGGCATGCCGACGAGCACGCGCTTGCCGTTCGGATCGAGCACACGGCGGTTTGCGCGCCACGAGCGGTTGCCGGCGACGTCGATCAGCAGGTCGTAGCGCCCGTCGCCGCGCGTGTAGTCGTCGCGGGTGTAGTCGATCACGCGGTCGGCGCCGAGCGAGCGCGCCTGCTCCACGTTGCGCGTGCTGCAGACCGCCGTGACGTGGGCGGCGCCGAGCGCCTTCGCGAGCTGGACGGCGTAGATCCCGACGCCGCCGGACGCCCCGTTGACGAGCACGCGCTGCCCCGGCTTCAGGTCGCCGTAGTCGCGGACCGCCTCCAGCGCCGTGAGCGCGGCGCCCGGAATGGCAGCCGCCTCCTCGAACGACAAGTTCGCGGGCTTTCGGACAACGGCGTTCTTCGCCGAGACGTACTGGGCAAGTGCGCCCGTGCGGGAGCCGAAAACCTCATCGCCCGCCTGGATATCGGTGACGTCTTTGCCTACCGCCTCGGCGACGCCGGCGAAGTCCCCGCCGATCCGCTCGCCCTTCGGCCGGAGGAAGCCGCCGATCATCGGCCGCATCAGGACAGCGGCGCCGCCGAGCGAGTAGTAGTCGCTGCGGTTGATCGAGCTCGCGCGGACGCGCACGAGCACCTCGTCGTCTGCGGGCTCGGGCTCGGGAATGTCGACGAGCTCGACCACGTCGCGGGCTCGGCCCCACCGCCTGCGGACAATCGCCTTCATCATGTCTCCTCCCATACTGTGTAAGCTTATGGCGTAAGGTAGACATACAGCGTAAGCCTGTCAAGCCCCATGGCGACGAGATCCCGCACCCGCAAGCCGCTCTCGAGAGAACGCGTGCTCGAGCAGGCGATCGCGATCGCGGACGCGGACGGCATCGAGGCGCTGAGCATGCGCAAGCTCGGCCAGGCGCTCGGCGTCGAGGCGATGTCGCTGTACAACCACGTCGCGAACAAGGGGGAGCTCGTCGCGGCGATGGTCGACAGCGTCATCGAGCGCTTCGAGCTGCCGGAAGACGAGCGCCGCTGGGACATTGCGATCCGACGTTGCGCAATCTCCGCGCACGACCTGCTGATCGAGCATCGGTGGGCGTGCGGGCTCGCGCTCGTGCCGAGGGACACGCGCGTCATCGGCGGCCCTCGTGTCCGCTACATGGAATGGCTCCTGCGCCAACTGCGCGAAGCCGGCTTCCCCGCGGAGCTGACCTACTCCGCGTACCACACTCTCGACAGCCACATCTTCGGCTTCACGCTCTGGCAGCTCGGCCATGCCAAGGCAGCGCGCATGCTCGCGCCGGAGGGCGAGGAGAACGTCGAGAAGTGGGCGGCACGGCTGCTCGAGCAGCTGCGTCCGGAGTATCCGTACCTCGCCGAGCACGGTGACCAGCACATGGCCGCAGGAGCGCGCGACGGCCGGCACGAGTTCGAGTTCGGGCTCGACCTGATCCTCGAAGGCCTGAAGAAGCGAAAGCGCGCCCGCTAGAAAACTCAAGGGGAACCTCCCGACGGGCGGTTGGCCGAAGCAGGCGGGCGGCGACGGGGTCGCGGCCGGCCTCTTCGCTAGCGAACGGCGTACCGGCTGACAAGCTCGTCGTCGGCGTCCCGTTCTACGGCAAGCGCTACGTGGGCGTTCCGAGCACGAACAACGGGCTGTACCAACCGTTCACCCCGCAAGGTTGGCCGTACAACGACTCCCCGACGTTCCACGAGCTCGTCGACACCGGGCTCACGGACGGGAACCTCAGCGTGATCGGGCCGACCGCGGTCGCGGCTCCGAGGAATCGCGGGAACGACCAGCAGGGCATCAACGGGTTCACCTGGTACTGGAACGGCCCTGCCGGGGCAGCGTGGCTGTACAACCCCACGCTCGACGGTGGCACGTTCATCAGCTACATGGATTCGCGTGCAGTCGTGGAACGCGCGCAGCTGGTGAACGGCCGGCATTTGCGCGGGCTCTGGGCCTGGGAGGTCAGCCAGGACGACAACGCAAACGACTTGATCGAGGCGATGACCTCAGGCCCAGGCTAAGCGTGAGCACCGAAGAGCCGTTTCTCTGCTGCCAGGTGCGGTGGCCATTCGATCCGGCTCGCGCCGGCGAACGCGAGGTACGCGCGTAGCGCGTCGCGCATCGCGTCGACGAAGCCGTCGGCGCGTCGCGGCACGAAGCCGTCCTCCCACCACAGGTGGAGCACCGACACGCAGGCATCGTCGTGCTCGATCCGCGGTTCGATGCGCCCGACCAAGCGGTCCCCGAAGAGGATCGGCAACACATACCAACCCCAACGTCGCTTCGCCGGCGGCACGAAGAGCTCCCAGACGTAGTCGAAGCCGAACAACGACCCGAGTAGCTTCCGGTCCCAGACCACCGGATCGAACGGCGGCAGGAACGCCACGGACGGCGGCGGCTCCGGCGGCGCCTCGAGCAGTCCGACCTCGTCTCGTAGCACCAGCCGCTTGCCGCGGACGCCTTCGATGTCGACGGGAACGAGCTCGCCTTCGTCCACGAGCTGCTCGCGCAGCGCGGTTCGCCCCGGATGCCCCGGCAGCCTCGGATCGGGCTTCGCGTAGCCGAGGCCGCCAAAGATGTCAGCTCCGCTGCCGAGGCCGAGGAGCCCGTGCGCGCGAAACCGCGACAGCAGCTTGTGCCGGAACTGCTCCTTCGGCGGGATCTCTCGCGCGAGGACCTCCGCGGGCAGGAGGCGTTCGATGAGGTCGTAGTAGCGCCGGTTGCCGTCGCGGCGGGCAAGCCCGAGGACGCTCATGACGCTGTAGGCCTCGAGCACCTCGCGCACGACGTTCGTCGGCATGCCGAACCAGTCCGTCGTCGGCCCCTGCTCGCGCTCGAAGTCGAGCGCGGAGAGCGGTCCCTCTGCGCGAATCCGCTCGAGCACGCGCTCCGCGACCGCAGCGTTCTCCTTGATGAGGGCCGGCGATCTACGGCTCAGCGTGCCGCGGAACCACGGGAATTCCTCGGTCAGGACGAGGGAGAGGCCCTTGTTGTACGTCTCGAAGATCTTGCGCCGCTGATACAGGCGATCGCTCCACGCGGGCTCGTACCCGGCGACACGCGCGTGCAGCACCAGGTCGTGGTTGCGGCCTGCGACGGACAGCGGGTCGAGCTGCACCGAACCCAGCCGCCGGAAAACCTCGAGCACGCCTTTCGACTCACCCCTGAGCGACCGCGCGGGCGCGAGGAACTGTCGGGTGACGAAGAAACGCCGCGCCGCCTCGGCTGTGACTTTCACGGCGAGGAAGCTATCTGGCGGCGACAGCCCGGGCGACGTCGCCGATGATCGCAGCCAGCTCTTGGGGACGCGACCACATCGGCCAGTGACTCGTCGGCAGGTCGACCCACGTGACGCTGCGCAGCTCCGCAAAGCCTCCGAGCCAGGTCTGGCCCTCCGCAATCGCGTCCTTGTACTGGTCGGACGTGAACCCGGTGGCGATCGCCGTGGTCGGGACGTCGAGGCGTGCGTCGTTCGTCAGCTCCGGAGGCTGGCGTAGCACGCCGCCCGGCTCCGGCACCGCGCGTTGCCGGAAGGTCTCGAGCTGCTGCTCGCTCAGCCCGTCGAGGTTCTCCTCGGCGGAGAGCTCCTCCCAGTTCAGCGGGCTCTCGACGCCTTCGAACGAAGCGTCGAGCGCAGCCGTGGCCGGTCCCGAGTCGACGTAGACCATCGCGGCGATCAGCTCCGGGATGCGATCGCTCGCCGCATAGCCGGCCGCGCCGGCGCCGCTGTGCACGGCGACGACCGCCGGACGCGCGGCTGCCTGCACGGCCTCGCAGATCGCGTCGACGTGATCCGAGAGCGTGATCGACGACCGATCGGCCTCCAGCGAATCGAGGCCGGGCAGCGTGAGTGCCGTCACGTCGTGGCCGTCGGCGCGCAGGGTGGCCGCGACCTCGTCCCAGGCCCATGCGCCGAGCCAGAAGCCGGGCACGAGGATGATCGGTGTCGCGTTCGTGTTCGTGTTCCGCACTCTAAAGCGCCAGCACGCGACACTCAGCCGATGCTGGCGAACGCGTTGCGAAAGACCTCGAACGGCTGCGCGCCGAGCACGATCAGCCGCCGGTCGAGCAGGAACGCCGGGATCGCATTGATCCCGATCGACTGCGCCTGCCGCGTCGAGGCTTCGACGACGTCGAGGAACGCCGACGATTCGCCGATAACGCGCTCCACGTCGTCGGGCGCCAGCCCAACTTCGGCGGCGAGCCTGCGCAGCTCGTCCGGGCCGCCGATGTCCGTCGCCTCCGACCAGTAGGCGTCCATCAGCCGGTCGTGGAACTGGCCATGCAGCCCGCGCTCACGTGCGAGCTCGGACAGGCGCAGCGCGAGTCGCGTGTTGGGGACGATCGGCGGCCGGTTGTACTCGAGGCTTGCCTCGGCGAACCGTGCGTGCAGCGGATCGTCCTCGCCGACCCCGATGCCGTAGCGCCGATGCAGCTCGGCGAGTGGAACGCCTGCAGCCGGATACTCCGGGTGCAGATCGAACGGGAGCCAGAGGACTTCGGCGTCGAACTCGCGCCGTGCCTGCTCGGCCGTCTGCTGGCCGAGCCGGCAGAACGGTCAGATGTAGTCACTCCAGACGATGATCGAATGCTCTGCCACTGCTGTTGAAATGTACGTTTCGTCCATGGCGGATGAGCAGGTGCTCGACGTCGCGGGGCAGTCGGTCGCGATCTCGAGCCCCGGCAAGGTGTTCTTCCGCGAGCGCGGAGAGACGAAGCTCGACCTGGTCAGGTACTACCTCGCCGTCGCGGAGCCGCTGATGGGTGCGGTGCGCGGGCGTCCCACGCTCATGCAGCGCTTTCCCCGCGGCGCGGAGGGCACTTCGTTCTTTCAGAAGCGGGTTCCCGAGAGCGCGCCCGGCTGGCTGCAGACCACGATCGTCAGCACGCCGAACGGGACGACCGCCCGTGCGCTCGTGCTCGCCGACATGGCGCACGTGATCTGGGCCGTCAACCTCGCCTGCCTCGGCTTTCACGTCTGGCCCTACCTCGCCGATCGTCCCGACGTCGCGGACGAGCTGCGGCTCGACCTCGACCCGCAGCCCGGCGTCGAGTTCGACCAGGTGCGCGCAGCGGCGTCCGAGCTACGCCGTCTGCTCGACGAGTTCGGCATCGCCGGCTATCCGAAGACGACCGGGAACCGCGGCCTGCACGTCTACGTCCGGCTCGAGCCGCGGTGGGACTCGTACGAGGTGCGCGCCGCCGCTGTCGCTGTGGCACGCGAGCTCGAGCGGCGTTCCCCAGAGCTGATCACCGCGGCTTGGTGGAAGGAGGAACGCGGCCGCCGCGTCTTCCTCGACTACAACCAGAACGCGCCGCACAAGACCGTTTTCGGAGCATGGTCGGTGCGTGCACGCCCCGGAGCGCAGGTCTCGACGCCGTTGTCATGGGACGACGTCGAGACGATCCACCCGGACGAGCTGACGATCGCGAGCGTGCCCGAACGGCTGGAAACGCGTGGCGATCCGTGGGAGGAGCCAAATGGCGCGCCCCAGTCCCTCGAGCCGCTGCTCGAGCTGCACGAGCGGGATCGCGCGGCGGGGCTGATGGACGCTCCGTGGCCGCCCGTCTATCCGAAGCAGCCCGACGAGCCCCCGCGCGTTGCGCCGAGCCGCGCGCGGACTGACGCGCCCGGGCTACAGTGATCTCGTGAGCAGCACGACCGAGAAGGCGATCCTCGCCGGCGGGTGCTTCTGGGGGATGCAGGATCTGTTCCGGAAGCAGCCGGGCGTGATCTCGACGAGAGTCGGCTACAGCGGCGGCGACGTCCCGAACGCGACGTACCGAAGCCATAGCGGCCATGCGGAGGCGATCGAGATCGTCTTCGATCCGGAGCGCACCTCGTACCGGAACCTGCTCGAGTTCTTCTTCCGCATCCACGATCCGACGACGCTCAACCGG
>VAXO01000104.1 GCA_005888435.1 Actinomycetota bacterium | reverse complement strand
TACGCCTCCTCCCCACGCACCTGGCGCTGGATCAGGACACCCCACGACCCGTCGAGCACGGCGATGCGCTCGCGGAGGATGGCTTCGAGTCGTGTGCGCGCGTCCTGCATTCCGTCCCTTTGACTCAGCCTAGAAAGCCCTGCACCTGTCGCGGCGCGCGGGCTCTTTAGGCGTTTGATGACCCGGTCGCCAAGCTGCCTTTCAAAGCTTTCCGGGATTCTCAGTCTAGCGGTAGCCCTGCGCCACCCGGTACTCCTCGACGAGGAACTTCGGCGCGCACATCGCCCAGGCGTTCTCCACCAGGTCGCGCATCTCCTCGGCGTCGATTAAGTCGAGCCTCACGTGCACCCAGTGGAAGCGCATGTCCGACTCGCTGGGAAGCGAGAACTTTTCGGGCTCGGACTCGACCAGTGCGGCCCGCCAGTCCTTCGGAAAGCCGAAGCCCATGATCGAGCCGTCCTTGGAGAAGGAGAGAAACACGATCTGCCCGACCCGGAACTTGATGCGGCCACGGACGAAGGCTTCGCTGGCCCTGGGCAGAGTCCGCGCGAGCTCCTGCACCTCGGCGACGGTCACCGGCATACGGGCCAGGTTAGGGCCGGATTAGGACACGCGCGAACGGCTGGGGTCAGACCCCTGCCTTTGGAGTCACGCCCCAAAAGGCAAGGGTCTGACCCCTGCCTTTCTGGACCCCGCGAGCCCGGGTAAGACCCTGCGGCTGAGACCGGCGCCACAGCCGCAGCGTAAGCCAGCGCGAAGCGCGGCTTACGCGGGGGCGGACTGATGCGGTGCGAGCACGCGCAGCATGCTCGCGCCGCACAGAAGTAACAAGCGCCACCCGACAGAGAGCGCGCGGGCTCCGCCCTCGCGTGTCCAGCGCGAAGCGCCGTACCTAAGTTCTCAGTCGCGTCCGGCGACTGAGAGCTGGTTCTCGGCGTGCTTGACGCGCTGCTCGAGCTGCCAACGGTCGGCGTTCGACTCGCCGCGCTCGACACGCTCGAGCTCGGTCTGCGCCGCCTCGAGCTGCTCGCGCGCACGGGCGTCGTCGACCTCGCTCGCGAGCACGGCGTCGTCCACGAGCGCGATCGCGCGATCGAGCTGCACCTGGAAGAAGCCGGGGCCGGTGGCGAACTCCCGCATCTCGCCGTCGCGGTCGATGTAGACGCGCGTCGAGCCCGCGCGCAGGGTCGCGATCAGCGGCGCGTGCCGCGCGAGCACGCCGATGTCGCCCGCAGCTCCGGGCACGACCAGCATCTCCGCTTCGCCCTCGAACGCCGGCCCTTCCGGCGTCACGAGCGAGACGTCGAACTTCACGACACGCCGGCCGGCTCGGGCTCGGCCTCGCGCTCGGCGACGGCCGTGTCCTCGGGCGTCTCCTCAGCTTTTGGGCTCTCCTGCTCCTCATCGCCCGCGAGCCGGCGGCCCTTTTCGAGCGCCATGTCGATCGTCCCGACCATGTAGAAGGCCTGCTCGGGGAGCTCATCGTGCTTGCCGTCGATGATCTCCTGGAAGCCCGTGATCGTGTCCTCGATCTTTACGTACTCGCCCGGCGTGCCCGTAAACTGCTCGGCGACGAAGTTCGGCTGCGACAGGAAGCGCTGGATCTTGCGCGCCCGCGCGACGACGAGCTTGTCCTCGTCGGAGAGCTCGTCGATGCCGAGGATCGCGATGATGTCCTGCAGGTCCTTGTAGCGCTGCAGGATCTCCTGCACGCGCGTCGCCGTCGAGTAATGCTCGTCCGAGATGATGCCCGGCTGCAGAGCCCGTGAGAAGGAGTCCAGCGGGTCGACCGCCGGATAGATCCCCTGCTCGACGAGCGAGCGCGTGAGCACGACCGAGGAGTCGAGGTGCGCGAACGTGTTCGCCGGCGCCGGGTCCGTGAGGTCGTCGGCCGGCACGTAGATCGCCTGCACCGACGTGATCGACCCCTGCTGCGTCGACGTGATGCGCTCTTGCAGCTGCCCCATCTCGGTGGCGAGCGTCGGCTGGTAGCCGACGGCGCTCGGCATGCGGCCGAGCAGCGCCGACACTTCGGAGCCTGCCTGCGTGAAGCGAAAGATGTTGTCGATGAAGAGCAGCACGTCGTTGCCCTGATCGCGGAAGTACTCCGCCATCGTCAGGCCGGACAGCCCGACGCGCAGGCGCGCGCCCGGCGGCTCATTCATCTGCCCGTAGACGAGCGCGACCTTGTCGAGCACCTTCGACTCCTGCATCTCGAGCAGGAGGTCGTTCCCCTCGCGCGTGCGCTCGCCGACGCCGGCGAACACCGAGAACCCTCCGTGCTCGCGCGCCACGTTGTGAATCAGCTCCTGGATCAGCACCGTCTTGCCCAGGCCGGCGCCGCCGAAGAGCCCGACCTTGCCGCCGCGGATGAACGGCGCGAGCAGGTCGATCACCTTGATGCCCGTCTCGAAGACCTCGATCTTCGGCGAGAGATCGGTGAACGCCGGCGGGTCGCGGTGGATTGACCAGCGCTCGACGTCCCCCTCCGGTGCGGGCTTCTCGTCGACCGGCTCGCCGATCACGTTCCAGATGCGGCCGAGCGTCACCTCGCCGACCGGCACGGAGATCGGCTGCCCCGTGTCGTGGACCTCGAGCCCGCGCGCGAGCCCGTCGGTGGAGTCCATCGCCACCGCGCGGACGCGATCGTCGCCGAGATGCTGCTGCACCTCCGCGATCAGCGAGCGCGCATCCTGCCCGTCCTGCGCCGGGATGTCGATCCTCACGGCGGTGTAGATCTCGGGGAGCCCTTCCGGGAAGACAGCGTCGATCACGACGCCCTTGATCTCGATGATCCGGCCGGGCTTCTGGGCAGTCTGATCTGGCATGAGTCTCCTGAAAACGCTTGAGAGGGATAGCCTGAGCGGAAGCTCGAGGCAGCGCGAAGTGTATCGAGGCACGGCCGAAGCCGGAGCGGAAGCCAGCGCGGAGCGCGGCTTACGCGGAGGCGGAACTCATGCGACGCGGCGACGCGAAGCGCCGTCCCCCAATCCCGCTTGAAAGCGGAGCTTTAGGGCGGAGAACTAGAGAGCCAAGCGAGGATGCGAGCGCGCCGTCGACGCGCGCTGGAGCATGCGCAGCTCCTGGTCCGGGAACCGCAGGTTCGCGGACGCGGTCGCGCGGTGTGACGAGCCCGACGCCGCGGGGCCACCGACCGTGCCCAACGCGACGCTCAAGCCGACCGTCACGGTGACGGCAGCAGCGGCAGCAGCGACCTGGAGCTTTCGGGCGACCGCGAGCCGGCGTCCGGGGACGACGATCGGAAAGCTCGGCCGCTCGAGCGGCGTCTGCTGCACGAGCCGCGACGCTCCCTCCGCGGTGGCCGCGTACGCGCTGCAGCTGGGGCAACCGGCCAGGTGCGCCTCGAGGCGCACGCTCTCGAGCTGCGAGAGCTCGCCGTCGAGCGACGCCGAGTGCAGCTCGCGCATGCGATCACAGGTGTGGAAGGAAATCTGCCCCATGGATTCGTTCACTTCAGTTCTGACGGCCTTGCCTAGGAGAAGTTAGCCATTTCTTCGTCTTCAGGCACTAAATCTTTAGCTGAAGGTCACGAGGGCCTGGCCCATTCGATCCGCCCCGGCGAGACAGGCATTCCTGCCGCTCCGCTCGATGAATGGACAGGCCAGGCTCTTGAAGCGCCCATTGGTGACCACGGAGAGCGTGGTGCCAAGCCACTCGTAGCACGCTCCCTGCGCGCTGCGGCGCAGATTCCCGCAGTGCTCGATCAGCTTCACGCGCTTCGATCCGCGCGCCGTGGCGACGTTCTGCGCGTTCAGCCCGTAGAGGCAGCTGATCGTGTCCGGGCCGTGCAGCCGGGCGCAGATGCGGATCTGAATGAAGGGATCAGCGGATGTGATCAATGACGCGGCACCGATACAGCCGGCGCGCTGCCGGCCCACCAGCCCGGTGCATTGCGCGCGGACGCCCGCAGCATTCGTCGGCGGCTGCTTCGGCGGCATCTCGAGGAAGTACCGGTACCAGCACGGACGCACAAAAGTCGGGATCGCCCGCGCGCAGAGCACGCGCGCCGAGCGGATGCCGTGCTTTTGCTTCGTCGTCGAGTCCCTGCCGGCGATCGAGAGCCAGTAGTCGTGGTAAGCGCCCTGCGCGCAGTCGGGAGCTTGCAAGGCCGGTATCGCCCGGCACGCCTGGATCGCGAACGGCAGCTGCTCGTGGTAGAGGCGCATATACGCATGCCCGAGCGTGTGGACGCACGTGTACGAGCGATAGCGGGTCGGCGCCTTCATGCACAGCTTGATCGCGCCGTCAGGACCGAGCTGGCCGATCTGGCTCCCGAGCGTCAGCACCATCCCCATGCCGAAGCCGGCGGAGCAGCCGGGGTCGTTCGACCTCGGCAGGTAGCGCTGCAGGTTCGCGAGCGTGATGTGGTGCCGCCGCGCGTAGGTGCGGCCGACCTCGTGCATCATCATGTGGCAGCTGCTCTCGAGGTAGCCGCCGCCCGAGCGCACCTTGACGTCGATGCGCGGCAGCTCGTGCGCCGGGTCGCCCGACTTCTCGACGTCGGCGAGCAGCCGCGTCACGTAGCAGTTCCAGATCTTCTGGTCGGCCCGGAGCAGGCTGCACCGCGACAGGTAGGTCGTCTTGCCGCTGTTGGGCCCCTCGAGGAAGCCGCCGAGCGGCGGGCCTGCGGACGCGGCGCCGACCGGGGCGAGGCACAGCACGAGGAACAGCAGCAGGGGAAAACGGCGCACACTCATTAGACGTCGAATCGCGTCGTAGGTCAGGGAACCCTCAGGTGGCGGACGCCGGCGTGGCTGCGATTGCCGGCCCGGTCGACGACGACGACCGTGACGGTATGCGTGCCCGGCAGGGGCTTCCCCATCTGGACGGGGTCCTCGGTCGCGTCGCGGCCGATGCTGCGCGGTGCCCGTCGGTCGAGCGTGATGTCGTAGCGCGCGATGCCGCTGCCGATCTCACGCGCACTGTCGAGGGTGACCTGCACGTGTCCGGCGACGAGCGCCGCCGTGAAACGCGGCGTCCGTGGCGCCGTCGCGTCCGTCCACCTGAACCGCAGCCGAGCTCGCGACATCGACGCCTGCAGCACGGTGACCGAAAAGGCGCCGGGATCGACGAAGCGCTCGCCCTGGCCGAGCTCGGGACGGTGGCGGCCGTCGGGGTTACCGAGCAGGAGGTTCGGAATGCCGCTGCTGCCGACGCCGTTCAGATCCGGGCTCGGGCTGACGCGGATGATCACCCCGGCGCCGGCGGTCTGCTGGCCGTCGTCGTTCTGTGCGACGCGGCTGCGGTACTCGATCCAGTACTGGTCGTTCGCAGTAGTCACGACGAATGCCTGCGCCAGCCGCGACGTGCGCTCGATAGGCGCAAGGTCGTAGGTGCCGTCCTTGGCCGGGCGGGCGACATTCGTCAGCCAGCCGAGGTCGAATTTCGCCTTCGCGCTGAAGTCGCCCGACCCGACGCCCATCGTGTCGTAGGGATCGCCGTACTCGAGCGCGCCGCAACCGTGGTGCTTGCAATCCGTCAGGTTCGAGTGCCCGAGCCCGAACGAGTGTCCGAGCTCGTGCGCGACGAGGTAGGTCGTCACCGCGCCGTTGAGGAAGACCGTCGCGGCCTGGGTGACGCCGGACCAGGGGCAGTTCTGCTCGGGATGGACGAAGACGACGCGGTCGTACTTCGCCCGGTCGTAGCCGGCCGCCAGCGCCGCAGCGCTCCCGTCCGAGCGCACCTGCCCCAGGTTGCATGCAACCGGCGTGTCGAAAGCGTGCAGCCAGGGCGTGACGTCGCCGGTCAGCGACACCTTTCCGTAGGACATGCTCCGGTAGAACCCGTCGACCTGGTCGAAGACGATGCTGCGGACGTCGTCACGCGCGAACGGCTGCGGCCCCCAGGTGACGAGGGCGACCAGGATGCGCTGCGGGCCGAGCACATGTCCGCCGTAGGCCGGCTGAGCCGACGGAACCACGGCCAGGCTCGCAACGAGGAGGGCGACCGGTACCAGCCGCCGCGCCACGACCCCGTCAGCCGGCTACGGGTTTCGAGGCGGGTTCGGCCGCGATTTGCAGCGGCTTGACGATTTCGGCGAAGTGGCAGGCGCTGGGATGGCCCTGACCACGGTCGATCAGCGCGGGATCTTCTTCGGCGCAGATCGGCTGCGCCTTCCAGCACCGGGTGCGGAACCTGCAGCCCGAAGGCGGGTTCGCCGGGTTCGGGACGTCGCCCTCGAGCACGATTCGCTTGCGCTTGCCACGCTGCCCGGGCTCCTCGATCGGGATCGCCGAGAGCAGCGCCTGCGTGTACGGGTGTGACGGACGCTCGTAGATGTCCTCCCTGCTGCCGATCTCGACGACGCGGCCGAGGTACATGACGGCGACGCGGTCGGAGATGTGGCGGACGAGCGACAGGTCGTGCGCGATGAACAGGTACGTCAGGCCGAAGTCGCGCTGCAGCGACTCGAGCAGGTTGACGACCTGCGCGCGGATCGAGACGTCGAGCGCGGACACCGGCTCGTCGAGCACCACCATCTGCGGGTTGAGCGCAAGCGCGCGCGCGAAGCCGATGCGCTGGCGCTGGCCGCCGGAGAACTCATGCGGGAAGCGGTTCGCGTGCTCGGGGCTGAGGCCGACGGTGCGCAGCAGCTCGTCGATCCGGCCCCGTCCCTCCTTGCCCTTGTACAGGTTGTGAACGCGCAGCGGCTCGGCCACGATCTCGCGCACCGTCATGCGCGGGTTCAGCGAGGCGTACGGATCCTGGAAGACGATCTGCAACTCGCGGCGGACCTCGCGCATGCGGCGGCGGGTGAAGCCGGTGATGTCCTGGCCGTTGAAGACGATCTTGCCCTCGGTCGGCTCCAGCAGCTTGATCACAGTGCGCCCGAGCGTCGTCTTGCCGCAGCCCGACTCGCCCACGAGGCCGAGCGTCTCGCCCGCGCGCAGCGAGAGGTCGACGCCGTCGACGGCGTGCACCTGGCCGACGCGCCGCTTGAAGACGCCGGCCATGATCGGGAAGTGCTTGTAGAGGCCCTCGATACGGAGGATCTCGCGGCCTTCCTCGGCGCGCTCGTGAACCTTCTCTTCAGGTGCCGGTGCCTGCGCGGTCTCGCTCACGTTCCGGCTCCTACCGGCTCGACGAGGTGGCCTGCCCGGCCCTCGAGCTCTTCTGCGAAGTGACAGGCGGTCAGGTGCGCGGATTCGTCGATCGGCCGGAGCGGCGGCTCCTCTTCACGGCAACGCGCGCGCCCTTGCGAGAGGAAACAGCGCGGGTGGAACGGGCACCCCGGCGGCCGGCTGATGAGGCTCGGCGGCTGGCCGGGAATCGGCGTCAGCCACTCCTCCGCGGCAGTCAGCTTGGGCAGGCTGTCCATGAGGCCGACGGTGTACGGATGGCGCGGCGAGGCGAAGATCGTGCTGACGTCGCCGACCTCGACGACCTTGCCTGCGTACATGACGATCACGCGGTCGGCGAGCTCCGCGATCAGGCCGAGGTCGTGCGTGATCAGGATCGTCGCGGCGTGCGTCTCATCCTGCGCCTTCTTCAGCACCTCGAGGATCTGCGCCTGGATCGTCACGTCGAGCGCCGTCGTCGGCTCGTCGGCGATCAGGACGGAGGGCTCGTTCGCGATCGCCATGGCGATCATCGCGCGCTGGCGCATCCCGCCGGAGAACTCGTGCGGGTACTGGTCTACACGCCGCTCCGGATTCGGGACGCCGACGAGCTTGAGCAGGTCGACGGCCCGTTGCTTCACCGCGTCGTCCTTCACCTTCGGGTTGTGCGTCTTGATCGCCTCGCCGATCTGGAAGCCGATCTTCAGCACGGGGTTGAGCGACGTCATCGGGTCCTGGAAGACCATCGCGAGGTCCTTGCCGCGGATGCGGCGCAGCGCCTTCTTCGACAGCTTCAGCAGGTCCTTGCCCTGGAACATCGCCTCGCCGCGCACGATGCGGCCGGGCGGCTGCGGGATCAGCCCGAGCAGCGACATCGTGCTGACGCTCTTGCCGGAGCCGGACTCGCCGACGATTCCCAGCGTCTCGCCGGGATACAGGTCGTACGAAACGCCGTCGACGGCCTGGACGATCCCGTCCTCGGTCGAGAACTCGACAACGAGATCGCGGATCGAGAGAACGGGCTCAGGCACAGGCGAAGTCGGGTTAGGTGCGAACGCGCCGCTGGGTGGGATCGAGCGCATCGCGCATGCCGTCACCGACGAAGTTGATACAGAGCACGATGACCACGATCACCACGCCCGGGAAGGTGACGAGCCACCACTTGTCGATCCCCTGGTCCTGGCCCTCGTTGAGCAGCGCGCCGAGCGCCGGGGTCGGCGGCTCGATGCCGAAGCCGAGGAACGAGAGAACCGCCTCGAGCAGGATCGCAGTGCCGATCGTCAGCGTCGCCGACACGACGATCGGGCCGATCGTGTTCGGGAGCATGTGGCGGAGCATGATGCGCAGGTCGCCGGCGCCGGCCGCCTTCGCCGCCTCGACGTATTCCTTCTCGCGCAGCGACAGGAAGCTCCCGCGCACGATACGCGCGATCTGTGTCCAGATGAGGAAGGCTAAGAGCAGCGCCAGCTTGGTCGGCGTGCTGTGCCCGAGGTATTTCGCGGCGACGAGCAAGACGGCCAGCAGGGGTAACGTCAGGAAGAGGTCGGTCACGCGCATCAGCAGGTTGTCCGCCCACCCGCCGTAGTAGCCGGCGAGGCCTCCGACGATCGTCCCGATCACCGTCGAGAGGATGCCGACCAGCACGCCGACCCGGGCCGACGTACGGATGCCGTACAGCACGCGGCTGAGTGAGTCGCGCCCGGCACTGTCCGTCCCGAACAGGTGGTGGAGCGACGGCTTCGCGCTGAGCGCGTTGAGGTTGATCTCCTGGTACTGGTACGGCGCGAGGTAATTCGCGAACAGTCCGGCGCCGAAGATGAGCAGCAGTATGACCAGGCTGGTGGTCGCGAGGCGATGGCGCAGGAAGCGGCGGCGAGCATACGCCCACTGGCTGCGCGCCTCGATCTCGAGGCCGTACTGGTAGGTGAGCTCCTCGGACGGGCCGGCGGGGCCCTCCGGCGGCGTCATGGTGTACTGCGAGCCAGGCGGCCCGATCGTCAGTTCGTCTGGTACTCCGGGTCGACTACTCATAACGGATCCTCGGGTCGAAGACGCCGTACAGGATGTCGGCAATCAGATTGAAGATGATCACCATCGTGGCGACGACCATCAACCATGCCATGACGGGATACGGGTCGCTCGCGAACAGCGAGTTGACGAAGTAGAAGCCCATCCCGTCGAGCGTGAAGATCGTCTCGGTCACGATCGCGCCGGCGAACAGTGCGCCGAAGTCGATCGCAATCACCGTGATCAGCGGGATCAGCGCGTTGCGGAACGCGTGCCGCATGATGACGCGGCGCTCGATCAGCCCTTTGGCGCGCGCCGTCCGCACGTAGTCGGAGTTGAGCACCTCGAGCATCGACGCGCGCATGAAGCGGCTGTATGTCGCGGTGCTGAGCGCGCACAGTGCGATCACCGGCAGCGCCAGATGCTGGACACGGTCGAGCAGGAAGTGGAATCCGTGCCCGGCGTTGACCGACGAGGATAAGCCGGACGTGTAGAAGACCCGCACATTCCACTTGAGGAAAATCTGGACCATCAGCACCTGCAACATCAGCGCCAGCCAGAAGACGGGCGTGGCAAAGCCGACGAAGCTGAGTGTCGTGGCGGTGTAGTCGAACAGCGAGTACTGGCGTAACGCCGAGTAGACGCCGATCGCAATCCCCAGGATCGCGGAGATGATGATCGCGCTGAGGATGAACTGCAGCGTGTGGCCCATCACGCGCCTGAGGTCGGGCCAGATCTTTCGGTTCCCGAACAGCGTCGTTCCGAACTGCTTCGTGACCGCGTCCCGGATCCAGTAGCCGTAGCGGACGATCACCGGCTTGTCGAGGTTCTTCGAGTGCTCGATCGAGTGGATCTGCTCGGCCGTGATATTCGGGTTCGACCTCAGCCGGCCGAGCGGGTCACCCGTGATCGAGACGAACGTGAAGATGAGGAAGCTCGTAGCCACGAGCACCGGGATGCTGTAGAGGAGTCTTCGGATGATGTAGGTCAGCATCGGGCCGTCATCACATTATGTCCGGATCCCGCCTCCGCGTAACGGAGGCGGGATCCGAGGTCATTCACGCACTCAGGGTTCGGGAGCGTCCCTTACCCCTTCGACCAGTTCTCCGCGTTGAACGAGGGGCCCTGGCTGCTTGCGTTGTCCACCATCCCGTGCACCGACGTCTTGTAGACGAGGTACGTGGGCCGCTGGTAGAGCGGGACCATCGGTACGTCGCTCGACAGCACCTTGCCGACCCTCGTGATCAGCTTCAGGCGCTTGCCGGGGTTCAGCTCACGGTCAGACTGCCCGAGCCACTTCGTGACGTTCCGGTTGCAGTACTCCGTGTAGTTGCTGGCGTTGCCGCACGAGAACGTCGCGACGACGTAGTGCGGGTCGACCGTGACCAGGTACGTGAACATCGCCAGGTCGAAGTCGTGCGCCGGCAGCTTGCTGCCGAACAGCGTGCCCGCCGGCACGAACGCGTTCCTCAGCTGGATGCCGGCCTTGGCGGCCTGATCCTGGAAGATCGTGAACGCGAGCGTGCGGAGGGCGTTACCCGACGTCGAAGCGAAGTCGAACGCCACCTTCGTGCCGTTGCAAGTGAAGATGCCGTCGCCGCCCTTGCTGCAGTTGTGGGCCTTCATCGCGGCTTCGATCTTCGCCGGGGAGTAGTTCCACTTCCCGAAGTCGTTCGCATAGCCGGCCTCGCCCTTGAGGCGGACGAGCGACTGCAGCGGACCGACACTCGGGTTGAGCGTGCCGTACAGGGCCTTCGCCGCGGCGACGCGGTTGAAGGCCTGCATGAGCGCACGCCGTATCCAGAGCTGCTTCGCAAGTGGGTTGCCGTGTGTGCCCTGCTCGATCTCGATGTGCTCCCACTGGAGACCGACGTGCGAAACGACCTTTAGCCCGGCCTGGCTCCTCAAGTCTGAGAGAGCAAGCTGCGGCTGTGGGTAGATCGCGTCGACCTCACCGGAGCGGATCGCCTGGATCTCGGAGTTCGTGTTCGTGATGAACCGGAACACGATCGAATCCAGCTTCGCCTTCTTGCCGTACCAGCCGTGGGTGTTCTTGGACAGCGTGACACCCGAGCCGCGGTCGAACTTCGTCAGCAGGAACGGACCGTCACCGATCGGGGCATTGCCCTTCTTCGGGTTGCAGATGCAGTCGTTCCAGACGGTCAACATGTCCGACCCCGCCAGCGCGTGCTGCGGGAGGATGTAGCTGAAGAGGTTCTTCCAACCGGCGAAGTTGCGCTTGAAGGTCACCTTGACGACCTTCCCGCTACCAACGACGCTGCGGATGTCTTCCCACCCGAGCGGGTCGATGTGATCCTTGTACTTCGGGTTGATCGCTGTCTGCCAGGTGAACTTCCAGTCTTTACCGGTCACCGGCGTCCCGTCACTCCACTTGGCGTTCTTGCGGATGTAGTACGTGATCCGCTGAGGACCTACCTGAAGCTTGGCCTTGCTGATCAGGTCCGGCTTCCAGTTGAACTGGGGCGTAAACAGGAAAGCGCCGCGGACAACCGGCGTCTGGAACACGACGTTCCAGAACGCGTTGCAGTCCACATCCAGGATCAGGTTCAAACACCAGTCCGGACCGCCACCCTGTTCAGCTCCGAAGACCAGCGTGCCCGCCTTCGAAGACGAAGCACTGTCTGGCCCACTCACCCTCGCCGAGCCGGTAGCCGCAAGCGCGAGCGCTGCGAGTACCACCCCGGCCAAGAGCCAGAGCTTACGTCGATGCATCTACTCCCTCCGTTCGTTCTATGGCGACGCGGCCGCGCCGCCATACCTTCCGTCCCACCCCCTCCTCCGGGGCGGGCCGCATTCTGACAGAACAAGAGACGCTTCCAGCCTCTCTTTGTTAGGGACGCCGCCGCTTGGGGGTCTGACCCCGGCAAGGGTCTGAGCCAGCCTTTGACTACGTCGTCAGAGCGTCCGCGCCGGCGACGACTTCCAGGATCTCTTGCGTGATTTCGGCCTGCCGGGCTCGGTTCATGGCGAGAGTCAGGTTGTCGATCAGGTCGCCGGCGTTCGTCGACGCGTTGCGCATCGCCGTCATCTGGGCGCCGTGCTTGGAGGCGGCCGACTCGAGGAGTGCCCGGTAGAGCTCCGTCTCGACGTAGACGGGAAGCAGGCGTGCCAGGATCTCCTCGGGCTCCGGCTCGAAGATGAAGTCGCCTCGCACGGCGTCCTCCTCCCGCTCCTCCTGGTCGGTTTCCAGCAGCGCCTCGGAGAGCGGCAGCAGCTCCTGCTCCGTCACACGCTGCGTCAAGGCGGACTCGAAGCGGTTGTAGATGACGAGGACGCGGTCGACCTCCTCCTCCGTGTACAGCTCGATCACCTTGTGCGCGATCGCCTGCG
>VAXO01000055.1 GCA_005888435.1 Actinomycetota bacterium | reverse complement strand
GTCAGCAGGGCGGCGCCGCCGCGCCCGGCGAGAAGGCGAAGAGCTCCAAGCTGCTCGACCAGTTCGGCCGCAACTTCACGAAGCAGGCCGGCGAGGGGAAGTTGGATCCGGTCGTCGGTCGCCAGACCGAGATCGAGCGGATCATGCAGATCCTCTCGCGCCGCCAGAAGAACAACCCGGTGCTCATCGGCGAGCCGGGCGTCGGCAAGACCGCCGTCGTCGAGGGGCTCGCGCAGCGCATCGCCAACGGCCAGGTCCCCGAGCTGCTGAAGGGCAAGCAGATCTACTCGCTCGACCTCGCCGCACTCGTCGCCGGCTCGAAGTACCGCGGTGAGTTCGAAGAGCGCCTGAAGAAGGTCATGAAGGAGATCCAGCAGCGCGGCGACATCATCTTGTTCATCGACGAGCTCCATAACCTCGTCGGCGCCGGCGCGGCGGAAGGCGCAATCGATGCGGCATCGATCCTCAAGCCGGCTCTTGCGCGCGGGGAATTGCAGACGATCGGCGCGACGACGCTCGACGAGTACCGAAAGTACCTCGAGCGCGACGCAGCGCTCGAGCGCCGCTTCCAGCAGATCCGCGTCGACGAGCCGTCGGTCGACGACACGGTCCAGATCCTGCGCGGGCTGCGCGACCGTTACGAGGCGCACCACCGCTGCAAGATCTCCGACGAGGCGCTGCACGCAGCCGCGTCACTCGCCGACCGCTACATCCAGGACCGCCACCTGCCCGACAAGGCGATCGACCTGATCGACGAGGCCGGGTCGCGGATGCGCATCCGCACGATGAGCGCGCCGCCGCGTTACCGGGAGCTCGAGGAGGAGATCGAGAAGGTCCGCAAGGACAAGGAAGACTCGATCGAGAACCAGGAGTTCGAAAAAGCTGCATCGCTGCGGGATAAGGAGCGCAAGCTGACGCAGAAGAAGCGCGAGCTCGAGGAGAACTGGCGCCAGAATGAGGCCGAATCCGAGCAGCCCGAGGTCGGCGAGGACGAGATCGCGGACATCGTCTCGATGTGGACGGGCATCCCGGTCTTCAAGCTGACGGAGGCCGAGTCCGCACGCCTCACGCGTATGGAGGACGAGCTGCACAAGCGCGTGATCGGGCAGGAGGAGGCGATCGTCGCCGTCTCGCGCTCGATCCGTCGCGCGCGTGCGGGCATCAAGGACCCGAAGCGCCCGACCGGCTCGTTCATCTTCCTCGGCCCGTCAGGCGTCGGGAAGACCGAGCTGGCGCGCACGCTCGCCGAGTTCCTGTTCGGCGACGAGGACGCGATGATCCAGGTCGACATGTCCGAGTACATGGAGAAGCACTCCGTGTCCCGGCTCGTGGGCTCGCCCCCGGGCTACATCGGCTACGACGAGGGCGGCCAGCTCACGGAGGCCGTGCGGCGCAAGCCGTACTCGGTGCTCCTGCTCGACGAGATCGAGAAGGCGCATCCGGACGTGTTCAACATCCTGCTCCAGATCCTGGAGGAGGGGAAGCTCACCGACGCGCAGGGCCGCCGCGTGGACTTCCGCAACACGATCATCGTCATGACCTCGAACATCGGGGCCGGCCAGATCTCGAAGAACCAGTCGCTCGGCTTCACGATGGGCGACGACACGGGCATGAGCTACGACGACATGAAGAACAAGGTCATGGGCGAGCTGAAGAAAGTTTTCCGGCCGGAGCTGCTCAACCGCATCGACGAGGTGATCGTCTTCCACAAGCTGACGAAGCAAGAGATCCTCACCATCGTCGACATCCAGATGAAGCGCGTCCGCGAGCAGATGGCGACGCACGAGGTCGCGATCGAGCTGACGGACGAGGCGAAGGAGCTGCTCGTCGAGAAGGGCTACGACCCGGCGATGGGCGCCCGGCCGCTACGCCGTGCGATCCAGCGCGTGATCGAGGACCCGCTCGCGGACTTCGTTCTCGGCCGTTCGCTCGAGCCGGGCTCGACCATCCTCGTCGCGCGCAAGGGCGAGACGGAGGAAGTCGACATGACGGTTATCCCGGGCGAGGTCACTCCCGAGAAGATCACCGTCCCGCCGGAGCAGCCCTCCGACGAAGAGCTCACCGCGGAATAGCTTCTGTTCACCGCGGAATAGCTTCGCTATTCCGCGCTAGGTACGGCGCTTCGCGCTGAACGCGCGCGTGCGAAGGCACGCGGGCTCCTGATGGAGTTCGCTTCCGCTAAGCCCCGGCTTTGTGGGGGTCTGACCCCGAAGGGGTCTGACCCCAGCCTTCGACGTGGGGACGGACGAGCCGCGGAATGTCGGGGCGCTCTTCGTGCTGGACTTCGACCAGCTCGAAGCCCGCGGCTTCGATGCTCTCGAGCGTTCGCCGGTTTGGGTGGCAGCCGCCGGCGATCCAGCCCCATGGCCGTTCGAAGCGGTCCTGCTTTCGCGCTAGCTGCGGATCGTCCGAGCGGACGTGCTCGAGGAAGATGAAGCGCCCGCCGGGTCGCAGCACGCGACGGATCTCGGCGAGCACGCGATCCGGGTCGTGGACGCTGCAGAGGACAGCCAGGCTCACGACGCTGTCGAAGGAGGCGTCCTCGAACGGCAACTCCTCGGCAGCCCCCTCGACGAGCGTTACGTCCCGCCCCAGGTCCTCCGCACGTCGCCGTGCTCGGCGCCGCATCGGCTCCAACGGTTCGATGCCGACAACCTCGACGTCCGGCGGATAGTGCGGGAAGCTGAGCCCCGTCCCGACACCGATCTCCAGCACGCGTCCGCGTGCGTTCGCGAGCAGCTTGCGCTTGACCGCGGCGCCGAACTTCGCCTCCGGCTTCGCGCTGAGCGGGTCGTAGACGGCGGCGAAGATTCGTTCGCGTATCGACACGATCCCGACACTACCGCCGTCAGGAGCCACTCCTAGGATGGCAAGGTGGCCAAGCCTGCCGTCACCTACGCGTGCACCGACTGCGGCTACTCGGCCGGCCGGTGGTTCGGCAAGTGCCCAGGCTGCAACGCATTCGGAACGCTGATCGAGGACGTCGTCGGCAGCCCGACCGCAAAGGCCCCGCCGCAACCGTTGCTCCGCCTTGTGGACGTCGCCGCGACGGAGGCAGAGCGCATCTCGACGGGCGTTCCGGAGCTCGACCGCGTGCTCGGGGGCGGCCTCGTGCCGGCGTCCCTTGTGCTCGTCGGCGGTGAGCCGGGCGTCGGCAAGTCGACGCTCCTGCTGACGGCGCTGGCGGAGATGTCGAAGGAGCGCCGCGCGCTGCTCGTGACGGGGGAGGAGTCGGTCGCGCAGGTGAAGCTCCGCGCCGAGCGGCTCGGGGGAGCCGCGCGCGTGGAGATCCTCGCCGAGACCGAGCTCGAAACGGTGTGCGCGACGCTCGAGGCCGAGCGGCCCGACGTGTGCGTGATCGACTCCGTGCAGACGCTGCATGCGACCGAGGTGAGCTCGGCCCCGGGCTCGGTCGCGCAGGTGCGCGAGGCGGCGGCGCGTCTTCTGCGCACCGCCAAAGAGCTCGGCGTCGCGACGATCCTCGTCGGCCACGTGACGAAAGACGGGTCGGTCGCCGGCCCGCGCGTCCTGGAACACCTCGTCGACTGCGTGCTGCAGTTCGAGGGCGACCGGTACCACGCGCACAGAGTGTTGCGCGCGACGAAGAACCGCTTCGGCTCGACGAACGAGCTGGGGGTGTTCGAGATGACCGGCACCGGTTTGGTCGGGGTGCCCGATCCCTCGGAGGTGTTCGGCCGAACCGCTGGAAGCGAGATCGGCTCGGCCGTCGCCTGCGCGCTCGAGGGAACGCGTCCGATCCTGCTCGAGATTCAGGCGCTCGTCGCGCCGACCGACCTCGCCATGCCGCGCCGCGTTGCGACGGGCGTCGATCCAAAGCGGCTCGCGATGATCGTCGCGGTGCTGGGGCGGCACGCTCGCGTCGCGCTGGGGACCGCCGACGTCTTCGTCAACGTCGCCGGCGGCGTGCGCATCGACGAGCCCGGCGCCGACCTCGCGATCGCACTTGCGATTGCCTCGGCCGCGAAGGGAACGCCGACGAAGGAGGGCCTCGCGGCGTTCGGTGAGATTGGGCTGACCGGGCGGCTACGCCAGGCCGCGCAGGCCGAGCGTCGGCTCGAGGAGTGCGCGAAGCTCGGGATCAGGCACGTGATCACGCCGGCGAAGACGGACACGCTCGGCAAGGCCGTCTCGGCGGCGCTCGTCTAGTTTCCGCCGCCTCGTCAATCCATTGCGTCGACGCGTGCGTACAGGTTGGAGAACACAATCAACTCCAGCCCAGAGGAGGCTCAGATGCAAAGAGCCGCAACAGTTCGTCTCGGGGCCCTCATCGCAACTGTCGCGGTGGTCGGCTTGATCGCCGCGCTCTACGCAGTACGCGCGAGCGGTGCTACGCACGTTCGCGTCGTGATGACCGCTACGAACAACACGCTCGGCAAGAAGATCCTTGTCAACCGCAACGGCATGACGCTGTATTCCTTGAGCGTGGAGCGCAAGGGACACTTCATCTGCACGGTGTCCTCGTGCCTGTCGGTGTGGAAGCCGCTGGTCGTTCGGGCCGGGACGGTCCCGACCGGTGTCGCACACCTCTCGGTCGTGAAGCGGCCCGACGGCCGGCGACAGGTCGCATATCGCGGTGCTCCGCTCTACGCGTTCGCGCTCGACAAGAGTGCGGGTGACGTCAAGGGCAACGGCTTCAAGGACGTCGGCGTCTGGCGGCCCGCAACGGTCGCGGCGCAGCAGCCGACCCCGGCGCCCGCACCAGGACCGCCCGGGGGTGGGTACGGGCCCTAACCGCTAGCGTCCGGCATGTGTGGCGCGGCGTCGGCCAGAGGCCTGTCCTGGTCGTCCTCATCGGCGCGGTCGCGATTGCGTTCTCCGGCATCCTCTTCCGGCTTTCGCACGTGTCCGCGTCGACGGGGGCGTTCTACCGTTGTGTCTTCGCCCTGCCTCCGCTCTGGCTGCTTGCCCGCCGCGAGACGCGTCACTACGGCCGGCCGCCGCGCCGTGCCGTGCGGCTCGCCTGCCTCGCGGGCGCGTTCTTCGCCGCCGACCTGATCCTCTGGCACAACGGCATCGAGCAGGTCGGCGCCGGGCTCGCGACCGTTCTCGGCAATACGCAGGTCGTGCTCGTGGGACTGCTCGCGTGGGGGATTCTCGGCGAGCGGCCGCAGCGCTCGGCGCTCGCCGCGATTCCGATCGTCGGCTTCGGCGTCCTGCTGATCTCCGGCGTGCTCGAAAGCGGGGCGTACGGATCGAACCCGGGGCTCGGCGTGCTCTACGGCCTGCTGACCGGGCTGGCGTACTCCGGCTTTCTGCTCGTCCTGCGCGAGGGCAGTCGCGACCTGAGGCGACCGGCCGGACCGCTGTTCACGGCGACGCTCGCCTCGGCGATCGGCTGCGCCGCGATCGGCGCCGTGGTCGGCGACCTCGACCTCACGCCCTCCTGGGCGGCGATCGGCTGGCTGATCCTGCTCGCGCTCTCCTCACAGGTGCTGGGGTGGCTCTTGATCTCGACCTCGCTGCCCCGCCTTCCGGCCGTGACGACGTCGATCCTGCTGACGTTCCAGCCCGTCTGCTCGGTGATCTTCGCGGCGCTGATCGTCGATGAAAACCCGTCAGGGCTGCAACTGGCAGGTGCAGCCTGCATCCTCGCCGGCCTGGTCACGGCCACGCTGGGACGCAGGCAGGCCCCGGCGCCCGAGCCTGAGCTCGCAGGCTGACCTGGCAAACTAAACGGTTGTGCCCCTACCAGCAATACTTGCCGGTCTCTCGACCGCGATCACGCGTCGCCAGAGTCCATCCTCGCCCTTAGCAAGGCAGACCAGCCTTGCCGCGGTCGAGTATGGCCTCTGGCTTGGTGCTCGCGACCGAGAGCCTCGGCAGCATCACTGGCAGGGGCACTGATGCCCGAGTCACAAGCCGCCGCCGCCCTCGGCTTCACGCGGACGCCGTCCGAGGACGACCCGCGCCGCGATCCGCAGCTCCTGGCCGCCCTCGAGCGCATCGCGCCCGGCACCGAGCTCCGGCAGGCGATCGACGACGTCATCCGCTCGCGCGAGGGCGCGTTGATCGTGGTCGGCGATCCGGCTGAGCTCTCCTTCCTCTACTCGGGCGGGATGCGCCTCGACCAGCCGTTCACGCCGCAGTTTCTCTACGAGCTCTCGAAGATGGACGGCGCGATCATCGTCACACCAACCCTGACGAAGATCGCCTACGCGAACGTGCAGCTGATGCCGGATCCGACGATCCCGTCGGCCGAGACCGGGACGCGACATCGTACGGCCGAGCGCGTCGCGAAGCAGACCGGAGCGCTCGTCGTCTCGATCTCGCAGCAGCGGTCGACGATCTCCGTGTACGTCGCGCAGGCGCGCTACCAGCTCGATCCCGTGCCGGAGGTGCTCGCGAAGACGAACCAGGCGCTGGCGACTCTCGAGACGTACCGGCAGCGGCTCGACCAGGTACTGACGCGGCTGACCGCGCTGGAGTTCCAGAACGCGGTCGTGCTGGACGACGTGCTGGTCGTCCTGCAGCGCGCGGAGATGACGACGCGGATGGCGGCGGAGATCGAGCGCGACTGCGTCGAGCTCGGTGCGGAGGCGCGGCTGATCCGCATGCAGCTCCACGAGCTCGTCGGCGAGGTTCCGGCCGAGCGCTCCGCCGTCGTGCACGACTACCACGCGGACGGGGCGGGGCCGCGCGCCGAGCTTGCGCTCGAAGGGCTGCACGCGCTGCCTTACCGCCAGCTGCTCGAGTCCGAGCGGATTGCCGAGCTGCTCGGCTATCCCCGCGACGTCAACCCGCTCGACCATTCCGTCGCTCCGCGCGGGTACAGGATCCTCGCGCACATACCGCGCCTGCCGGAGCCCGTGGTCAGAAAGGTCGTCGCCGGTCTCGGAGAGCTCGAGGCGATCATTCGCGCCTCGCAGCGCGACCTCGAGGCGATCGCCGGCGTCGGCTCGGTACGCGCGCGCGAGATCCGCGAGGGGCTCCGCCGCCTGCAGGAGCACAACCTCGTCGATCGGTATCTGCAGCTCTAGCCCCGGGTCGTTCGAATGTGGTCGAACCCTGAAGCACGCTAGACCGCTCGTCGCGGCCTTCGCGGTCTTCGGGCTGTACTGGGGCTCCTGGGCTGCCTGTCTGCCCGCGATCCAGCGGCAGACCAGCGCGAGCGACGCCCAGCTGGGGCTCGCGCTGCTGTGCGTCGCCGTCGCGTCGCTGCCCGCGATGCTCGCGGCGGGACGCCTCGCGGACCTCTTCGGCGCGCGGCTCGTCCCGGTCGCGCTCACCGCCTTCGGGATCGCCGTGGCATTCCCGGGAAGGGCGCATTCCCTCCCGGCGCTCTACGTGTCGCTTGCGTTCGTGGGCGTCGGCACAGGCGCGCTCGACGTCGCCATCAACGCACAAGCCGCGACGATCGAAGCGCGCCATGGCGTCCGTGTCATGGACGGGCTGCACGCAGGCTTCTCCATCGGCGTTCTCTGCGGCGGCGTCGGCGCGGGGCTCCTGCGGGGCGCGGGCGCCCATCCGTCGTGGATCCTCGGCGGCGTCGCGGTGCTCGTGCTGCTGACCGCCCTGTTCAACCTCGCGCTGTCCACGCCGCCCGAGCCTGCGCAACGCCGTGCGCGCCTCGCCCGTCCGCTGCTCGTCGTGGGCGGTGTGCTCGCCGTTGCTTTCCTCGTCGAGAGCGGGCTCGAAGGCTGGAGCGCGTTGTTCCTCGAGCGCACGCTCGACTCCGGGCCCGCGATCAGCGGCCTCGGGCCGGGCCTCTTCGCGGCGGCGATGGCGAGCGGCCGGCTGCTGTCGCAGAGGGTCGAGGGCCCCCCGGTCGCGACACGCATGCTCTTCGCCGGCGTCGCGGCTGCCGCAGGGCTGATCGTCTCGGCGACCGCGCAGCACTCGCTCGTCGCGCTCGCCGGCTTCGTCATCGCCGGCGGCGGACTCGCGCTGTCAGCGCCGACGCTCTTCGGCGTCGCTGGACGCCTCGGTGGGGCGGGCGGGCGGGGCTCCGCACTGTCCACCGTTGCCATCCTCGGCTACCTCGGCTTCCTGGTCGGCCCGCCCCTGATCGGGGCCGTCTCGAGCGCCTCCAGCCTCCGGGGCGGCTTCCTCTTTCTCTGCTCCATGGCCGTCGTCCTCGCCCTGTGTGCCCCGTTCCTGCGGGAAAGCCCCGGTTAGCAGGGAATTTGGTCGAAAAGTGGCCATTTCCAGCGCCTTTTGGTAGACTAGTCCACCTCGGCCGGCGGAAGAACCCCGCCGGCTTCGCGGTCACATAAGGACGGAAAGGGGCGGGCTTGTACAAAGTCGGCGACAAGGTGGTGTATCCGCACCACGGGGCAGGGACGGTCGTAAAGAAGGAAAAGCGCGACGTGCTCGGCGAAAAACGCGAGTACCTGACGATCAAGATCCTGCACAACGACATGACGGTCAACGTCCCGGCGGAGAATGCCGAGAAGGTCGGGCTCCGAAAGGTGATCGGCGAGGACATGGTCAAGGTCGTCGTCAAGGCACTCACCGGCGGCGGCACGCAGATGCCGAAGAACTGGAACCGCCGCTTCAAGCACAACCGCGACAAGATGAAGACCGGCGACATCCTCGAGCTTGCTGAGGTCGTGCGGAACCTCTCGCTGCGCGACCACGAGAAGGGTCTCTCGACAGGCGAGAAGCAGATGTTCGTCAAGGCCAAGAAGATCCTCGCGAGCGAGCTCATGTACGCGAAAGACATGGACGAGGAGGAGGCCGCTGAGTGGCTCGACGACGTGCTCGCCGGCTCGAGCGCGAACGGCGGCACGGCCGGTCGCACGAAGACAACGACGTCGGCGAAGCCGGCGAAGGTCGCGTCGAAGACCGCCGCGAAGCCCGCTGCGCGTAAGCCGACAGCGCGGAAGCCCGCGCCGAAGCCCGCAGCGAAGACCAAGCCGAAGACAAAGGCGCGCGCCACGTCGAGGTGAGCGTCTGGGCCGTCCTCGCCGCAGCCGGTAGCGGGGAGAGGCTCGGCGCCGACCGGCCCAAGGCGTTCGTCCGCCTGGGCGAGCAGCCGCTGCTCGCGGAGAGTCTCGCGCGGCTCGACGAATCCGAGTGGATCGACGCGATCGTCGTCGTCGCCCCAGCTGGATGGGAGGAGCCGTCGATCCTGCTCGCGGAGGAGCTGGGCTGTAGCAAGGTGAGCGCCTGCGTCACCGGTGGGGCGACCCGCGCCGATTCGGTGCGGCTCGGTGTCGCGGAGGTTCCGCCCGACGCGGCCGTCGTGCTCGTGCACGACGCTGCGCGACCTGTGCTCGACGACGCGGTCATCGGTCGCGTCGTGACGGCTCTCGGTGAGGGCTGGGACGGTGCGGTGCCGGCGCTGCCGATCCCTGACACCGTGAAGCGCATCGACGGCGAGCGAGTGGTGGAGACGCTGCGGCGCGACGAGCTGCGCGTCGTCCAGACGCCACAGGCGTTCGTCGCGGACGTGTTGCGGAATGCACTGGCGGGCTCGGAGTGGACAGACTGCTCCGCCGCGGTGGAGGCCGCCGGCGGCCGCGTGCGCAGTGTCGACGGTGATCCTCGGCTGCTCAAAGTCACCGACGCCGACGATCTGGATCGGGTTGCCGCCCTGTTGTGATCGTCGACTACCACATGCACCTGCGCAACGGGCGCGAGGAGATCGCGCACGACACGTGGTCGGTCGAGCCGTTCGTCGACGCGGCGCGGGCGGCGGGAGTCGACGAGATCGGCTTTACGGAGCACGGCTACTACTTCACACAGCTGCGCACGCTCTGGTCGGAGCCCTACCAGACGGAGCGCTGCGTCTATGACCTCGAGCCGTACGTCGACGCGGTCGTGCAGGCGCGGGAGCGCGGCTTGCCGGTCAAGCTCGGGCTCGAGGTCGACTACGTGCCCGGCCGTGAGGACGAGACGCGTGCATTGCTCGCGCCGTATCCGTGGGACTACCTCCTCGGGTCCGTGCACTTCATCGACGGGCTCGCCGTCGACGGCGAGCCGCGCCTCGTCGACGAGGTCGGAGTCGAGAGGGCGTGGGGACGGTACTTCGAGGCGCTCGCCCGCGCTGCACGCAGTGGGCTCTTCGACTCTCTGTCGCATCCCGACCTCGTGAAGATCTTCGGCGATCGCGCCGAGGCGTTCGACTACTCCGAGATCGCCGACGAGGTCGCCGCAGCCGGCGTTGCGGTCGAGGTCTCCACCGCGGGCCTGCGCAAGCCCGTCGGCGAGCTCTACCCGCATCCCGACCTCCTCGCTGCGTGCCGCGAGCGCGGCGTGCCGGTCACGACGGGCTCCGATGCGCACTCGCCCGACGTCGTCGGGCGCGACTTCGACCGTGCGCGCGAGCTGCTGCGGTCGGCCGGCTACGAGACGGTCACGGTGTTCGAGCGGCGTCAACGGCGGCAGGAGCCGCTCGGTTGAGCTACCGCGTCGGCATCGGCGTCGACGCGCACGCGCTCGCCGAGGGCGTGCCGCTCGTGCTCGGCGGCGTCCCCTTCGACTCTCCCCGCGGTCTCGCGGGACACTCCGACGGCGACGTGATCACGCACGCGCTGATCGACGCCGTGCTCGGCGCAGCCGGTCTCGGTGACATCGGCTCGCTGTTCCCGTCGGACAGCGCGACGCCGCAGGGCGTCTCCTCGCTCGATCTCCTGCGTGACGCGCTCGAGCAGGTCCGTCAAGCCGGCTGTTCGGTCGTCAATGCGGACTGCGTGCTGATCGGCGAGGAGCCGCGCATCGCGCCGCGGCGCGAGGAGATGGCTCGCACCCTTAGTGAGATCCTCGGCGCGCCCGTCAGCGTACGAGCGACGACGACGGACAAGCTCGGCTTCACCGGGCGTGGCGAGGGTCTGGCGGCTCAGGCCGTCGCGCTCGTCACGCAGAGCTGAGCAGCTCTTCCGCGCGAGGCGCCGTGCGAATCGTCCGCGAGAGGCTCGCGGCGAGGCCGACGGTCGCCGACGCGGCCGCCACCACCAGAATCGTGTCGACGCTGCCGATTCGTTCGAGCAGGAAGCCGGCGGTGAGCTGGCCGAGCGGAATCGCACCCCATGCGACGACGAGCGCCGCGCTGCCGACACGCGCCAGCAGGCGATCGGGCACGAGCGCGTAGCGGTAGGTCGAGAACGCGACGTTGAAGATCGGCCCGAAGATGCCGCCGACAGCCCAGATCGCTCCCAGCGCATACGGGCTCTCGACGAACGCGCTCAGAAACGCGCCGAGCGCCCAAACCCAGAACGAGCCGATCATGACCACCTTGGCGTGCACACGACGCTGCACCGCCGGCGCGACCAGCGATCCCACGATCGCGCCGCCGCCGAGGAACGCCAGCATTACCCCGACCGTCGCCGACGACGCGCCGAGGCTCTTCGCGCGGACGATCAGCGCGAGGATCATGGCGCTGAAGGCGAAGTTCGAGCCCGCGACGAGCAGCACACCGGCGCGCAGGAACGGTTGGCCCCACAGCCAGCGCACGCCCTCCAGCATCTCCTCGCGCAGCTTCGTCACCGACCGCGGGCGCTCTTCCTGGAACTCAGTGCGGATGAAGAGGAGGGACACGAGCGAGACGGCGTAGGAAATCGCGTCGGCGGCGAACGGCAGCTGCTTGCTGATGCCGAAGAGCGCACCGCCGAGCGGCTGCCCGACGAGGTCGGCGCCCTGGATGCGCGCCTGGTTCTGCGCGACCGCGGTCGGCAGCTGCTCCTTCGGCACGACCTGCGGCAGCGCTGCGGACTCCGACAGGCTGAAGAAGACGAAGAGCGTCCCCTCGACGAACGCGACGACCACGACCTGCGCGAACGTGAAGTCGTCGAGCGCCAGCGCGACCGCGAGGCTGCCGAGCGCCAGCGTGCGCCCGGCGTCCGCGACTATCATCGTGCGCTTGCGGTCCCAGCGGTCGACGAGCGCGCCTGCGGGGAGGTAAAAGAGCATGTACGGAAGCGTCTGCGCGAAGCCGACGATGCCTGCCTTCGCGGGCGAATGTGTCTCGGCGAGCACGAGCAGCGGAAAGGCGACGCCGGTGACACGCGTGCCGATCGTGGAGACGACCTGCCCGCTCCACAGCACGATGAAGTCGCGGTTACGCCAGAGAGACGGGTGCGCTACCTGCGGCGGCCTTTCTTGGCGCGTTCCATCTGGCGCTTCATCTGGCGGTTCATCGGAACCGCATCGGCCTGCTCGGTCGTGGCGTCGAGATAGGCGGCGCGCTCCTCACGGCTCAGGCGCGAGAGCGCCTGAGCGGCGCGCTGAGGGTCCTTTGCGACCCCGGCGCGCTCCATCTTCTTGACGGCGCTCGCGAGCTCTGGGTTCTGCCGCTCGAGCGCGGCCTGCGACATCTTGCGCATTCCCTTTCCGACCAGCGGCAGCTTCATCAGGAAACCGACGATCGGCTTGAGATATTTGCCGCCCGCGACACGGCCCAGCAGCGCGAAGGCTCCGAAGACCAGGAGCAGCGCCGCGAGGATGTAGAGCGGGATCAGGAAGATCCAGATGTCGGCGATCACGCGCGGATCGTAGCCTCTCCCGGGAGCGCCACGACGCCGCCCTCGACCTCGACGAGCCCGTCCCGGGCGAGGGACTCCACAGCCTCCGCGTCGAGGTCTGCGAGCGGACGCTCGGCCGCGGCGACGAGGCCGAGGGCTCGCGCTCGCCGCTGCCTGAAAGAGCCGTCGAAGCGGGATTGCTTCCGCAGCGGCTCGTAGCGGCTGCCGCGCGACGGACACGTCTCGGCGAGCGGACAGATGCCGCAGCGCGGGATGCGTGCGAGGCAGACGGTCGCCCCGAGATCCATCAATGCCTGGCCCGCGCGGGGCGAGAAGGCGTGCCCCGTCCGCTCCTGCACGCGCCGCACGTTGGTGTCGACGGGCAAGACGTCGCGCTCGAACGCGAAGCTCGCGACTGCGGCGGCCGTATACGGGCCGACGCCGGGAAGGTCGGTGAGCTCTTCGGGCCAGCCGTCGCGGGCGATCTGCTGCCCGGCGCGGTGGAGGTTGAGCCCGCGCCGGTTGTAGCCGAGCCCCTGCCATGCGCGAATCACATCCGCGGGCGACGCGGCCGCCAGCGCCTCGACAGTCGGCCAGCGTTCGAGCCAGCCGAGGTAGCGCGGCACGACGCGCTCGACCTGCGTCTGCTGCAGCATCACCTCCGAAACGAGGATCGCGTACGGGTCGCGCGTTCGCCTCCACGGGAGGTCGCGGCCGTGCGCGTCGAACCAGGCCAGTAGGGCGGCTTCCACGGGGGCGGACTCTAGACTGAGGCCGCAGATGAAGCGAGTCCGGTTTGCCCCCAGCCCGACGGGCTCCCTGCACGTCGGAAACGCCCTCAGCGCAGTCGCGAACCGGCGCCTGGGCGACTGGATGCTGCTGCGCATCGACGACACCGACCCGGCCCGGAACGTGCCCGGCGGGGAGGACGAGATCGTCCACGACCTCGAGTGGCTCGGGCTCGAGTGGGACGAAGGGCCGGTGCGCCAGAGCGAGCGTGCGGGGCGGCATCGCGAGGCCGGCGCGCAGCACGGCGAGAGCTTCGACGGGATCACGCTGCTCCGCCCCGACGGCAGCGCGACCTACCACCTCGCGAGCGTCGTCGACGACGTCGACTTCGGGATCACGCACGTCGTGCGCGGCTTCGACCACCGTCCGAACGAGGCGCTGCACAGGCGGCTGTTCGAGGCGCTCGGCGCGCAGCCGCCGGAGTTCGTGCATCACGGCCTGATCCTTGGGCAGGACGGGAAGAAGCTCGCGAAGCGCGCGCCGGGCTCGACGGTCGGGTCGCTGCGCGACGCCGGCCTCCCGGGTCCCGCTGTGCGCCGCTATCTCGATGAGCTCGGGGTGCCGCAGCACGATGTGCACTACGACCTGCCTCGCATCCGGCGGCTCGCGATCGAGGCGATCGAGTCGATGAGCGACGACGAGCTTGCGGCCGTCGCGGATGCGCCTGTCGAGGTCGTTCCCGCGCTTCGCGGTGCGCGCGACCTCAACGAGGCGCGCGAGTATGCACGGGCGATCCTGACTCCGCCCGCGCCTGCGAAGGTCGACGCGCCGGAGACGCTCGAGCGTTTCCGCGAGCTGCTCGAGCGCAGCAACGGCGGTGTCGATGCGCGCGCACTCGTGCGCGAGCTGAAGGCGGTGGGCGGCAATCTGCGGGCGCTGCGCGTCGCGTTGACCGGTCAGGAGCGCGGGCCGGAGCTCTGGACCGTGATCGCGGCGCTGCCGCCGGACGAGACGCTGCGCAGGATCGATGCGGCTCTCTGACACGCTGACAAAGCAGAAGGTCGCGTTGCCGGACACCGGGCCGATCCGCATGTACTTCTGCGGGCCGACGGTCTACCAGCGCGCGCACATCGGCAATGCGCGCCCCTTCGTCCTCGGCATGTGGTTGCGCAACTGGCTGCACACGCAGGGGCGCGACGTGAAGCTCGTCCACAACATCACCGACATCAACGACCGCATCTACGAAGCCGCGCCGGGCGCGAGCGCGGAGCTCGCCGAGCGCGCGACCGAGTGGTATTTCGAGGACACCGAGGCGCTCGGCCTGGGACTGCCGGACGAGCTGCCGAAGGCGAGCGAGTTCGTCCCGCAGATCATCCGCTTCATCGAGGAGCTGATCGCCGGCGGCTACGCCTACGAAGTCGAGGGCGACGTCTACTTCCGTGTCACTCGCGACCCGGACTACGGCCGCCTTTCCGGACAGCGCCCCGACCAGGTCGAGGAGCAGGAGCCGAATGCGCGCAAAGAGGATCCGCGCGACTTCGCCCTCTGGAAGGCGAACAAGCCCGATGAGGACACATGGTGGGACTCGCCGTGGGGGCGGGGCCGGCCGGGCTGGCACATCGAGTGCTCCGTGATGGCCGAAGAGCTGCTCGGCCCGGTTTTCGAGATCCACGGCGGCGGCCTCGACCTCGTCTTCCCGCACCACGAGAACGAGTTGGCGCAGTCGAGCGCGCTCGGGCACGACTTCGCGCGCATCTGGACGCACAACGGCCTGCTCCGCTTCACCGGCTCGAAGATGTCGAAGTCGGAGGGAAACATCGTCACGATCCGTGAGGCGGTCGAGCGGTGGGGGCACGAGGCGATCCTCGTCTACTTCCTGACCGGGCACTGGTCGAAGCCGATCGACTTCTCCGAGGACGTGATGGAGTCCGCGGAGGCACGTGTCGACCGCTTTCGCGAGGTCTTCCGCGGAGAGTCGCAGGCGGTCGGCGACTGGGACGAGTTCGCGGCGGCGCTCGAGGATGACTTCAACACACCGGAAGCGCTCGCAGTCCTCCACGGGTGGCGCGACCACGCGCTGCTGCGCCGGGCGCTCGCTGTCTTCGGCCTGGCGTCGCTTGCGGAGACGGAGGACGCGCCGCCGGAGATCGTCGAGCTCGCCGAGCGGCGGCGGCACGCGCGCGCCGCGCGCGACTTCGACGAGGCCGACCGGCTGCGTGCGCAGATCGAAGCCGCCGGCTGGGAGGCGCGCGACGTCGCCGACGGCTTCCAGCTCGTTCCGAGATGACGCGCGAGCAGGTGTACGGCCGGCGACCCGTGCGCGAGGCGTTGCGCGGGCGCCGCGAGGTGCTCGAGCTCTGGGCGACCGAGCGGGCGCAGAAGGCGGAGTCGTGGCTGCGCGAAGTCGACCGCCCGCGTGTGCAGACCAAGCTCGAGCGCGAGCTGAGCGAATCGGCAGGCACGCGCGACCACCAGGGCATGCTCGCGTGGTGCGAGCCGTACAAGTACGCCGATGGGTGGGAGCTCGCCGTGCAGGAGCAGCCGCTGCTCGCCTGTCTCGACCAGGTGACGGATCCGCGCAATCTCGGCGCGGTCATCCGGAGCGCGGACGGTGCGGGGGCGACCGGCGTCGTCGTCCCCGCGCACGGTGCTGCGACCGTGACGCCCGCCGTCTGCCGCGCGTCGGCCGGCGCCGTCGAGCACGTGTCGGTCGCCGTCGTCCCGAACCTCGCGCGCTACCTCGGCCAGGTGAAGCGCGGCGACCTCTGGATCTTCGGCGCGGTCGGGGACGGCGCTGCGCCCATGTGGGAGACGGACCTCAGCGGCGGCGTCGCGCTCGTCTTCGGGGCCGAGGGCAAGGGCCTCCGTCCGCTCGTGCGCAAGACGTGCGACGACGTTGTCTCGATCCCGATGCAGGGGGCGGTCGAGTCGCTGAACGTGAGCGTGGCGGCTGCCGTCTTGCTGTATGAGGCGAAGAGGCAGCGAGATGCCTGAGCCCACGCTGTACCTCTTCGACGGGCACAACCTCTTCCACGCGGGCAACTACGGAGATCTGCGACAGCTGCGTGACGAGCTCGCCAGCTTCGTGGCGCTCAAGGGCGCTCGCGGCGTGCTCGTGTTCGACGGGACCGGGGAGGACGAGGCTTATGGCCCGCTCGACGTGCGCTACGCGGCGAACGCCGACACGCTGCTCGAGCGGCTCGCCGCCGAGCACCGGGCGACGGAGGTGGTCTGCCTCGTGTCGTCGGACGTCGCCGTTCGCGGCACGTCGGGGCAGGAGGTGCAGAAGCGGTCGTCGGCGACGTTCCTCGGCGACCTGGAGGCCGTCTCGCACAATGAGGATCGACCGCACCACCTGCGCGAGACGCTCGATCCCGAGACGCGGGCGAAGCTCGAGCGGATGCGCCGCGGCGGCTAGTCGACCGAGCAGTCGAGCTCGGGTGCGTCGGTCGTGAGCCGGCCGAGTAGCTCGGCGAGCTGTTCGAGCTCCTCGTTCGTGTAGCGCGCCTCGAAGAAGGCCCGGAGATCCGCGACATGTGACTTCGAGGCTTCCCGAAGCTTCACGAGCCCATCGTCGGTCAGCACCGCGTAGGTCACGCGGCGGTCGCTCGCGCACGCTGCGCGGTCGACCCAGCCCTCCTGCTCGAGCCCGTCGAGCAGCCGGGTGATGCCCGACGCGGTGAGGATCAGCTGCTCGGCGAGGTCGACGCGCCGCATCTGCCGCTCCTCGGCTCTGGCGAGGAGCAGCATGCATTCGAAGTCGTTGACCGTCAGGCCGTGGTCGGCCACGAGTTGGGCGTTCACCGCCTTGACGGCAGCCGACTGCCCCCGGATCAGTTTGATCCAAGCCTCGACCGCAGGTGCTTGCTCTCTCAATACTTGACTAGACAATCTTCCCTCGCTACTATTGCTTGCGTAGTCAATTGTATCGCACTCAAGGAGGAGTGGGCAATGGCAGTTTTGACAGAGACCCGGACGGCGCTGCCGGCCGGCACCTGGATCCTCGACCCGGTCCATTCGACGATCGGCTTCGAGCTCCCGTACCTCGCGGGCACCTTCCGAGGGCATTTCACCGACGTGGACGCGAAGCTGAGCGCCGGGAGCCTGGCAGGCTCGGCGCGGGTCGCGAGCGTCGACGTCAAGGACGAGAACCTGGCGGCGCACCTGCAGTCGCCTGAGTTCTTCGACGTGGAGCGCCATCCGGAGCTGACTTTCGCCGCGCGCTCGATCGAGCGCTCCGGCGATGAGCTGGAGGTCGACGGCGAGATCACGATCCGCGGCACGACGAAGCCCGTCGAGCTCGCCGGCACGATCGGCGATCCGTTCACGGACGGCTTCGGTCGCGACCGGGTCAACGTGAAGCTGGAGACGACGGTCGACCGCACGCAGTTCGGCCTGAACTGGAACATGCCGCTGCCGAACGGGCAGCCGGCGCTGCAGAACGAGGTGAAGCTCGTCGCCGAGCTGTACTTCGTCCAGGAGGCGTAAAGGACCATGAGGGTTCTCGGGATCTCGGGCAGCCTGCGCCGGGACTCGTACAACACGAAGCTCCTCCGCGCCGCGGAGGAGCTTCTCCCTCCCTTCGCGGAGCTGGAGATCTGGGACGAGCTCAAGGCCGTGCCTCCCTTCGACGAGGACGAGGAGCTCGGGCCGACGCCCGAGGCGGTCTCGTCTTTGCGCGAGGCCGTGGCCGGGGCGGACGCGATCCTCTTCGCGACGCCCGAGTACAACGCGTCTGTCCCGGGCCAGCTGAAGAACGCCGTCGATTGGCTCTCGCGGCCGGTTGCGACGACGGTTCTCCGCGGGAAGCCCGCGCTCGTCGTCGGCGCCAGCACCGGTGCGTTCGGCGCCGTGTGGGCTCAGGCTGAGCTGCGCAAGGTGCTCGCCTCGGCCGGCGCCCGAGTCGTCGAGGCCGAGGTAGCCGTCGGCCACGCGCCGACAAAGTTCGCCGAGCAGGGCGCGCTGGTCGACGACGAGCTCAGCGAGCAGCTCGTCGAGGCGCTCGAGGTGCTCGCGGCTGAGGCGCCCGTCCGGCCGTTGGCGCTCGCGGTTTGACGGCATGCTCTCGGCGTGCAGAAGATGCACGCCGACGAGCTGCCGGTTGACGTAGCGCTGGCGCGTGCGCTGCTCGAGGATCAATTCCCCGAGTGGGCCGACCTGCAGCTGGAACGCGTCGCGTCGTTCGGAACGGACAATGCGCTTTTCCGGCTCGGGGGCGACATGGTCGTGAGGCTCCCGCGCATCGAGTGGGCGACGCGCGACATCGAGAAGGACGCGCGCTGGCTCGAGCAGCTGCGGCCGCTGCTCCCCGTCGAGATTCCGCAGCTGCTCGCAACAGGGACGCCGGGCGAGGGCTATCCCTGGACGTGGGGGATCTACCGCTGGCTCGACGGAGAGAACCCCGTCGTCGGCGCGATTGCCCGGCCCAAGGAGCTCGCTCGCGACATCGGGCGATTCGCCGCGGCCGTGAGGCGGCTGAGGCTGCGGGACACGCGGCCGGGGTCCCGCGCGGGGCCTCTGCTCGAGCGAGACGCTGAAGTCCGGCGGGCGATCGGCGAGGTCGCCGACGAGTTCGACGCCTTGGCCGTCGAGGCAAAGTGGGACGACTCCCTCGAGGCCGCGCCCTGGGACGGGCCCCCGGTCTGGACACACGGCGACCTGCTCCGCGGCAACTTGCTGCTGCGCGAGGGCCGGCTCGCAGCGGTGATCGACTGGTCGCTCCTTGGGGTCGGGGACCCGGCCTGCGATGCGATCGTCGCGTGGAGCGTATTGCCGGAAGAGACACGAGCTGACTTCCGGCGGCAGGCGGGATTCGACGAGGCGGCGTGGGCGAGGGGCCGGGGCTGGGCGCTCTGTTGCGGGCTGCTCCAGATTCCGTACTACACCGATACGAATCCGGAGCTTGCCGACAACGGCCGGCACATCGTCAGGGAGATTCTGCGCGAGACGAACATACGTTCGTAACATCCTGGGTCCATTGCAAACCTCTTGTAAAGAGCAGCGGACCTTGCTATGGTCTCCCTCAACCTAAGGGTGAGAGTTACGTCTCACCCCTGACACCGGGGGATGCCAGATGGCCGCACGGCCTGCCGCAACTGCCGCGCAGAAGGCCCAACGAGAGCTCGAAGACCTGCAGCTGGTGCTCCGCGCCCGCAACGGCGACGGCGCCGCGCTCGACGTTCTGATCCGCCGCTACACCGGTTTCGTGCGGCTGAAGGCGAGCTCGTACTTTCTCGCCGGCGGCGACTCGGAGGACCTTGTCCAGGAGGGCCTGATCGGCCTGTACAAAGCCGTTCGGGACTTCCGAGCCGACAAGGAGACCTCGTTCCGCAGCTTCGCGGAGCTCTGTGTGACCCGCCAGATCATCACGGCAATCAAGACCGCCACCCGGTTCAAGCACGCCCCCCTTAACACCTACGTCTCCTTCAGCCACACGCCGGCCGGCCAGGACTCCGACAGCGAATGCACCCTCGGGGATGCCCTGCCGGGGCCGGGCGTCGACGATCCCTCCGTTTGTGTCATTTCCACGGAGGAGCTCCAGAGCCTAGTCTTCACCCTAGGTAGTGGCCTCTCCCAACTAGAAGCCGATGCTTTACGTCTCTACTTGGAGGGGTCGTCGTACGAGGAGATGGCAGAGGAGTTGGGCTGCGACACGAAGACGATTGATAACGCGCTCCAGAGGGTCAAGAGGAAGATTCTGACCCACCAGAAATCCAGGCAAGTCCTGCTGTAGTACGGAATAACGGACTGCCCCGGAGCGTTAAAGATGGTGTAGGTGCCGACAAGGCGCCTGTCCTTTGGAGAAGTAGAAGGAGTGACTGAACTGACCAAGCTTGCTGAACTGGAACCCCGCGCCTTCGTTGACGAGGCGGAGGAGCTCGGAGAGCTCGAGGAGGAGGTCCTCGAGACGTACGCGCACGAGCACGAGCTCGACGACGAGGAGATTGCGCATCTCCGCACCGAGCTCGAGGAGCGCGGCGTCGAGGTGATCTCGACTCCCCATGCCGAGCCCGTCGCCCGTGCTCTGGCGCCGGTGAGCGGTGCGACCGACAGCCTCACGCTGTTCATGAACGAGGCCGGCCGCTACCCACTGCTGACCGCGGCCGAGGAGGTCGCGCTGGCGAAGCGCGTCGAGCGCGGCGACCTCGCGGCGAAGGAGCGGATGATCAACTCGAACCTGCGCCTCGTGGTCTCGATCGCCAAGCGCTACCAGGGCCATGGCCTGCAGCTCGGCGATCTGATCCAGGAGGGCGTGATCGGACTGAACCGCGCCGTCGAGAAGTTCGACTGGCGCAAGGGCTTCAAGTTCTCGACCTACGCGACCTGGTGGATTCGCCAGGCCTGCCAGCGCGCGGTCTCGAACCAGTCCGCGACGATCCGCGTTCCGACGCACGTCCACGAGCGGCGCGTGAAGCTCAACCGCGCACGCCAGCGGCTCCAGGCTGCGAGCGGCGACGAGCCGACGCGGGAGGAGCTCGCGAAGGCGACCGGTCTCGAGCTGCGCTACGTCGAGGAGGCGCTCGGCGCGGTCGAGGCATCGGTCTCGCTGAACCAGGCGGTCGGGTCCGACGGCGAGGGCGAGCTCGGCGACCTGTTCGCCGACCCGAACTCGATCGACCCGGAGGCCGAGGCTGCCGAGGCGATCCGAGCACGTTCGGTGCGCGACGCGGTGCGTCGCCTCCCGGATCGTGAGCGGCGAGTCCTCGAG
>VAXO01000127.1 GCA_005888435.1 Actinomycetota bacterium | reverse complement strand
ACCGGCGTCACGCGCGAGATCATGCAGGGCGCGCTCGAGCAGGCCAAGCAGGCTCGTTCGGCGATCCTCGACAAGATGCTCGAGGCGATCCCCGAGGTGCGCTCCGAGCTGAACGTAAACGCGCCGCGCATCTCAACGGTCAAGATCGACCAGGAGAAGATCGGCATGGTGATCGGCAAGGGCGGCGAGACGATCCGTGCGCTCGAGGCCGACTACGAGGTGCAGATCGACATCGAGGAGGACGGCACGATCCTCATCTACGCGACCGACGGCACCAAGGCGGAGGCCGCGATCTCGGCCATCCAGTCGTTGACGAAGGAGCCCGAGGTCGGCGACGAGTTCCACAACGCGAAGGTCGTGAAGACCACGCAGTTCGGCGCGTTCGTGGAGCTGAAGAAGGGGACGGACGGCCTGCTGCACGTCTCGAACGTCGGCCCCGGCCGCGTCGGCCACATCGAGGACGTGATCAACCGCGGCGACATCCTCGACGTGATCGTGCAGGAGGTCGACAAGGCCCGCGGCCGCATCGGCCTCAAGCTGATCCAGAAGCACGAGAACGGCAACACCGTCTCGCCGGAGGAGCTGATCGAGCGCGCGAAGAACGCGCCGCCGCGCGAGCGGACGGAGGAGCGTCCGCGCGGCGACCGCGACCGGCGTGGAGGACGCGGCGGCCGAGGCCGCGACCGCGAGCGGAGCTAGCCTCCAGGCGACAAGCAGACGCAAGAAGGGCGGCTCCGGCCGCCCTTCGGCCTTCTGTACCTGTCGTTAGCTGACAGGTTTCGTTGGTAAGGATGGAGTCGTGCTACGTCTGAACCACATCACGTTCGCGTGCGAGGAGCCCGAACGGCTGGCTGAGTTCTGGGCAAGCCTCCTCGATGGGTACTCGGCCGACGACAACTTCGCACGCGGCGACGGGCCGGAGCTCTTCTTCAACAAGCGCGAGAAATCGCCGACGATCGAGCTGCCGATCCACCTCGACGTCAACGTCCCCGACCGCGAGGCAGAGCTGCAGCGCATCCTCGAGCTCGGCGGCAAGCTCGTGGAGACGAAGTCGCACCAGATCGGGGACCTATCGGAGACGTGGACCGTGATGCGCGACCTCGAGGGCAACGGCTTCTGTATCCAGTCGCCGCCGAACACCGACGCGCGCCGCATCGGCAACGTCACCTTCTCGTGCGCGGAGCCGAAGCGTCTCGGCCCGTTCTGGGCGCATGCACTTGGCTGGCCCGAGGAGCCGATCGACCAGAGCTTCATCCAGCAGTTGCTCGACGCCGGCATGGACGAGCGCGAAACCGAGTCCTTTTATGTGACGCGCGAGACGCCGACGAGCCGGCCGCGCCTGCTCTTCCAGCGCCGCGAGAGGTCGCGGCCCGCGTCCTACCCGATCCACCTCGATTTCCGCACCGACGACCGCCAAGCCGAGCTCGAACGCCTCCAGCAGCTCGGCGCGACGCTCGAGCAGACGAAATCCGACGACGAGCGCACGTGGACGATCATGCGCGATCCGGAGTCGAACCCGTTCTGCGTCGAATAGCCCCGTCGGACGGGCGCACGAGCCAACCCGGCACACCTGCACCCATCAAGACGTCGTTCGCACGCCCAGCGTCAGCGAGCGCGACGATCGAGCCCCCGAAACCGCCCCCCGTCATCCTCGCCGCGAACGCGCCTGCAGCCAGTGCCGCGGCAACCACAGCGTCGAGCGCGGGCGTCGAGACCTCGTAGTCGTCGCGCAGGCTCGCGTGACTCGCCGCGAAGATCGGGCCCAGCGCAGCCACGTCGCCGCGCTCTAGCGCCGCAACCGCTTCCCGGACGCGCGCGTTCTCCGTCTCGACGTGACGCACGCGCCGCGGGTCGCCGTCCTCGAGCTCACGCCGCCGATCGCCGTACCCAGACGCCTCGAGCGAGTGCCGCTCGCCCGAGTCGAGCACGAGGATCGCGACGTCCTCCGGCAGCGGCACCCAGCGATGCTCGAACTTCCCGCAGTCGAGCAAGAGCGCCTGTCCGGCACGTCCGAGCAGCGAGGCCGCCTGGTCGAGGATCCCCGACGGCACGCCGACCGCACGCCGCTCGGCCCGCTGACACGCCTGAGCGAGCTGCAGCGGCTCGAGCTCGAAGCCGGCGACCTCGCAGAGCGCCAGCGCGACGGTCACCTCGAACGCGCCGGACGAGCCGAGCCCGGCGCCCTGCGGCAGGTCGGCGTCGACGCGGCCCCGCAGGCCGACGTCCGGTCGGCCGAGCGCCGTCAGCTCGTCCCAGACCGCCGCCGCGTAGCGTTCGCCGCCCGGGGCCTCGAGCTCGAGCCGCCCGGCCGGTTCGAACGTGAGTGTGATCCCGAGCTGGATCGCGACCGGCAGGACCAGCCCGCCGCTGTAATCGGTGTGCTCGCCGATCAGGTTCACGCGCCCGGGCGCGCGCACGCTCGTCGTCATACGATCGCAACGTAGTGAAGGTGACGTTGATCGGCGCCGGCTCGACGGTCTTCGCGCGCACGTTGATCAGCGACGTGGTGAGCTTCCCGGACCTGGCCGACGGCCTGACCGTCGCGCTGATGGACATCGACGCCGAACGGCTCCGCGCGACCGAGCGGATGACCGAGGCCGCCGGCGTCCCTGTCGAAGCGACGCTCGACCGGCGCGCGGCGCTCGCGGGCTCCGACTACGTGCTCACGATGTTCCAGGTCGGCGGCTACCGTCCCGCCACGGTCATCGACTTCGAGGTGCCGAAGCGGTTCGGCCTGCGGCAGACGATCGGCGACACGCTGGGGATCGGCGGGATCATGCGCGGCCTCCGGACGATTCCCGTCCTGCTCGACCTCTGCCGCGAGATGGAGGAGGTCTGCCCGGATGCCGTGCTGCTGCAGTACGTCAACCCGATGGCGATGCTCTGCTGGGCCGCGGCACGTGCCAGCCCGATCCGCACCGTCGGCCTGTGCCACTCGGTCCAGGGCACGGCGCGCGACCTCGCGGCCGACCTGGGCGTCGACCGGCTCGAGTACCGCTGCGCCGGGATCAACCACCTCGCCTTCTACCTCGAGCTCACGCACCGCGGCCGCGACGTCTATGCGGAGCTCCGCGCGAAACGCGACATCGCGGACTGGAACCGAGTCCGCTACGAGGTGTTGCGGCACTTCGGCTACTTCTGCACCGAGTCGTCGGAACACCTGGCCGAGTACGTCCCGTGGTTCATCAAGAGCGCCAGGCCCGAGCTCGTCGAGGAGTTCAACGTGCCGCTCGACGAGTACCTGCGCCGCTGCGAGGAACAGCTCGCGCAGCCGGCTCCGACGGAGCTCGCCGGGGGGCCAAGCGACGAGTACGGGGCGCACATCATCCACGCGCTCGAGACGGGCGAGCCGTTCCGCTTCAACGGCAACGTCATGAACGACGGCCTCGTCGACAACCTGCCGGCCTGCTGCGTCGAGGTGCCGTGCGTCGCCGACTCGTCGGGCATCACGCCGGAGCCCGTGGGCGCGCTGCCGCCGCACCTCGCCGCGCTGATCCGGACGAACGTCAACGTCCAGGAGCTGACGGTCGAGGCGGCCCTGACCGGCAGCCGGGACCACGTCTACCACGCGGCCATGCTCGACCCGCACACGGCCGCCGAGCTCTCCCTCCGGGAGATTCACTCCCTCGTCGACGAGCTGCTCGAGGCCCACTCGCAATAATGGCTGGATGCAGAAGTACGTCCTCTCCGAGCTGGACTCGGGCGAGCGGGTCATCTCCGAGCGGGTTCCCGGTGTCCGCTCCGTCGCGCTCGGCTTCTGGATCGGCGCCGGCTCGCGCGACGAGACCGACGCGAAGGCCGGCGTTTCGCACTTCCTCGAGCACCTGCTCTTCAAGGGCTCGCGCGCGTACACCGCGCAGCAGATCGCGGAGATCTTCGACGGCCTCGGCGGCGAGCTGAACGCCGCCACCTCGCGCGAGCACACGATGGTCTACGCACGCGTCCCCGACGCGCACGTGCAGACAGCGCTCGACGTCATCACCGACATGGTGTTCGCGCCGGCCTTCTCCGATCTCGACTCCGAGCGCGATGTCGTGCTGGAGGAGATCGCGATGTACGAGGACACCCCGCAGGAGCTCGTTCACGACCTCTTCTCCGAGGCCGTGTTCGGCCGCCATGCGCTCGGGCGGCCGGTGATCGGGACCGCCGAGGTGATCTCGAGCGTGACGAAGCGGGTCCTCGGGACGTACCACCGACAGATGTACGCGGGCGGCAATGTCGTCATCGCCGCGGCCGGCAACCTGGAGCACAATAAGCTCGTGCGGATGCTGCGGCGGGCCCAGAGCCAGCAGCGGCCGCCGGCCGGGGGCCCGCGCGTGCGCCGCCCGCTCGTCAAGGCGCCACCGCCGGGCCTCGTCTGGGCGAAGAAGGACACGGAGCAGTACCACGTCTGCGTCGGCGCGCCTGGCATCGCCCGCTCCGACCGGCGCCGTTTCGCCGCCTCGATCCTCGACTCGATCCTCGGCGGCTCGGCGTCGTCGCGGCTCTTCCAGGAGATCCGCGAGAAGCGCGGCATGGCGTATGCGGTCTATTCCTTCGCGTCGCAGTACACGGACACCGGCCTCGTGGGCGTGTACATCGGGACGCGCGAGGAGAACCTCTCCCCATGCCTCGAGATCACCGCCGAGCAGCTCGCCGACATCGCCGCCGGCAACCTGAAGGCGGACGAGATCGCGCGCGCGAAGGAGAACCTGAAGGGTCGGATCATGCTCTCGATGGAGTCGACCTCCAACCGCATGAGCCGGCTAGGGAAGTCGCTCATCACCGATACCGAGCTGCTGTCGTTCGACAGGCTCATCGCGGAGATCGACGCGGTCGAGCCGGACGAGGTCTCCGAGCTCGCCGGACTGCTGTTCGCGCCGGAGCGGCTGTCGGTGTCGGGGATCGGCCCGAGCGAGCGGGTCTTTCGCGCCGCTGTGCGGCGGATCAACCCGTCCGTGCTCGCGCGCGCTGCGTGAAAGTCGTGCTCAACGGCAGTGGCGGCAAGGTGGGCCGTGTGCTTGCGCCCGGGCTCGAGGCGGCGGGGCATGAGCTCGTCGAGCTGGCTGGGGCCGACGCGATGGTGGACTTCACCGGGCCCGATGCGATTGAGCCGAACGTCGCGGCCGCGCTCGAGCGAGGCGTCCCGTCCGTGATCGGGACGACCGGCTTCGACCATGCGCGTGTCGACGCCCTCGCGCGCGAGCGCGGCGTTCCGTGCTTCCATGCGCCGAACTTCGCGCTCGGCGCGGTACTGATGCTGCGCTTCGCGAAGGAGGCGGCCGAGTACCTGCCGCGCGCCGAGATCGTCGAGCTGCACAACGAGGCGAAGAAGGACGCGCCGTCGGGCACGGCGAAGGCGACGGCGGCGCTCCTCGGCGGCGACCCCGCGATCCACTCCGTGCGCTTGCCCGGTCTCGTCGCCCACCAGGAGGTGCTGTTCGGCGGCGAGGGACAGCTGCTGACGATCCGGCATGACACGTTCTCGCGCGAGGCGTTCGTTCCGGGCGTGCTGCTCGCGCTCGAGCAGCTGCCGGCGCTGCCGCCGGGCCTGACCGTGGGGCTCGAGAAGTTGCTGTGATCGAGATCTCGCGGGTCGGTGAGAGCGACCTCGCCGAGTTGCTGCCCCTGCTGCGCGGCTACTGCGACTTCTACGAGGTCTCGCCGTCCGACGAGCAGCTACTCGCCCTGTCGCGGGCGCTGATCGCCGACCCCCACCGCGAGGGTGTGCAACTGCTCGCGCGGAACGAGGGAGAGGCGGTCGGGTTCGCGACGATCTACTGGAGCTGGGCGACGACGATCGCGTCGCGAATCGGCGTCATGAACGATCTCTTCGTCACGTCGGCGTCGCGGGGAACAGGCGCGGCGGAGCAGCTGATCCTCGCGTGCGTCGCGGAGTGCGGGTCGCACGGCGCCGCCGAGCTGACCTGGCAGACGGCGCCCGACAACGAGCGGGCGCAGCGCGTGTACGACCGCGTCGGCGCGAAACGCTCGCAATGGGTCGACTACTCGCTGAGCGTGCGGCCGTAGCGCCGCCCCGTTAGCTCGAGCCCCAGCGACTCGTAGAACGCGTGCGCGTCGTCGCGCCGGTCCGCGGTCGTCAGGAAG
>VAXO01000071.1 GCA_005888435.1 Actinomycetota bacterium | reverse complement strand
GCGAAGATCGAAAGACGCCACTTCGAAGGTCAGCAGCGGGATGGTCAGAAGGAGTAGCCACGCGAACGCGTGTCCCTCCTCGCGCTCTGAGCGCCCCGCCGCCGTCAGCGCCCACGAGAAAGCGAGTACGAAAGGCAGGACGCCGCAGCCAATGACGATGCGGTCGAGATGCGCCGCGGCCGAATGCCAAATACCGGACGGAAGGAGGTCGCCGCCGAAAGGAAGTGCGTAGTTTCCAACGAGGCTTCCCAAGGACCCGTGCGCGGCGAGCGCAGCCGCAACCACTCCTCCGACCGCGTAAGCCGAAAAAAGCACACGGTGCGAAGCGACGGCCTTACTCGCTCTTGCTCGCAGGCGTGCCCACCGTGAGCCGCCGCCGGAATCCGACGAGGCGAATGTCAGTTCATGACAAAGAAGGGCCACCGGCAAGACGATCGCGAGCACGAAGAACTGTGTGCGTGCGATGAAGGCGAGGAGCAGACCGGCGAGCGCAGCGAGGTCGCCCGTCGCAGCAGGCCGGGCAATCGCGCGGTTGCAGAGGAAGACCGCCCAGACGAACGCCGGATACGCCGCGTTCTCCGTCAACAGCGTCGTGGTCAGCACGAGCCAGGGAGTGAAGGCCGTCAACGCTGCCGCGATGTAGCCCGCCGCACGCGACGCCGTCAGGGACCGGGCAAGGAGGTAGGCCGGCCACGCGGCACTCGCGAGCAGGAACGCATTCATCGCGTGCGTGGCCGTTGCCGCGTCGGGCGGCGTCATCAGGCCGTAGAACGGTGCGATCAACAGCGGATACAGCTGACTCAGCGCCGCGTAATACCGCCCGTGGATGCGCGGGACGAGCGAGCCCGTGTCGGCGATGCTGGTCGCAAGCTTCGTGGTCTGAAGCTCGTCCGTCATGACCACCCACGTGGTCACTCGGACCGCGTAATACGCGGCATAGGTTCCTGCCGCAAGAATGCATCCCGCAACAACGAAGAACGGTTCCAACTGGCTGAGGCGATCACCACTTCGACCGGCCGAGCGGGTCTCGACCGGAAGGTGTTGCCGCTCCGGACCACGCCTATTCAATCGTGCGACCAGATGCGCACAACCAGCCTCAGGGGAACGCGTTCCACATCGTCCACGCAAAACGGGTCACGTACGTGCGCTTCAGCGTCTGGGGGTCGACGAGGAAGACGCCTTCCCTCAACGCCTGCTCGCAGTCGCGGGCCCAGGTGATCTGCGCGACGACCCGGCCGTCCGCGGACCAACCGAGGAACGTCGAGTAGGGATACCCACGGAGCTCGGAAGAAGGGAACGATCGGTTCCTCTCGTCGCCGCTGACGAAGCGCGCGTCCCGCGAGCCGTCGGTTGGGCCCACGTGGAGGTAGCCACCGAGACAGGTCTCTTCGCCCTGGTCCGCGACGAAGCGACCGCTCGGGGAAAGCGCTCCCGTGACCCGCGGAAACGGCCCGTCGCGCGAGAACTCCGCCACCTTCATCGGGCCGTGACCGTGCGGCAGCCGCTCGAGCCACATGTTCGGATACGGGTCGATCCCGCAGCAGAAGCGCACGGGCGGCCCGGTGGCGCAGAAGAGATAGGCGGTGCCTCCGCGAGCACCGGTGCCGGTGCACCGCGGCGGCAACCGCCGTGCGTAGGTCGAGGAGCCGGCCTCGCGACTGGACGAACGTTCCCGCGACGACGGTCAACCCGAAGTCGCGCCGCACGAGAACGTGACCACCGCGCACGACGGAGAGGCCGCGGAACTCGTTCGGGTCTCCACCGCCGACGAGCTCGGCGCCGCCGGGAAGCGGCACGCGCGGCTGCGAGACCGGGATCAGCGCGTGCTGCGACGCATCGAGGCGGTAATAGCGGTCGCCCGGCCCGACGAGGCGCGGCTGCTCCAGCTGCCCCGCCCAGTCGAGGTCGTGCATTAGCGCGTCGCGCCTCGTGTCACCGCCGGCGACCCCGAAGTGCGGCAGCCGCGCGACGACGTGGCCGTCGAGCCCGACGAGAACCACGCCGCCGCCGCGCGGCACGACGAGCCCCTGCCTCGGGAGCCCCGGGAGCGACACTGGCCGAGGCCCGAGCGCGCCCGTGTGGTGGCGACCGCCACCGGATCCGCTGCAACCGGCGAGCACCATGCAGACAAGCACGGAGACGGCGAAACGCATGCGCCGAGTCTTTACCCGCGGGGGCGCGGACGCTACCTGGTCGACCGGCTCGCCGCCGTCCCGGGGCTAGACGTTTCAGCCGGACTCGTAGGTGAGGAACACGATGCCGTCAGCGACGGTCTGCGTGTGGACGAGGTGCATGGCTTTCTTGTCGCTGGTCTCGCCGAAGAGGCGCTCGCCGTCCCCGAGCACGACCGGGAAGAGCTTCAGCCGCACTTCGTCGACGAGGTCGCGCTCTATCAGCGTGCGCACGAGCTGGAAGCTGGCGGGGACGACGATTTCTCCCTTGAGCTGTTGCTTCAGCTTCGAGACCTCGTCCACCGCGTCGCCCTTCAGTACGGTCGAGTTGTTCCAGTCGGGATCTCTGAGCGTCGAGGACACGACGTACTTGGGCAGGCTGTTCAACCTGTCCGCCAATTCGCCACCCCGGGATGGCCATCTCGCAGCGAACCACTCGTAGCTCCGCCGTCCCAGCAGCAAGGCCTCGGCTCCCAGCGCCTCATCGAGCGCGAGCTTGTTGAGCTGTGGGCTGTTCTTGATCAGGCCGACCCAGCCGCCCAGCCTGAAACCCTCGTCACCGGCCGGGTCCTGGATGACCCCGTCGAGCGAGACGTTCTCGCTGACGACGATCTTCCCCATCTCGATTCGATGCTACGCCGCAGGAGCGCAGCGGAGCAATATCGTGGGGGCGGCCGGAGGCGGGGTCTGGGCGCACCGGCTCCTGCCACCCTTTAACCCGAGTCCATCCCGTCCGTCTGTCCCGGCCTAGAGAGACGAAACACTTCCGCGCGGGCGCGATTGAAGAGCCTCGATACCGCGAATTTAGAGGAGATTTAGCCAGCTATACTTGGGTTTGGCCGCTCTGAGTTGTCGCGCCGACGAAGCTCCTAGACCTTGCTCTCCGTCGCTCGCTTCCGCTTTTTCGCGGAACGGCGATACCCAAATGGTGAGGAGAGTGCAGGGATGGACGTCATGCGTGTACACGCGCCGACGATGGACCACGCACGGCGCCTGATCGCAGCGGTCGACGGCGGTTTCTCGGCCCGCCTAGATGGAGATGGTCGTACTCCAACTGTCGCGCTCACTCTCGACGAGAACACCTCTCAAGAAGTGATCGCCTTGTTCAATATGCTCGGTACCTGGCTCACGGACGGTGAGCTGGAGACGTGCCAGGTCGGCTTCGGCGCGCGTAGCTACACCCTGCTCGCAGCGCAGACCGGGGTGACAAACGACGCAACGCAGTTTTTGGTCGAACGCACCATCCAACTACAGTCAGCACTCGAATCACGGATCGTGATCGAGCAAGCAAAAGGAATCCTCGCCGAGCGTCACGGCACGACACCTGACCAAGCTTTCGAGCTGATGCGGCGCGACGCGCGAAGTCGGCGCATGAAGCTTCACGAACTCGCTCTCGGCATCACTGCGACCGCCGGCCGAGCCAACGGCCAAGGCAACCAAGTTCCCGTCCTACAGAAGTAAGAGGCCGGAGGCGGGGTCTCGGCCCTCGGCCTTCACCACGCTTTGACCGGCCTCTGTGCAAGGAGTTGCCCCGGTCGCAAAGGCGAAAACCGTTGGGTCGCATGCGCGAACGTGCCCTCGGCAGACGCTCGGCGGCCCTAGAGACGCCAAAAGCGCCGTTTCCAGCGCCTTTTGGCAGTAGCGGGGGCAGGATTTGAACCTGCGACCTCCGGGTTATGAGCCCGGCGAGCTACCTGACTGCTCCACCCCGCGTCGCGGCGCCAAGTATAGCCGCCCTTCGGGGGGTCAGCTAGAGCGCGCGTAGGCGGGCTCGCGCGCGCCCACGCGGAACGGGGCCGTCGCGGCGAAGCCGACCGCCATCACGAGCGCGCCCGCGACTGCGTCGAAGATGAAGTGATTCCCTGTGACGACGATCGTCAGCAGCACCGCGGCGGGATAGAGGACCCCGGCCGCGCGGGTAACGAAGCTGCGGGCGTAGAGCAGCACGCCGGCGCCGACCGCGATCGCCCAGCCGGCGTGCAGGCTCGGGACGGCTGCAACGGGATTCGAGAAGCGCTCGTGATGCGGGCTGCCGATGTTCACGCCCGAGTAGAGATCGATGGTGTCCTTGATTCCCGCCTGGGCGAGCCGCGGCGGCGCCGTTGGATAGCGCCAGTGGATGACGAGCGCGATCGCCGTCGCGAGCAGGAACCCGTCCCGGAAGATCGCGAAGCCTTCGCGGTCGCGCCAGTAGAGCCAGACGAAGAACACACCCGTGACGACGAAGTGGCTCGAGAGGTAGAACCAGTTCATTCCGCGCACGAGCACGGGGAACTGCAGAAACCACTGCTGGATGCCCCGCTCCCAGGCGATATGGGACACCTGCTCGAGCCGTAAGACATGGTGCGCGTTCGCGATCGCCTGCGGCCAGTCCGTCGGGATCAGCCGCCGCAGCAGACGGTACGCCTCGGCAAGACCGATCACCAGCGTGATCTGGAAGATGGGGTCGAGTCGAGGTAGGGCGCGGCGAACCTGGTGCAACGCGAAGACTCTACCCAGGCGGCGCTAGCATCGAACACGTGGGCCGCGTGGGCGCAGTCGACATCGGAACGAACTCGACGCGGCTGCTGGTCGCGGACGTCGATGACGGCCGCGTCGCGGACATCGAGCGCGAGACGCGTGTGACACGGCTCGGCGAGGGCGTCGACGAGCGCCGCCGCCTCCTCCCCGTTCCGATCGCGCGCGTCCGCAACGTGCTGTCGGACTACCGGCGCACGACCGAGCTGCTCGGCGTCGACCGAACCCTCGCGATCGCGACGAGCGCGATCCGCGACGCCGAGAACGGCGAAGCGTTCCTCGGCGAGATCGAATGGAGCTACGGCTTCGCAACGCGGCTCCTCTCCGGGCACGACGAGGCGCTGATGACGTACCGCGGCGTGACTTCCGAGCGCGCGGTCGGCGAGGGCACCGTGATCGTGGACATCGGCGGCGGCTCCACCGAGCTGATCGCGGGCGAGCCGGACGGGGTGCGCTGGCACGACAGTCTCGACATCGGCTCTGTCCGTCTGACCGAGCGCTTCGTGCACAGCGATCCGCCGACGGGCGACGAGCTCTCGGCGTGCGCAGCCGCGGTGCAGGCGCTGCTGGCGGAGCGCGTCCCGGACGACATCCGCGAGCGCGCGACGGCGGCGATCGGGGTGGCCGGGACGATCACGAGCATCGCTGCGCTCGCGCTCGGTCTCGACGAGTACGACCGCGAGCGGGTGCACGGCTCACGCCTGACGGCAGACGAGCTCTCCGCGCAGCTCAATCGTCTCGCCGCCGTTCCCGTCGCCGAGCGTCGTGAGTTACGCCCGCTCGACCCCGAGCGCGCGCCGGTGATCGTCGCGGGCGCGGTGATCGCGCGCGAGGTGCTGTCGTTCTTCGGCCTCGCCGAGCTCGAGATCAGCGAGCGCGACATCCTCGACGGCGCCGCCCTCGCGGCCGCCGAGCTGCCCGAGGAGGAAGAAGGCGCCGCGCCGCCGGGCGCCTACACCTGCTGCTGAGTAGGCGGCTCGTCCTCGGCGAGACGGCGCTGCAGCACCGTGCGCGAGAGGATGCCGACGAGTCGGCCGTCTTCCACGACGGGAACGCGCTCGAGGTCGTGGTCCTCGAGGGCGTGGTACGCGTCGTCGAGGTCCATCGAGGCGTCGAGCGTGAAGAGCGGCGGCTCGGCGATGTCGCGCAGCGACGTCGAGCGCGGGTCACGACCGGTCGCAACGATTTCCTGCACGAGCGTCTTGCGCGTGACGATTCCGACGAGCTTCCCGCCGTCGTCGCAAACGAGCACCGCGCGCACGGCAGGGTCCGAGAGCCGTTCGCCCGCTTCCTGGGCGGACGCCGACGCGTCGAGCGTGCCGGGCTCGGGCACCATCGCTTCGCGCACCTGGCTCATGGATAGATCCCTCGCGCCTTGAGCGCGCCCGCTACCTCGTTGATGCCTGCGACGAGCGCCGCCTGACGGAGGGAGATCCCCTTCTCGTCGGCGAGCTGCCAGACGCGGTCGAACGCGTCGGCGAGCTTGTCGGCGAGGCGGGCACGGATCTCGTCGCGCGTCCAGAACAGCCGCCCGAGGTCCTGCACCCACTCGAAGTAAGACACCGTCACGCCGCCGGCGTTCGTGAGGACGTCCGGCAGCACGAGGATCCCGCGCTCGGCGAGGATCGCATCGGCCTCGATCGACGTCGGGCCGTTCGCCCCCTCGACGACGAGCTTCGTGTCCAGGCGCGGAGCGTTGTGCGCAGCGATCTGATCCTCGAGGGCCGCCATCACGAGCACGTCGCACGGAAGCTCGAGCAGCTCCTCGTTGCTGACGTGACGCGCGTCGGGATAGGCCTCGAGCGTTCCGTGCGCGGCGATCCACGCGCGCAGCGCGATCAGGTCGAGGCCGTCGGACGAGTAGACGCCGCCGGAGATGTCCGACACGGCGACGACCGTCGCTCCCTTCGCGACGAGCTCCTGCGCCGCGATTCCGCCGACGTTGCCGAAGCCTTGCACGACGCACGACTGCTCCGAAAGCTTCCAGCCGAGCCGCTGGCACGCGCGCTCGGTCACCATCACGACGCCCGCTCCTGTCGCCTCGTGCCGGAAGAGTGAGCCACCGAGGGCGACGGGCTTCCCCGTGACGATCTCGGGAACGGCGTAGCCCATCTGCATCGAGTACGTGTCCATGATCCACGCCATCGTCTGCTCGTTCGTCGCCATGTCCGGTGCGGGGATGTCCTCCTGCGGGCCGATCACGCCGCGCAGCTCGCTCGTGTAGCGCCGCGTGAGCCGCTGCAGCTCGCCGGTCGAGAGCTCGCGCGGGTTACAGCGAACCCCGCCTTTCGCGCCGCCGTACGGCAGCCGCAGCAGCGCGCACTTCCACGTCATCCAGACGGCGAGCGCGGCGCACTCGCCGAGCGTGACGTGCGGGTCGTAGCGAATGCCGCCCTTCGTCGGCCCCAGCACGCTCGAGTGCTGGACCCGGTAGGCAGGGAAGACGCCCACGTGACCGGCGTCTCGCCGGATCGGGACGGTCACGACGACCGCCCGCTCGGGATAGCGGAGCCGCTCGACGATCGACTCGTTGATGTCTGCGTACGGGATCGACTGCTCGAACTGTCGCTGCGCCGTGCGGAAGAGCGGCGTATCCCATTCGAGCTGGACCGCTTCGGCCGGCAGCTCCTCTAGCTTCGCCACGGACGGAGGCTATCCTGGCCTACGCCGGGGTGGCGAAACTGGCGATACGCGGCCGACTTAAAATCGGCTGTCCCCCAGCGGGGGCGTGCGGGTTCGAGTCCCGCCCCCGGCACTCGAAAGCACTACTCCCCCGCCAGGAACTGGTACCTGGACGGGATCGTCTTCGGCGGCTTGCCGACGACGATCGCGATCTCGTCGTGCGATTGGAGCGTGTACCGCTGCGGGTTGCCCGCCTGCAGCTTTCCGTTGACGTACCACTTGAGCCCGTTGCAGTACGCCCCGATGCAGCGCGAGTTCAGGAAGACCCCCCACTCCGCGAGGAATTGCCCGAGCGTGAAGTGGTCGTTTGCCTTGGGCGACTCGACGTGGATCACCCCGCGCGTATCGTGCGTGTGGAGCTGGGTCAGGTACTGCGCGCCGGTGTTGATCCCGATCAGCGCCGGGACGCGGACCTTCTTCCCGTTCACGAAGATGTCGAGGTGCGAGTGGTAGTGGGTGTTCACGGCCTCCTGTGGCAGGGTCGTCAGCCCGAGCGGGGGGAGCCGGTCGGCGAGGAACTGGTACTCGGGCGGCCACGGCGCCTTCGTCTTCCGGACTCCCGGGAGATGGTTGTAGCTCGCGACGTTTGCCTGGGACTTCGAGCTGCTGCTGCCGTTGTCGCGGAGGAGGATGACGCCCAGGACGATCGCCGCGATAACGACGACGGCCCCGGCTCCGACCGCCGCGTAGAACCACGGCGGCCGCGTCGGGACGCCGGCAGCCCGGCGCGTCTCCCGCTTCTGCGGAGCCTGGACCCGTTTTGGCGGGGGTGGAGTGCGGACTTTCTTCGCCACGCGCGCGCGCAAGGGTACCCATCGGCGGCAGCGGCCCGGTGGAAGTATGCAACGTGCGCGTTTTTTCACCCACGTATCCACTTGACGGGGTGGCCTGGGTGCCCATATGCTCCGCGAGCCAAAGCCGATGAACCCTCGGGTTCGCCGGCTTTGGCGTTTTTTGTGGACCGAACCTTCGCCGCGTAAGCTTCGCCGCGTAAGCGACGAAAGGGCAGACCCGATGGGACTCCTGGACAAGATCCTCGGCCGCGGCAAGAAGGCCGCCGGTGACGTGACCGGGAACGACTCGATGCGACGCGAAGGTGCCGCGCAGGAGCGCGAGAGCGCCGCGGAGGATCGCGCCGCCAAGCACGAGGACCTCGCCGCCGAGCAGCGCCAGCAGGCAGCCGAAGCTCACGTAGAGCGCGAGAACAGCTAAGCCGGGACGGGCGGGGCCTGTCAGAGGCTCCGTCCGACCCCCGCTCTACCGTGCGTAGGCTCGGATGGAGTTCGCATTTCTCATCATCGGGCTTGCGCTCGGCGCAGGCATCGCGTGGTTCATGGCCCGCTCGCGACTGGGCGGCGAGCTCACGCGCATGCGACTCGAGCTCGACCACGAGCGCGCCGTCGGCGACGAGAGAGTCGCCGTCCTGACCCAGGCGCGGGAAGCGCTGTCCACGCAGCTCCAGGCGATGTGCGCCGAAGCACTGCGCGGCAACAGCGAGCAGTTCATGCAGCTTGCGAAGACGCAGTTCGAGCAGCTGCAGCTGAAGGCGACTCACGATCTGGAGACCCGCCACAAGGCCGTCGAGACTCTCGTCGCGCCCATCAAGGAATCACTCGAGAAGGTCGGAAGCGAGGTGAAGACGCTCGAGAACGCGCGGCGCCACGACGTCGGGCTGCTCAGCGGGCTGATGCGGGGCGTGGCCGAGACCAACGAGCGACTCCGCACGGAGACGAACAGCCTCGTCACAGCGCTGCGCGCACCGTCGGTCCACGGCCGCTGGGGAGAGCTGCAGCTGAAGAATGCGGTGGAGGCGGCCGGCATGCTCGCGTACTGCGACTTCGTCGTCCAGGCGACAGGTCGCGGCGACGAGGACGGCATTCTCCGACCCGACCTCGTCGTGCGACTGCCGGGCGGGCGGACGGTCGTGGTCGACGCGAAGACCCCGATTCAGGCACTGCTCGACGCGTCGCAAACCGAGGACGAGACGGTGCGCGCCCAGCGCCTGGCCGACTTCGCCCGCAACGTGCGCGAACATGTCGCAGCACTCAAGGCGAAGTCGTACTGGAAGCAGTTCGAGTCGGCACCCGACTTCGTCGTCATGTTTCTTCCGGGCGAGAGCTTCTTCCGCGCCGCGATCGAGCAGGATCCGTCGCTCCTCAACCAGCCGGTGCAGTCGGGCATCGTGCTCGCAAGCCCCGCCACGTTGATCACGATGCTCCGCACGATCGCCTCGAGCTGGCGCGAAGAGCAGGTCGCACAGAGCGCCCGAGCCATCAGTGAGCTAGGCCGGGAGCTGTACGAACGGCTCGGCACGATGACCGAGCATCTCGTCACGCTCGGAAGGCGGCTCGACGGCTCGGTGCAGGCCTATAACCAGACCGTCGGCTCGTTCGAGCGCCGCGTGCTCGTCTCGGCTCGTAAGTTTCCCGAGCATGGCGTCCTCGCCGCGAAGGACCTGCCCGAGGTCGTCCCGGTCGAGAAGTCGACGCAATCACCTCAGACGCTCGAGCTGCCAGTTCGAACCGAAGCCGCCGACGCGGCTTAGCGGAACCCACGCGAGCCAAGCTTCGCCCCGACCGGCAAGAAGCCCGCGGGCCTAGGTCGGCGCGCGTTCCCCGCGAAGCGGCGTAACCCACGTAGCGACGAGAGCGCAGCTCTCGTCGCTAAAAGCGAAGCAGGGCGCCTATACCCTCCACCGGCGCGAGGTCCTGCTGGTGGCGGATCGCCCAGACCTCGCCCCCGTGGGCGAGCGTCTGGTGCACCGCGAGGTCGAGGCCGGCGTCCGTCGGCTCGAGGCTGGTGCCGTCAAGCGGACAGCTCCCGCCCGTGGCCGCAGCTCGCCCACATGCCGGGCATCGAAAAGCCTGGTGATCGACGCCGTCCTGGAAGAGCAGCATCTCGACGCGGCCGTCGGACGCAGCCTCGAGCGTCTGCTCCCAGCCTGACGCGGCGCGCGTGCCGCGACCGGCGTCCTCGCGCCAGCGCGCGAGCACGTCGGCCTCGTCCTTCGCCTCGGCTTCTTCGAGCACGGGCGTGATCGTCTCGAGCAGCTGCGCCGGGCCGGCGTGCGCTTCCGCCGGCGCCCAGCCGACGACCGCCTCACGCGCCTCGGTGGAGAGGGCGTCGAGGAACTCCGACCGCATCTCCTCCGAGCACACGAGGACGATCTTCGGAACGTGCAGCCGGCGCCGGCTACGGTCGAGCACCTCGGCGACGTCCTTGACGTGTTCCTGCACGAGATGCTCGATGTGCCGCTGGTAGCGCCCCTGCGACCAGCCGCCCTGGTCGTGACGTCCAGGTGTCTCGTCCGAATAGTCGCCGAGCTCCTGCAGCCGCCCGGCGCTCAGCCGGTACAGCTGACCCTGCTCCCGCCCGACGACGGCGACGATCGTCCCGTCGGCACGCGCGACAACACGCACGAGCGGTGCGAGGAAGAGCTCGTGGCCGACCTTGAATCGATCCGGAACCGCCTCCGGGAGCGCCAGCGTCGTCCAGAAATTGTCGAGACCTGCGGCGAACACCACCACGCCGCGCGCCCCGTCGCGGTTGAAGTCGTCGTCGAACCAGCGCGCGATCCGCTCGAAGTCCGCCTTGAGCGCGCCGCGCTGCTCGTGGGTGAGGTCCTTTCGGTCGACCTTCTCGGCAGTGCTCAGCAACGCGCTCATCCGCGTCTGCGCGTCACCGGCGGTCGGCACCTCCGACGGGTCGAGATTCAGGTACAGGCTCGTGGCGCACCCGTTCTCGGCGCGGAAGCCGGCGAGCTGCCGCAGTGTGGACCACGTCACCGTGTCGGCCATCGCCTGCCCCTACCTACCATGGACGCGACGATTGTATGCATGCGTTTACCGTCGGCCACGGAATCCGTCCGCTCGACGAGCTGATCGAGACACTGCACGAGGCGGAGGTGCAGACGCTCGTCGACGTGCGCCGGTTCCCCGGGTCCCGGAGGAACCCCCAGTTCAACCAGGGACCACTGCGCGGCGCGCTCGAGGCGGCCGGCATCGCCTACAGGCATGCCGTCGAGCTCGGCGGCCGCCGCAGCGGTGAGCCGGGCGAGGACGAGTTCACGTGCATCCGGACACCCGCTTTCCGCAGCTACGCCGCACGGATGCGCAGCGAGGCCTGGCAGTCTGGCCTTG
>VAXO01000070.1 GCA_005888435.1 Actinomycetota bacterium | reverse complement strand
GCTGACCTCGGCCCGGCGCTCAGTGGCAATCGCCATATGTTGTTCCTCCACTCTGCTTAGCGAGAGTGGGGACTCGAGTCAGCGTCGACGGACGGCGCTCGCTCGAATCTCCACTCTCTCGTTAGTTCGGGACTACCTGCGCAGCCCCAGTTCCTTGATCAGTGCCCGATATCCCTCCAGGTCGTGCTTCTGGAGATAGTTCAGGAACCGACGACGGCGGCCGACGAGCTTGAGCAGCCCGCGCCGCGAATAGTGATCCTTCGGATGCGTCCGCAGGTGCTCGGTCAACTCGTTGATCCGCTGCGTCAGCAGCGCGACCTGCACCTTCGTCGAGCCCGTGTCAGTCTGGTTCGACCCGTGCTTACGGACGATCTCCTGTTTAGCTTCCTTCGTAAGGCCCATGCGTCTCCTTTGTCTCGTCAGTCCCAGCAATCCGCCGGAAGCGGGCGGAAAGCCGCGGCTGCGTCGCGGGACAGGGTAGCAATGATCTAGCGGAGCAGGAGCTTCCCGACCCGGCGCTCCGCAATGCGCACGCCGATCGCTCCGAAGAGCAGCAGGTAGAGCACGTTGACGAGTTGGTACCAGCCGACGACGCCGAGCATCAGGCCGCGGATGAGCGAGATCGCGTTGTAGAGCGGTGTGCAGCGCACGACGACCTGCAGCCAGCCCGGGTAGACCGACAGCGGGTAGAAGGTCGCCGAGAAGAGGAACATCGGCAACTGGACGAGGTTCAAGAACTCGAAGTCCTGCCAGGTCCGCATGAAGGTCGCGCCGGCGATGCCCATCCCGGCGAAGGCGAAGCCGACGAGGAGAGCTGCCGGCAGCGCCAGCACCGCCCATGCCGAGTGAACGTGCCCGAGCACCGAGACCGTGGTGAGGAACGCGATCGCGTAGAGCAGGCCACGGAACAGCGCCCAGCTCGTTTCGCCGACGGCGACGTCGATCGGCCCGAGCGGCGTGGACAGCACGGAGTCGTACAGCTTCATGTACTTCATCTTCCAGAACACGCTCGACGAGTCGTAGATCGCGCCGTTCATCGCAGCCGTCGCGAGCAGCGCGGGCGCAATGAAGCTCGCGTACGAGATCAGCTCGCCGTTCGGTCCCGGCACCTTGCCGACGAAGTGCCCGAGGCCCACCCCCATCGAGAGCAGGTAGAAGAGCGGCTCGAAGAACCCGGAGAAGATGATCAGGAAATGGCTGCGGTGTGCGCGGGCGTTGCGCTCGAACAGCGCCGCGCCGCGTGGGAGTGCGATCGTGGTCACTTCATCAGCCTCCGGCGGTACGTGCGCAGCGCGAAAACGAGCCCGGTCACCGCCAGCGCGGCCAGGTACGCGACGTGGACGACGGCGAGGCCCCAGTCGACCCGGCCGAGAGTCAGCGAGCGGCACAGATCGACGCCGTGCCATGAGGGCGTCAGATAAGCAACCCACCGCAGCACCTGGGGCAGCCGCGAGATCGGGAAGAACGTCCCCGAGAAGAGGAACATCGGGATGACCGCAAACCGGTTCACGACGATGAATGCCGCGTCGTTCTCGAGCGTCGCGGAGTATGCGGCCATCGGCGCGGAGAACGCGACCCCGATCAGGAAGCATGCGGGCAGCGCGAGCACGCCGAGCGGCGAATGGATCGCGCCGAAGGCCGCGATCACCGCGAGGTACACCGCGCAGCTCGAAACGACACGCGTCGCCATCCATGCCTGGTGCCCGAACACGATGTGCCGGATCTGCAGCGGCGTCGCGAGCATCGCGTAGTACCCACGCGTCCAGCGGATCGAGCCGAGCACGGGCCACATCGCCTCGTTCGTCGCGATCTGCATCGCCGTTGCCGCGAGCACTCCAGGAGCGACGAACGCGATGTACTCCACTCCGTCGGGTGTCGTCCCGGACTTGTTCACGAGCGTGCCGAGCCCGATCCCGAGCGCGCCGAGATAGAAGACCGGGTTGACGATGCTGGTGGCGACCGAGCCGCGCCACGTGCGCCGGTAGAACGTCAGCCAGAACTCGTACGAGCGCAGCGCGTAGCTCATTCGTCCACCAGCGTGCGTCCGGTGAGGTGTAGGAAAACGTCCTCGAGCGTCGACCGGCGCACCAGCGTGCTCTGCGCCTGCACGCCGAGCTCGTGAACGCGCTCTGCCGTCCGGTCGCCGTCGTCGGTGTAGAGCAGCAGCCGTCCGCTCAGCGTCTCGACCCGGCGCGCGAGCCCGTCGATCCGCGCGGCGAGATCGTCGGGCGGCCGCTCGGCCGCGAAGCGGAGCTCGACGACCTCGCGCGTCGAGTAGCGTCGGATCAGCTCGACGGGTGAGCCCTCCGCCGCGATCTTGCCTTTGTCCATGACGACGAGCCGGTCGCACAGCTGCTCCGCCTCGTCCATGTAGTGCGTCGTCAGCAGCAGCGTTGCGCCTCTGTGCTTGAGCTCGTGCAGCCGGTCCCACACGACGTGACGCGCCTGCGGGTCGAGGCCGGTCGTCGGCTCGTCGAGCAGCAGGATGTCGGGCTCGTTGATCAGCGAGCGCGCAATCGTGAGGCGGCGCTTCATGCCGCCGGAGAGCGGCTCCACCTTCGAGTCGAGGCGCTCCTCGAGCTGGACGAACTCGAGCAGCCGCTCCGCGCGCTCGTGCACGACCTTGCGTCCGAGACCGAAGTAGCGCCCGTAGATCAGCATGTTCTCGCGGACTGTCAGCTCCAGGTCGAGCGTGTCCTCCTGCGGCACGACGCCGAGCTGTGCGCGGATGTCGGCGCCGTTTTTCACCGGATCGAGCCCGAGGACGCGCAACGTGCCGCCGCTCGGCGGCGACACGCAGCCGATCATCCGCATCGTCGAGCTCTTGCCGGCGCCGTTCGGGCCGAGGAAGCCGAATGCCTCGCCCTTCTGCACGTCGAAGTCGATCCCGTCGACGGCGACGAGATCGTCGAAGCGCTTGATCAGTCCGCGCGCATGGACCAGTGGCAGCTCGGCGGCTGCATTCATGACCTGCAAACTACCGGCCGTGATTGACGCTGGCCTGGCCGCTGGACATCCCGCTACAACGGCTGCGGGAATCGACATTCTCGCTGCGGGCGGCAGTGCCGCGGACGCCGCCGTTGCAGCCGCGCTCGCGTCGTGCGTCGCGGAGACGGTGATGACGGGTCTGCTCGGCGGCGGCCACGGCCTCTACTTCGATGCGGCATCCGGACGCACGTGCAACCTCGACTGCTTTGTCGCGGTACCGGGGCTCGACGCGGAGCCGAGAGAGGCGGAACTGGTGCAGCTCGAGGTCCCGTTCGGCGCGGAGCTCGTGCACTACGCGATCGGGCCTGCCTCCTGCGGCGTGCCTGGGCTGCCCGCCGGGCTGGTCGCGCTGTGGGAGGCACACGGCCGCCTGCCCTGGCCGCGGCTCGTGGAGCCTGCGCTCCGCCTCGCCGAGTCCGGCGTCGAGTTTCCGCCGGCGCACGCCGCCTGTCTCGCGATGCTCGCGCCGGTGATGACCATGAACGAAGGCGCGGCGATCTACTCCCCCGGCGGTCGGCTGCTGACCGCGGGCGAGCGGCTCGAGCAGCCCGGGCTCGCCCGGGCGCTCGGCGCGCTCGCCGAGGATCCGGCCTCGTTCTACCGCGGCACGATCGGCCGGCAGCTGCTCGAGCTGTGCCGCGAGCGCGGCGGCCTCGTCACGCAGGCCGACCTCGAGGGATACGAGGCTGTGTGGAGCGAGCCCGTGCGCGTCCCGTATCTCGACGTGGAGCTGCTCACGCGCGCGGGGCTCTCGGGCATCCCGGAGACCGTGCCGCGGCTGCCGCGGCTCGCCGGGTTGAGCGAGAAAGACCGCGTGCTCGCGCTCGTCGACGTGCTCGAGGCCCCGAGCGCGGGCGGCGGCGACACGACCAACGTCAGCGTCGTCGACGGGCAAGGGAACGTCTGCGTGCTCACGAGCAGCCTCGGCCTCGGCTCTGGTGATTTCCTGCCCGGCCTCGACCTGCATCTGAACAGCATGCTCGGCGAGTCCGACCTGCTCCGCGGCCGGCTCGAGCCGGGCACGCGGATGGGCAGCATGATGGCGCCGACGCTCGCTCTCGACGGCGACGGTCCCGTGCTGGCGGCCGGCGCAGCCGGCGGGACACGGCTGCGGACCGCCCTGCTCGGCGTCGTCGCGAGCATCGTCGACGAGGGCCTCTCCCCCACTGCCGCGGTCGCCCGGCCCCGCTTCCACCCGGCGCTCGAACTGGTGAACGCCGAGCCCGGCGTCGACGAGAACGCCCTCGCCGCCCTCGAGGAGGCGGGTCGGACGGTGCGGCGCTGGCCTGCGCAGCACCACTACTTCGGGGGTGTCAGCCTGGTCAGTCGGGGTGGTCCGGCTGCTGACCCGCGGCGGAACGGCGCGGCAGCACGTCTCCGCTGAGCGGCGGCGGCGAAGTGGCCATCCAGCCGACATAGCCGCATTCCGGGCAACCCGGATTCTCCCGCACCGTGCCACCCGCCAGCGGCTTGGCGTAGACAGCGCCACATTCGAGGCAGCGGACGCTCTCCACGACGCTCAGCTGCGGTCCGTCGCCTTCCGGTGCAGGACTCACGCCTAGAAGACACCGCTCTTTGCGGAAACTTGCGAGCCGCTCGTTGCGAGAATTGCGAATGTCCGGGGCCGCGTCGGGCCTCAGACCGGCCGCTCGGCGGCCCTGGCGGCTTCGACGTCCCGGGCGATCTGCGCGACCAGCTCCGCCTCCGACTCGAACACCCGCTCGTCCCGAAGCCGCCGCCAGAGCTCGACGACCAGCCGTTCGCCGTAGAGGTCGCCCTCGAAGTCGAGGAGGTGCGGCTCGATCCGCCGCTCCTCCCCGCCGTAATGCGGGTTCACGCCGATCGAGATCGCCGCTCGCCGCCCCCGGGCGGCGCCGACGTAGATGCCATAGGCGGGGACGAGCAGCTCCGGCAGCGTCGCGAGGTTCGCCGTCGGATACCCGAGGGTGCCGCCGCGCTGGTCGCCGAGGACGACCGTGCCGTCTACCTCGGCCGGGCGCCCGAGCAACTGCGCGGCCGCGATGACGTCGCCGTCACGGAGCAGCGTGCGGATCCGGCTGGACGAAACGCCCTCGAGCAGCGGTACCGGACGCACGTCGAAGCCGAGCCGGTCGAGCAGCTCCGGGTCGCCGGACGCGGCGCGGCCGAAGCGGAAGTCCTCGCCGATCACGATCGCCACGGCGCCGAGCCGCCGCAGCACGTCCTCGGCGAACTCCTCCGGCGACATGGCCGCGACCGCTGGTGTGAAGTCCACGACGAGCACCTCGTCGACGCCCTCGGCCTCCAGCAGCTCGAGACGGCGCTCGAGCGTCGACAGGAGCTCGACCTGGTTTCCGAGCACCAGGCGCGGATGCGGCCAGAAGGTCACGACCGTCGTCGAATCTCCGACAGAGCCCGCCGTATCGAGCACGCGTCGGTGGCCGCGGTGGACACCGTCGAAGCTGCCGATCGTGACCGTGCGCGGCCGTGCCGCAAGCTCCTCGAGGCGATGGGCGGCGATCACAGCCGCGCCAGCGCTTCGTCGGGCGGGATGAAGTGCTCCGCATCGGCTTCGTCGATCGAGAACGGCCCGATCTCGAGGCGCCGGAGCGTCCGGCAGTGGCCGCCGAGCGCGTCGGCCACCGCGCGCACGTAGGTGCCCGAGCTGACACGAAGGTCGAGCCTGACCGTGCCGCTGCTATACGTGATGACGTCGAGCGCGCTGATCTGCGAGCGCCTCGTCGGCATCTCCACCTTGACGCCGCGCCGCGCGAGCTTGTACGCGCGCTCGCCGCCGATCTTCACCGCAGAGGCGGCCGGGATCGGCAGCTCCACTTCCCCACGGAGGCCCGCGAGCCGCTCGTCGAGCTCGCCGCGCGAAGGCGGCTCGCGTTGTTCGACGACCAGCCCCTCGGGGTCGCCCGTCGAGGTCCGCGCCGACAGGTCGACGTCCGTGACGTAACGCTTGTCGAGGCCCACGAAGCACGAAGCCAGCTTGGTTGCCCTTCCGGACAACAAGAGCAACAAGCCTGTGGCGAAAGGGTCAAGAGTTCCCGCATGTCCGGTTCGGGCGCCGGTACGCCGGCGAAGATCGGCGACGATCGCGAACGAGGACGGTCCCGCCGGCTTGTCCACCAAGACGATCCCCGTCGGGTCAAGCCCGCGCGGAGGCAAGAAACTCGCGACGGACGAAGTCGGTGATCTCGTCGATCGACGCCTCGCTCGAGAAGCCGGCCGCTTGGCGGTGGCCCCCGCCGCCGGACTTGCGCGCGATCGCCGACACGTCGAGCTCGTCCACGCTCGCGCGCAGGCTGACGCGCCGTGTCGGGCCGTCCTGACGCGGCGGCTCGCGGATCAGCACCGCCATGTCTGCCCCCTCGACCGCTCGCAGGTAGTCGATGATCCCCTCCGAGTACGGCTCCGCCGCACCGACGTCCGTGAAGTCCGTGCGCAGCAGGTACGACACGACGATCCGCCCGCCTTCATATACCTGCGCACGCTCGAGCGCACGCGCGAGCAGCTTCAGCTTG
>VAXO01000069.1 GCA_005888435.1 Actinomycetota bacterium | reverse complement strand
TCTGGTTCGGCGTCGGGCTCGTCCTGCTGCTGTACGCGATCTGGTGTGGCGGGCTCTGGCTCGGCGTGCGGCTCCGGCGCATACGGCATACGACCCCCGGGTAGCGTTTCTCCCGTGGTCGGTGAGAAGATCGCGGGACGCTACGAGGTCGAGGAGCTCGTGGGACACGGCGGGATGTCGAGCGTCTACAAGGCGCACGACTCGCTGCTCGAGCGCCACGTCGCGCTGAAGATCCTGCACGAGCAGTACAACGCCGACGACGACTTCGTCGAGCGGTTCAAGCGCGAAGCGCGGTCGGTCGCCCAGCTCCAGCATCCGAACATCGTCACGGTCATCGATCGCGGCGACGAGGACGGCCGCCAGTTCATCGTCTTCGAGTACATCGAGGGGGAGAGCCTCAAGGAGCACGTCGTCCGCAAGGGGAGGCTCGATGTTCGCGAGGCGCTCGAGATCGCGGTCGAGGTCGCGCGTGGGCTCGCATTCGCGCATGAGCAAGGGCTGATCCACCGCGATGTGAAGCCGCAGAACATCCTGCTGAACGGCGACAGGCGCGCGAAGGTGACCGATTTCGGCATCGCCCGCACAGTCGACGTCGACGGGATGACGCAGACCGGCACCGTTCTGGGGACGTCCAACTACATCGCGCCCGAGCAGGCGAGCGGCGGCCGCGTCGACGTGCACAGCGACGTCTACGCGCTCGGGGTCGTGCTCTACGAGCTGCTCGCCGGGGAGGTGCCGTTCCCGGGCGAGAGCTTCGTCGCGGTTGCGATGAAGCACATACACGAGCCGGCGCCGAACCTGCTCGACGTTCGGGGCGACGTGCCCTTGCGTGTCGCCGCCGCCGTCGACCGCGCGCTGGAGAAGGACCCCGAGCAACGCTTCCCGACGATGGACGCCTTCGCGGCGGAGCTCGAAGCGTGCCTCTCGGAGCTCGACCACGGGCCCGAGGGAGACGCGACCATGGTCATCCCGTCGGCGAGGCGTGCGCCGCAAAGGCACAAGCAGATCTCGCGCTGGCCGATCGCCATCGGCGTGCTCGCGTTGCTCGCGATCGCGGCGATCGTCATCGGCCTGTTCGCCCTGGGCGGCTCGAACAACGGCGGGACGCCGCCCGCGCGCACGCGTGTCCAGGTCAGTGGAGTGACGTCGTACGACCCGTTCGGAGACAACAAGGAGGAGCACTCCGCCGCGGCGGCGAACGTCACCGACGGGAATCCCGCGACGTACTGGTCGACGGAGCGCTACAACGATGCCCCTTCCCTCGGAAAGCCCGGTGTCGGCGTGGTTGTGGACGCCGGGACGCTGGTGGAGCTCTCGCAGCTCGTCGTCGTGACGGACACGCCGGGGTTCACCGCCGAGATCGAGGCGACGAACACGGAAGGGGCCACACCGGCGAAGGTGTCCGACAGCAAGGTCGTCGGCCCGACGACAACGTTCGAGATCTCCTCGAGCGGGCCGAAGCGCTACTACACCGTCTGGATCACGAAGCTGCCCCCGAACCTGAACAACGCGCACGTGAACGAAGTGCGCGCATACAAGAGCTAAGGCTGGGGTCAGACCCCGGCTAGTACTGCAGCTTCGAGCGGCGCTGCCGGCGTTCGAGCGCCAGGTCGATCAGCCGGCGGAGCAGCTCGGGATACGGCAGCCCTGACGCGTCGAAGAGCTTCGCGTACACGCTCGTCGCCGTAAAGCCCGGAATCGTGTTGAGCTCGTTGACGACCACCTGGTTGCCGTCCACGACGAAGCAGTCGACGCGCGCCATCCCCTCGCATTCCGTGACGCGGAACGCCTCCACCGCTGTCCGCTGCACCTGCTCGATCACGTCGGCCGGCAGGGCAGGCGGAATGACCAGGTCCATGCCGCCCTCGTCGTACTTCGACGCGTAGTCGTACCACTCGTGCCCGAGCGGGACGATCTGCCCCGGCAGAGACGCCACCGGCTCGAAGTTCCCGAGCACGCCCACCTCGACCTCGATCCCGTCGAGGAGCTCCTCGATCAGCACCTTCTCGTCGTGGCGGAACGCGAGCTCGAGCGCAGGCCCGAGCTCGGCCTCGTCGTGCACCTTCGAGATCCCCACCGACGAGCCCAGCCGCGCCGGCTTGACGAAGCACGGGTAGCCGAACGGGTTCTCGACAGGGTCGCCCGGTCGCAGCGCGGCATGCCGTGCGACGGAGATGCCGCTGTCGCGGAGGACTTTCTTGAACAGGTCCTTGTCCATGCAGAGCGCGGATGCCGCCACGCCGGCGCCGACGTAGGCGACGCCCACAAGCTCGAGCAGGCCCTGGACGGTGCCGTCCTCCCCGAACGGGCCGTGCAGGATCGGCAGCACGACGTCGACGGCGCCGAGCGTCGCCGGAGCGTTCGCGGCAGGCACCGGCAGCGTCTCCGCGACCGAGCCGTCGCCCGCACCCGAACCGAGCTCCCAGCGGCCGTCGCGGCCGATCGCCACGGTGACGACGTCGTACTGCTCCGGGTCGAGCGACTCGAGCACCGACCGGGCGGACGCCAGTGAGATCTCGTGTTCGGAAGAACGGCCGCCTGCGAGAACGGCCACGCGCAGGCGGGGCGCCATTAGGGCGGGCCGGTTGTGGGGGTCGTGCTGCCTTCGAACTTCCCGACGGCGATCGTGACGGTCGCGCCGGGCGGAGCCTTGCTGCTGCCCGCCGGGTCCTGGGTCTGGACGATGCCGTCCTGGTTCGGGTCCGTCACCGGCTGCGAGACGATGTGCACCTTGAACCCCGAGGCGGACAGCTGTGTGACCGCGTCCGCCTGCGAGAGGCTCGTGACGTCCGGGACGGTCGACGCCGTCGGGCCCTTGGAGATGCTGAGCGAGATCGTGGCGCCGGGCGGTTGATACGTCCCCGCTTCCGGGGTCTGCGCCACGACCGTCCCCGCGGGCTGATCCGACTTCACGTCCTTGCGACGCACGGCGAAGCCGGCGCCCAGCAGCCTCGAGTTGGCGCTGTCGAACGTCGAGCCGATCACGCTCGGGACGATGACGGGCTTCGGCCCGTTGGACACCTTGAGGCTGACGGACGAGCCTTGATCGACCTTCGACCCCGCCTTCGGCGTCTGGGTGATCACCTGGTCCTGGGGCGCGTCGTTGTCGACGCGCGAGATCTTCCACTTGAGGTTCGCAGCGCGCAGATCCGAGAGCGCCTGGTCGAACGGCTCGCCGATCACGCTCGGGACCTGCGTCTGCGGCGGGCCGGCGGACGAGAAGATCGTCACATAGTTGCCCTTGTCGATGTGCTCGCCGGGCTGCGGGTCCTGCTTGAAGACGAAGGTCTCCGGCGTCTTCTCGCTGTACTGGCGAACGACCTGCACACGAAGGCCCTTGTCCCGGACCTTCTTGACGGCATCGATCTCTCGCAGGCCGCGATAGTCCTCGACTGCCACCTTCGAGTTCGTCAATTGCGTCTGCACCTGGTTGTAGAGGAAGTAGCCGCCGATGATCGCGGCGACGACGAACAGCAGCGCCACGATCCACGGCCAGACGGCGCGGCGACGCGGCTCGTCGTAGTCGTAGTAGGCGGCCGGCGGCGCGTAGGGGACCGTCTCGCGCGTGCGCGCCTGGGTGATCGCCGTCAAGGCGGTCGGCGGCGGTCGGGAGATGATCGCCGTCGCCGCCTCCTCGGTCGCAGGCGACACCGCGGCGCCGCGCGCGACGCGCGCAAGGTCCGCGTCCATCTCCTCCGCGTTCTGATAGCGGTCGGCCGGATCCTTCGCGAGCGCGCGCAGCACGATCATGTCGAGGTCGCGCGGGATCTCCGCCCGCTTCGCGGAGGGCGGCTCCGGCGCGCTCGAGAGGTGCTTCATCGCGATCTCGACCGGCGTGTCGCCGCTGAACGGCACGACGCCGGTCAGCAGCTCGTAGAGCACGACGCCGACGGAATACAGGTCGGACGTCTGGTCGACCGGCGCGCCCCTTGCCTGCTCGGGCGAGAGGTACTGGGCCGTGCCGATGATCGAGCCGGCCTCCGTCATCTGGCTCGTGCCCGCTCGCGCGATCCCGAAGTCCGTCACCTTCAGGCGCCCCTCCGTGTCGACCAGCACGTTGTGCGGCTTGATGTCGCGATGGACGATCCCGTGCCGGTGCGCGAAGCGGACCGCAGTGAGAATCTGTCTCGCATAGTCGATCGCGACGTTCACCGGCGCCGGGCCGCGCGCGACGATCAGCTCCTTCAGCGTGCGGCCGTCGAGGTACTCCATCGCGATGTAGTAGGTGCCCTCAGCCTCGCCGCGGTCGTAGATCGAGACGATGTTCGGATGGGAGAGGCTCGCGGCGTTCTTCGCCTCGCGGCGGAAGCGCTCGACGAACTGGTCGTCGCCGGCGTGGCGGTCGTTCAGGATCTTGATCGCGACCCGGCGGCCGAGCACCTCGTCCTCGGCGAGGTAGACGTTCGCCATCCCGCCTGTGCCGAGCTTGCGCACGATGCGGTAGCGCCCATCGAAGAGTGTGTTCAGGAGGGTGTCGGATACGGCCATTGGGGCTTCCTCAGAGTAGGGTTCGCCCCTACCGGAGTGCTGCCTCCATCAGCTGCTTGGCGATCGGAGCCGCCACCGTGCCGCCGAAGCCGCCCGGCTGGTTCTCGACGACGACGGCGACCACGATCTTCGGGTTGTCGGCAGGCGCGAAGCTCACGAACCACGTCGTGTTGACGTTCGCGCGGCCGGTCTCCGCGGTACCGGTCTTGCCGGCGACCCGCACCCCGGGGATCTGCGCCGCGGTGCCGGTTCCGCCCTCGACGGCGAGCTCCATCATGCGCGTCAGCTCGTCGGCCGTCTGGCGCTTGATCGGCGTGGCGAGGCGCTCCGGCTTGAAATGGGTGACCGTGTGGCCGCCCGGCGACAGGATGCGCTCGATCAGGTGCGGCCGCATCTCGACGCCGTGGTTCGCGATCGTCGACCCGACCATCGCCATTTGCAACGGCGTCACCTGGAGGCGCTCCTGTCCGAACGCCAGCCGGCCGGGATCGACCTGCGTCTCGGGATGCTTCGGCGCGAAGAGCTTCCCGTGGTCGTACAGGCCGCTCGCGACACGCTCGTTTTCCGGCGTCTCGAGCGGCGGCACCGAGTAGAAGCCGAAACGATCGGCGTACTTGAGCACCGTGCCGGCGCCGAGAGCCTTGCCGACGTTGCAGAAGACGGAGTTGATCGAGTGCTCGAAGCCGGTCGAGAGATTGACGTGCCCGAACGTCTCGGGCGCTTCGGGATTGCCGGCATTCCGCACTTGCTTGCCGTACTCGATGCAATAGCCGGGATCGTCGAAGGGCGAGTCCGGCGTGAAGCGGCCGGTGTCGAGCGCGGCCGCTGCGGTGACCATCTTGAAGGTGGAGCCCGGCTGGTACTTGCCGGCGGTCGCGCGATTCAGGAGCGACGCGCCGCACGGAGCCGTCGAGCGCGTCGCCTGGGCGAAGTGGCGTTCGACGAGGTTCGGGTTGTAGGTGGGATTTGTCGCCATCGCGAGGACACGCCCCGTCGACGGCTCGAGCGCGACGACCGCTCCGCACTTCCCCTGCAGCGCGCGCCGGGCAAGTGCCTGCAGCCCGGGGCGGATCGTCAGGACGATGTCGTTGCCCGTGACGGTCGAGCCCTTGAGCTTGTCGAGCGTCGAGCGAAAGACGGTGTCGAGGTTCGCGTTCGATCCCGTGAGGAAGTCGTTGTACGACTGCTCGAGCCCGGTGCGGTTGCGGGACTGGGTGGAGTAGCCGACGACGTCGGAGAAGATCGGGCCTGTCGGGTAGCGCCGGAAGTAGAGCGTCTGCCCGCCGATCTTCTTCCTGACGTTCGTTGCGAGGACCGTGCGGCCGTCGGCCGCGTAGATCTTGCCGCGCTTGATCGTGAACGACGCGACGAGCCTGATGTCGTTGTCCTGCCGGTCGGCGAGGCTGGCGTTCGCCCACGTCTGCCAGTACGTGACGCCGACGATCAACGCGGCGAGCAGGATCAGCGCGGCCACGCCGAGATGAGAGATCTGCTTGTTCACCGCAGCGCCTCTCTATTCGCTCGGTTGGAGACGAGCAGCAGCCCCGCGAGCAGCAGGAAGTTCGCGACGACGCTCGAGCCTCCGTACGAGACGAGCGGCAGCGTGATCCCCGTCAGCGGGATCACACGCAGGACGCCGCCGACGATGATGAAGGTCTGCAAGGCGAAGCCGAACGTGAGCCCGGCCGCGAGCAGCTTCGAGAAACCGTCCTGCGCCAGCAGCGCGATGCGCATGCCGCGCAGGACGAAGATCATGTAGACGAGCAGCAGGCCCGCCGCGCCGATCAGCCCGATCTCCTGGCTGATCACCGAAAAGATGAAGTCCGTGCTCGCGCCGGGGATGAGCGGGTGCCCGTCGATCGTCGTGAACGTCCCCTTGCCGAGCCCGGTGCCGGCGTAGCCGCCGTGGCCGATCGAGTAGAGCGACTTGACGAGCTGAAAGCTCTGGCAGTTCTGGCGAAGCGTCTCCTCGCCGGAGATCGGGCAGTAGACCTTGTGCGTCGTCCACGGGTGCAGCCAGATCGTCACCCGGTCCTGCACGTGCGGCGTGATCTTCCAGACGCCGACCGCGCCGATCAGGAAGAGGCCGAAGCCGGCGGCCACATACGCCATCCGCGCCGTCGCGACGTAGAGCATCGCCAGGAAGATCCCGAAGTAGAGGAGGCCGCCGCCGAGGTCTCGCGTCTCGAGCAGGACGAGCATCGCCAGCGCCCAGATCACGAGCAGCGGGCCCCAGTCCTTCAGCCGCCCCTGCGCGAGGACTTCGCGCTTCTCGCGCATGTAGCCCGCGAGGAAGATGATCAGCGCGATCTTCGCGAGCTCGCCCGGCTGGAA
>VAXO01000054.1 GCA_005888435.1 Actinomycetota bacterium | reverse complement strand
AGGCCGCCGCCGAGGTCTCGCGTCTCGAGCAGGACGAGCATCGCCAGCGCCCAGATCACGAGCAGCGGGCCCCAGTCCTTCAGCCGCCCCTGCGCGAGGACTTCGCGCTTCTCGCGCATGTAGCCCGCGAGGAAGATGATCAGCGCGATCTTCGCGAGCTCGCCCGGCTGGAATCGGAGGGGGCCGGCATGCACCCAGAGCCGCGCGCCGTTCACGGTCAGCCCCAGCACGGGCAGGATCGGCAAGAGCAGCAGTCCGATCGCGGTCAGCCCGAAGATGTACTTGTACGACTCGAGCTGGCGGTAGTCGTAGCGGAGCAGGAAGAGCGTCAGCGCGAAAAGGGCGACCGCGACGACGATCCAGGTGCCTTGCTTGAATGCGTCGCCCGGATGGAGGCGGTAGATCTCCGTCAACCCGACCGCCGTCAGGAGGCCGGCGATCGGCAGCAAGTACGGATCCGCGAACGGCACCGTGTAACGGGTCACGAGATGAGCCGCCAGGTAGAGCAGCAGGAAGAAGCCTGCATACGCGAGAGACGACGTCGAGACGACGTCCTGCCGTGCGATGTAGACACTGGCGAACCCGACCGCCGTCAGCACGCCGACGACGATCAGGAACAGAAGCTCCCTGTTGCGAAGGCTCAGCGCAGGAACCTCAGGTAGAGCAGGACGGCGACTGCGGCAAAGAAGAGCAGGATCGCGAGCCAGGCGAGGACGCGCCGGCGCCGATGACGCCGCCGGATCGTCTTCTCCGCCGCCTGGATCTCGGCGACAGGGACGACGGCGGTGTCCACTGCGGGGACAGCATCGACTTCCGAGAGGGTGTCCTCATCTTCGGGCAGCGCCTGCTCGCGCGTGTCGCCGTCGCTGGCAAGCACCCCGGCGGCGATCTCGAACGCGACGACCGTGATGTTGTCCTGGCCGCCGCCCCGGTTCGCCGCCTTGACCAGCGCGCGCAGCGCGCCGTCGATGTCGTCGCGGTTGCGCTCGACGACATCGAGGATCGACTCCTCCGAGACCATGTCTGTCAGGCCGTCGGAGCAAAGCAGGAAGAGGTCTCCGCTCTCGGCCTGGACGCGGAACGTATCGACGTCGACGTCCGGGTCGGTGCCGAGCGCGCGCGTGATGACGGAGCGCTGCGGATGCGTCTCGGCCTCCTCGCGCGAGAGCTTGCCGGTCTTGAGCAGCTCGTTGACGAGCGAGTGATCCTCCGTCAGCTGCTCCATCTGCGCGTTGCGGATGAGGTAGGCGCGCGAGTCGCCGACGTGACCGAACGCGACGTAGTCGTCCTCGACGAGCGCGACCGTGATCGTCGTGCCCATGCCGGATGTGTTGGGGTCGCTGCTCGAGCGGTCGTAGACCCGGCGGTTCGCCTCCTGGATCAGGTCGGAGATGCGTTGCTCGCCGCCGCCGTTCGCGCCGGCTTCCTTCAGCGCGGCGGTCGCGAGGCGCGACGCGACCTCGCCCGCCTGCGCGCCTCCCATGCCGTCCGCGATGGCGAAGAGCGGCGGCTCGATGACGTAGGCGTCCTCGTTGTGCCGCCGCGTGCGACCCGGATCGGTGACGGCTGCGGCGCGGGTGATCACTGGTCGTACCTCAGGTCTGTCTCGCCGATGCGGATGATGTCGCCCTGCGTCAGACGCCGCGGGTGCTCGAGGCGGGCCCCGTTCAGATACGTCCCGTTCGTCGAGCCGAGATCCTGCACCCAGACGCCGTCCTGGCGCGGCTCGAAGCGCGCGTGGCGCGCGGACGCAAACTCGTCGGAGCGAATCGGGATGTCGTTCTGCCCGCCGCGGCCGATCGTCAGCTGCGCGGAGTCGAGCTCGAAGTCCTGGCCCTCGTCCAGGTCCGGGCTCTTGACGACGACGAGCCGGCCGGTGACGGGGCCGCGGCGCGCCGGCTGGACGCCGGCCTGGCTCGACGGCGCGAGGATGAAGCTCTCCTGCGGCAGGCGCAGGTCGCGGCTCGCCGTCCGCACGATGCGCCAGATGAAGAGGTACAGGACCACGAGAAACGCGATCTTGAGGATGAGCAGGACCTCATCGACGGCGGCGGAGTCGTAGAGCACGGCTACTCCGATTCGCGGGCGAACCTCACGTCGGTCGACCCGAGCGTGATGGTGTCGCCGCTGCGCAGCTTCGCGCGCTTGACGCGCTTGCCGTTGACCTCCAGGCCGTTGGTCGAGCCGAGGTCGACGATCCAGTACGACGCGCCCTCCTGGCGCAGCTCCGCGTGCCGACGCGAAACGTTCGTGTCGGCGAGCTGGATGTCGCAGTCCCGTGACCGGCCGATCACCACGCGGCGCTCCTTCACCTGGTGACTGCTCCCGTCCCAGCTCAGGGTCACGAGCTCGGGCTCGACGCCGAGCTCCTCCGCCGAGACGGCCTGCGTCGGCTCGGGCATGGCCTTCGGCTTGTAGATCATCGTGGCGCCGGGCTCGATGTCGGCCGGCGGCTCGCCCTCGGCCGCAGGGCTGCGCTCCGGATGCACCATGCGCGTCGCGATGCCGAACTCGCCGACGTCCAGGTCGTCGTCCGTCTCCATCAAGACGCGCACGGGAGACAGGAGCGCATAGCTCTCGCGCCGCGCATGCTCGGAGAGGTACTCCTGCAGCTCGCTGCGCAGGTTCTCCTCGTAGCTCTCGAACTGCTCGCGGTCGCCGGGCGAGAGGTAGACGGTGTACTCGTTGGGGACGTAGACCCGGGAGACCGAGACCGTGCGATGGTCGTCCATCTCCTTTGCCAGTTTCCGCGCCAGCTCGACCGGCTGGACGTTCGTTCGGAACGCACGGCCGAAGATGCCCTCGAAGAGGGCCTCGATCTTTCGCTCGACTGCGCGCAAAACCATGTGCCGGAAATACCCTAGGCGCCGGCTGGCCGGCGCCGTGTAGAGGCCGTGCGGGCCGCGCCCGCGCGGCCGTCCTGACGAACCGTCTTGGACACTTTCCACCTCAGACCCGCGGGTCAAACCGCCTTGCGCGTCGATGCTAACGCACGGCCACCGCGACACAGGTCGCCCACACGCCCAGGACCAGCGGGGCCGCCGCGACGGTCGGCACGACGAGGAGCGCGACGGCGAGGAAGCCGGCGCCGAGGAGGGCGACCGCCCAGAGCCCTCGCGCGCGTGTGTACGGCAGCAGGACGGCCACCGCGGCGAACACGAGGGCCTCGACAGCGAGCGCCGGGCTCGCGACCAGCGCACGCCACAAAGCTGCCGCCACGCCGACCGGGTCGCCGCTGGCGGCGACACCGAGGTCCGGCGCCGCCGAGCCGTCGAACGGCAGCGCCGCATGCCGGATGCCGGCGACGATCCCCGCTACGAGCACGCCGGCCGCCACCAGCAGGCCGCGCCTCACCGGCGAGCGAACGGCGAGGCTCCCGAGCGGCAAGAGCCCGAGCGCCGCGATCGGCGCCAGCAGTGGGCCGAGCACGAAGAGGAGCCCGTGCTCCGACTCGCGCCAGCAGACCACGAGCAGACAGATCGCGGCCGCCACGTACAGGGCCGCGGCTCCGAGCGCGAAGTTGCCGAGCGGGAGGACCGGAACGAGCAGCGCAAAGGCCAGGCCGAGCCGCGGTTGCAGGAAGGTCGCGCCGGCGGCGAGTGCGGCGAGCGCGAACGGCCACCCGCTCGGATAGAACGGGAGCGCGAGCGCCGTCCAGAGGGTGAACACGGCCGCAAGCACCACCGGCACCAGCCGAGGAGCCATGGCCGGAACGGCAAGGGTCTGACCCCTGCCTTTTCGGCCACGTCGCTTGCGGCCGGCGAGGCGCAGGGAGCCGGCGAGGCCGGCGGCGTCGGGCCGCCGCGCCGGGGTCACGTCGAGCGCGCGGGCGATCGCACTGAGTAGCGGCTTCGGCAGGTCCGGACGCAACGACTCGAGCGGCGGCGCGCCGTTCTCGATCGCGCGGGCGGTCTCGAGCAAGGAGCTGTGCCAGAACGGGTGCCGCCCCGCGAGCGCTTCCCACAGCATCACGCCCACGGCCCAGATGTCGGCTGCCTCGGTCGTCTCCCCGCCGGCCAGGCGCTCGGGCGCGATATACGCCAGCGTGCCCGGCACGTCGCCCTGCGCCGTGAGCGTCTCCGCCTCCTGGATCTGTGCGAGCCCGAAGTCCAGCACGCGCACCGAAACGCGCGGGCCCTCGGCGAGCAGGACGTTGGACGGCTTGACGTCGCGGTGGACGACGCCGCGCGCGTGCGCGTGCGCGAGCGCGTCGAGAATCTGGATCCCGGCCTCGATCGCAGACGCGTCGTCGAGCTCCCCGGAGCGCATGGCCTCGCGAAATGTGCGGCCCGGGACGTACTCGTACGCGATGTACACGTGCTGCGAGTCGCGACCGAAGCCGTACGCGCGCTGGCAGCCCGGATGGCGCAGGCGAGCGGCCGCCTCGGCCTCGCGCTCCGCCCTCGAAGCCGCCTTGCCCTCGCGCGGGACGATCTTGAGAGCGACGTCGAGGCCGTTCTGCTCGTCGCGTGCGAGCCAGACCGAGCCCGAGCCGCCGCTGCCGAGCGGCCGGAGGGGGCGGTACCTCCCGAGGACGAGCTCGCTCTGGAGAACGGCTGGGGCGGCGTTCGACATCAGCTTTCCTGGTTTGGCCAAGCCGTTTCCGAGTCCTGCACCGCCGGCCGCACTTGTGCTGCCGCTGTCAGGACGTGCGGGCTGCGCCCGAACGTCCGTCCGAAACCGCCGGCCGACCCGCCTGAAGCCAGTACCAGCATCCCGACTGGTTAGAGTGACGTCGGCTTCGGCTGGGCCCAGTCCGCCATGACCGAGCGCGATACAGACATCGAGTTCGACTTCTTCGACGAGCCCGAGACCGAAGAAGGGGCCGAACGCGTACGAACGCCGCGCCGGCAGTCGCCGCGCGGCCCGCGCCGCCCGGTCCGGCCGCCCTCCGGATTCATCCCGATGCTCCGCCTGGCGGGGCTGATTGCCTTCGTGATCCTCGCCGTCGTCCTGCTAGTCGTCCTGGCACGCGGCTGCGCCTCCGACAGCAAGCACGCGCGCTACCAGAACTACATCACCGACGTCCAGAAGGTCGCGGCAGCTTCGACGGCCATCGGCAAACAGCTCAACCAGGCGCTCTCTGCGACCGGGATCAAGGAGAGCCAGCTGGAGCAGAAGCTCAAGGGCCTCGCCGCCCAGCAGCAGCAAGGTGTCGCGCAGGCGCAGGACTTCAACCCGCCCGGTCCGCTCCGCGTCGAGCACGACCATCTGGTCGAAGTGCTGAGCCTGCGGGCGAGCGGCCTGAGCAGGCTCGCCGATGCCTTCCGGCAGACGGCGACCGCGAAGAACGCGAGCGCCGCCGGACAGCTGCTCGCGTCGCAGGCCCGTCTGCTCGCTGCGAGCGACGTGAACTGGGACTACTACTTCCGGCAGCCGACCCAGCAGGAGCTGGCGCGACAGAATGTCACCGACGTCGGCCCCGTTCCCGACTCGGAGATCTTCCCGAACCCCGATCTCGCGAGCTCGCAGGCGATGATGACGGTCTGGCAACGCGTGCACGGCGCGGCCACCGGCGGCAACCCGAGCGGCAAGCACGGCAGCGCCCTCGGACCTGTGAAGGCGTTACCGGACGGCAAGATCCTGCAGTCAGGCGTCGCTGCGAGCGACAATGAGATCACGGCGTCGACCGACCTCGCGTTCCAGGTGTCGGTCGAGGACTCGGGCGACTTCCAGGAGTTCAACGTCGGCGTGACGCTGACGATCCAGAAGTCCCCGAAGCCGATCGTCCTGCACAAGAAGATTCCGGTGATCAACGCCGGCGAGACGAAGACCGTGACCTTCACGAACATCGACATCAATGGGCTCTTCGGCTTGCCGACCACGGTCAAGGTCGACATCGAGCCCGTTCCAGGCGAGACGACCACGACCAACAACTCCGCTGAGTTCAAAGTCATCTTCTCGCTCGGGTAGCGCATGAGCCTCTCCACCGCCGAGTGGATCGCGATCGGGGCGAGTGCAGTCGCCGCGGTCGCGCTGCTCGTAGCCGTGGCGGGCTGGTGGAAGCTCCGCGCCATACGCGGCGCGCAGCTCGTCCTCCTCGGCGGCGGCAAGCAAGACCTTGTCGACTTCGCGGTCTCGCTTCAGGGCCGGATCGACGACCTTCATCGCGCCGTGGACGAGGTCGCCGCCGGGCTCTCCCGCGTCGACCGGCGCGTGGACACGGCGGTCTCGAAGACCTCGCTCGTGCGCTACGACGCATACGAGGGGGCCGGCGGGCATCAGTCGGCCTCGATCGCACTCCTCGACGCCGGCCGTAGCGGCGTGGTCGTGAGCGCGATCCAGGGCCGCGACTACGCGCGGATCTACGTCAAGGAGCTCGACCGAGGGCGCCCCAACGTCGCCCTCTCCCCCGAGGAGGAGGAGGCGGTCGAGCGGGCGATGGCGAGCTAGCGCGGGTCGCTTAGCTACATTTCCGCCCAGATGCAGCAGGTTCTCGTCCTGAACGCGAGCTATGAGCCGCTGAACGTCACAACGGTTCGGCGTGCGCACGTGCTCGTGTTCAAGGGCAAGGCCGAGGTGATCGAGGAGCTCCAGCAGGAGCTCCACTCGGCGACGGACACTTTCCCCTGGCCGCACGTGATTCGGCTCGTCGCCTACGTGCGCGTTCCGCGTGCCGTGAAGCGCAAGATCTCGCGCCGCGCACTGTTCGCGCGCGACGGCTGGCGCTGCGCCTATTGCGGGACGACGGCGGGACGCCTGACGCTCGACCACGTGGTGCCGCGCTCCCGGGGCGGTGAGTCCGTCTGGGAGAACGTCGTCACCGCGTGCGCGCCGTGCAACCACAAGAAGGGCAACCGCCTGCTCGAGGAAGCGAGCATGGAGCTGCTGCATCTGCCGAAGCCGCCGGCGCCCGTGCTCTTCATCAGCCTTGCCGCGCCGAAGATCCCGTCGGGCTGGCAGCCCTACCTCGCCAGCTGGGGATCGGCGACCGCGGCGGCGTAACCGGCTAGTTTCGGGCTGCGTACTCGACGGTCGCGAACGGCCAGTCCGCTTCGATCCAGTCGCTGACTGCGCGCCAGAGCTTCGCGTCCAGGCCGGCGCGGTCGGCGCGAACCCACGACAGCACGCGCGCGTCCGACTCGTTGTCGGGGACGGGATAGATGTAGACGCAGCCGATCACCTCGCGGTTTATGCGCTCGAGGACGGTGTAGGTGAAGCCGACACGGTTGCGAAAGTCGTCCGCGTGCCGCTCGAGGTCGGCGCGGTTCGCGTCGGCATCGCGATCGTCCGGCCATGAGCTCTGCTCCCACCCGGGTGTGGCGTGGATGTGCTCGCGCGACGACGACCAGGCCGCGTAGTCGCTCAAATTGTGCTGCGGCCCGAGCGGCTCGAGCTCGAAGTCGTCCGTTTCGAGCCGCGTCGGGACGATGAAGCTTTCAGGGACGAAGTCCATCGCCCTCGTCCCGCTCAATAGGGAGATCGAGCTGCTCCCACTCCGACCAAGACCCGGGATAGAGCTTGCCGTCGCGGCTCGCGAGATGAAGCCGGTGCAGAACGACCGACGCGGTGACGCCGGAGCCGCAATAAGCGACGAGCTCTCCGTCTGGAACGTCGCGGAGCGGCTCGTTCCACGGCGCGTTCAGCGCGCCGGGGACGCGTCCCGGCTTCTTGTCGATCGGGTTCGCCTCGCCGCGCCAGCGCGCGGGCAGACGGGCGTCGACGACGACGAGCTCGTCGAGGCGCCGCACGAGCTCGTCGGCCTGGATCGTGTCGTCGTCGCGGGCGCGTGGCGTGAAGTCCGCGGCTTCGATCGGCTCCTCCCCGCTCGCGAGCGGCCCGTGCCAGCCGTCGAGCTCGAACACGGCGCAGTCGTCGTGGCCGAAGTGCCGCAGGAGCCACCAGAGCCGCTCGGCGCCGCCCATGTTGCCGTAGGCGACGACGAACACGCCCTCGCCGATTCCGGCACGGCCGGCTGCGTGAGCGAACGCTTCGGGATCCGGCAGCGGGTGACGGCCGCGCGGGCCGGGCTCCGACGAGAGGTCGGTGTCGACGTCGAGGAAGCTCGCGCCGGGGATGTGTCCCACCCGATACAGCTCGCGCCCACGGCCGGGGTTGCCGAGCTCCCAGCGACAGTCGACGAACTGGTAGCGCAGGGCTACCAGTTGCCGGCGACGGGCGTCGGCAACGCAACCGACGCCGGGTGGATCACGTAGACGATCCCGCCGGTCGCCGTCATCCACGCCTTCTCGAACTGCGCGCGGTCGTAGACGTGGCGAACCGTCGCGTCGCTCGACGATGCCGGGTCGTACGAGATGACGTCGCCGCCCGCGGTGAAGCCGCCGATCACGAGCAGGTGGCCGTCGGTGCCGCGGAAGAGAAAGCCGTCGAGCTTGTTCGGCTCGAACGCGATCGACGCGACCAGCGGGATGCCCGCCTTGACGAACTGCTCCGCCTCCGCGAGCGAGTGCAGCTGGGTGACCTCGCTCTCGAGCCCGAAGTGCGCCGCGTAGGCGGTGTTGAAGGGCCAGTTGCCGGCGCCGTTGTAGTGGTAGTCGAACGTGTACCGCGCGGCGTAGTCGACCCACGGGTCGGCGATGCCGGGATAGTCCGAGAGCACGTACGCGTAGTCGGCCGGCGCTGGGCCTTTCCTCCAGTACGCGAGCACCATCGACGTCGACGTCGGGCTGCACCACGCCTCGCCGCCGCCGTCGAACTGTGGGTACTGCCCCGCGTGGATTTCCTGCGAGTACTGCGGCACGTGCAGGTCGATCGTGCGCGTCATCGTCGTCGCGCTCGACACGTATGGATTCGTGTTGACGGGATCGGAGGCAACCGCGCCGAGACGCGTCACCTTTGCGCCGGTGCCGTAAAGCGTGACGCTGAGCTGGTACGCCGACAACGGGTGGTCCTTGGCGAAGAAGGTGTCGATCGAGACGAAGCCGTCCGCGTCGCCCTGGCCGCCGACCGACGTTCGCTGGATGTCGCCGTCGCCGTATGCCCAGCGGCCCATGACGTACCACTTCGTCGGCGTTCCTTTGTCCGTCGTCGCGCGCATGCGCACCTCGATCCATGAGCCTGCCGGAGTCGATGCGTTCCACGACGCCACCAGCTCGCTGAAGCCGAAGCCGGTGGCGAACCACGGCGACGTCCAGGTGCCGCTCGTCACGCCGCCCTTCGGCAGCGGGAACGCGTGGAAGCTGACGTTGTACTGCTGCGCCGCCGACGTCGGCGCGGCCAGCACCAGCGCGAGCGCAAACGCTGCGAGCGTGCCTCGGATCACGGGGCCATCCTAGACCCCCTTGTCTCCGTCCGGAAGGACGACTAGTGTCCGCTCTTCCATGGCGCGCGCACGCAAGGACAACTCGCTTCTCCTTACCCCGCGCGTCATTACGCGCTAGCCGGCGTTTCGTTCCTCCGCCGACGCCGGCTAGGTCACAACAACAGGCGGAGAGTCCACATCCGAACGAAGGGCGCACCCAGTGCAGCCGCGTTTCGCCAATCCAGCCCGCGAGCGGGACTCCTGCGGCATCGGCTTCCTCGCCGACGCGACCGGTCGCGCGTCGCGCTCGATCCTCGACGGCGCACTCGAGGGCCTCGCACGGCTGCGGCACCGGGGCGCGGTCGGCTCCGATCGCCGCACCGGGGACGGCGCCGGTGTCCTCATCCCGCTGCCGCTCACGCTCGTTCCCGGCCGCTGGTGCGGCCTCGCGATGGTCTTCCTCCGCGATGATCAGGCGCGGGCGGCGATCGAGGCGGCATGCGCTGCCGAAGGAATCGGGGTCGCCGGTTGGCGCGAAGTCCCGGTTTTGCCGGGTGCGCTCGGCGAGCAGGCGCAGGCGAGCATGCCCCGGATCGAGCAGCTCGTCCTGTTGCAGCCATATGGCCTCACGCTCGCCCAGGCGGAAGCGCGTGCGTACCGCGCCCGGGTGCGAGCGCAGTCGGTCGCAGGCGCATATGTCGTCTCGCTTTCGTTCCGCACGGTGACCTACAAGGCGCTCTGCGCGGCCGACCAGCTCGCGGCCTTCTACCCGGACCTGCTCGACCCGCGCCTCTCGGTCCCGTTCGCTCTCTTCCACCAGCGCTTCTCGACGAACACGCAGCCGTCGTGGGAGCGGGCGCAGCCCTTCCGGCTGCTCGCGCACAACGGCGAGATCAACTCGATCGACGCGAACGTCGCGTGGATGCGGGCCCGGGGGTTCGCGCTCGAGGAGGACGGCTCCGACTCGACGCTGCTCGACAACGCACTGGAGCTCCTCGTCCGCGGCGGCCGTGACGTCCGCCACGCGGTCGCGATGCTCATGCCCGAGGCATACGACGCCGACCCGGAGCTGGACGACGACGTCCGCAGCTTCTACCGCTACCACGCCACCCTCCTCGAGCCGTGGGACGGTCCCGCCGGCGTCGTCTTCACGGACGGGCGGGTCGTCGGTGCTGCCCTCGACCGGAACGGCCTGCGTCCCTTGCGCTACGCGGTCGTGGGCGACCGGCTCGTCGCCTGCGCCTCGGAAGCGGGCGCCCTGCCTCTCCCCCAGGGCGCGCGCATACGGCGCTGCCGGCTCGGGCCCGGTCAGATGCTCGTCGTCGATCCGGCGACGGGGGTCGAGGAGAACCGCGAAGTCAAGCGGCGGCTTTCCCGGAAGCGGCCGTACGCACGCTGGCTCCGCTCGACCGTCGAGCCGCTTGCCGCAGGCACGCCCGTCGAACCGACGGGCGGGAGCCTGACGGAGCGGCAGGTGGCGGCCGGGTTCACGCGCGAGGACATCTCGCTCCTGCTGCGTCCGGCGGCTGCGACCGGGCATGAGCCGACGTCGTCGATGGGCGACGACACGGCGCTGCCACCTCTCGCCGGCCGCGCGCGTCCCGTCACGTCGTATCTGCGCCAGCGTTTCGCGCAGGTGACCAACCCGCCGATCGACCATCTGCGCGAACGCTCGGTGATGTCGTTGAGAACCCTGCTGGGAGCACGCGCGCCGCTCCTCGGCGAGCACCCCCGCACGGCACGGCTACTCGAGCTCGAGAGCTTCTTCGTCTTTCCGAGCGCCCTCTCGGAGCTCGCCCGCCGCGGCGCCGTACTGCACGCGGCATTCGACGAGAGCGAGGGCCTGCGCCGCGCCTGCACCCGGCTCGCGGACGAGGCGGCCGCCTCCGATGCTGCGCTCCTCGTGCTCGTAGCGCGGGGCATTCCGGCCGTGCTCGCCGTCGGGGCCGTCCATCAGCGGCTTGTCGAAGCAGGACGCAGAACGAACGTGTCGATCGTTGTCGATGCGGAGGAGCCGCGCGAGGCGCACGACTTCGCCTGCCTGCTCGCGTACGGTGCGGACGCGGTCTGTCCGCGCCTCGCGCTCGAGACGATTGCCGCCCTCGCAGCCGACGACAAGCTCGGCGGCGATCACCCGACGCCGGCCGAAGCGCAGCTCCGTTTTCGCGATGCAATCGAAGACGGCGTCCTGAAGATCATGTCGAAGATGGGCATCGCTGACGTCTCGTCGTACCGCGGCGCTCAGCTCTTCGAGGCCGTCGGCTTAGCGCGGGACGTCGTCGACCTCTGCCTGACCGGGACTCCGAGCGCCGTCGCGGGCGTCGGCTTCGCCGAGCTCGAGCGAGAGATCCTTCAGCGGCGGCGCGCACGCGAGCTCGAGAACCCGGGCTACGTGAAGTTCCGCAAGGGTGGCGAGCCGCACGCGACGAATCCGCCCGTCGTCGACGCGTTGAAGCAGGCCGCGCACGCGCTCCGCCGCCGGGAATACGAGCGGTTCGCCGACCTCGTCAACGGCCGCGCGCCGCTCGAGCTACGCGACCTGCTCGAGCTTGCGGAGACAACCCCCGTTTCGCTCGACGACGTCGAGCCGGCCGAAGCGATCGTGCGGCGCTTCTCGGGCGGCGCCATGTCGCACGGTTCGCTGTCAGCCGAAGCGCACGAGACGGTTGCACGCGCCTTCAACAGCCTCGGAGCGCGCTCGAACTCAGGCGAGGGAGGCGAGGATCCGGCGCGCTTTCACACCGATGCAAACTCGAGGATCAAGCAGGTCGCGTCGGGACGCTTCGGTGTCACGCCCGAGTACCTCGCCTTTGCGGACGAGCTGCAGATCAAGATCGCGCAGGGATCGAAGCCCGGCGAGGGCGGACAGCTGCCCGGTCACAAGGTCACCGCGGAGATCGCTCGCCTTCGGCACACGCAGGCCGGCATCGAGCTGATCTCACCGCCGCCGCACCACGACATCTACTCGATCGAAGACCTGGCCCAGCTCGTCTTCGACCTCAAGCAGGCGAATCCGCATGCCGCCGTCTCGGTCAAGCTCGTTTCCTCGGCCGGAGTCGGCGTAGTCGCAGCCGGCGTGGCCAAGGCACTCGCCGACGTGATCCACATCGCCGGCGCCGACGGAGGGACAGGAGCGAGCCCGCTCACGTCGATCAAGCACGCCGGCGCGCCGTGGGAGCTCGGCCTTGCCGACGCGCAGCGGACGCTCGTCGAGTCGGGACTGCGCGGGCGCGTCCGGCTGCGCGCCGACGGCGGCGTCAAGACGGGCAGAGACGTCATGATCGCTGCGCTCCTCGGTGCGGACGAGGTCTCCTTCGGCACGGCGCTGCTGATCGCAGAGGGTTGCCTGATGGTGCGGTCGTGTCATCTCGACACGTGCCCCGTCGGGATCGCGACCCAACGGCCCGAGCTTCGTGCGAAGTTCGCGGCGAGCCCCGAAAACGTTGCGGCGTACCTGCTGTTCGTGGCAGACGAGGTACGCCGGTCCCTGGCACGGCTCGGGCTGCGCAGCTTCGCCGAAGCGGTCGGCCGGGCCGACCTCCTGCGCCGGCGCGAGCTCACCGGACGCCGCAGTTCGTCATTGAACGTGTCGGCGCTCCTGGACGTGCCGCGCGGACGGTTCGAAGGGGAGCAGCAGCCGGCACCGCGCGGAGGCGGCCTCGGCGAGCGGCTCGCAAGCGACGCGGCGCCGGTGCTCAACGAGGAGCGGATCATCGAGCTCCGCTACGCGATCGGCAACGCCGACCGTGCAGTCGGTGCGAGGCTCGGAGTCGAGGTCGGCCGGCGCTTCGGGGCGGGGACGCCGCCCGGCCGCGTTCGGGCGCGGTTCGAGGGCAGTGCCGGCCAGAGCTTCGGCGCCTTCCTCGCCGCGGGCGCCGAGGTGGAGCTGGTCGGCGAGGCGAACGACTACGTCGGGAAGGGGATGAGCGGCGGCCGCATCGTCGTGCTGGCGCCGCCCGGCGACGCCGGGGACCCCGTCCTGCTCGGCAACGCCGTCCTCTACGGCGCGACCGGCGGTGAGCTCTTCTGCTCCGGGCGGGCGGGGGAACGCTTCGCGGTGCGCAACTCCGGCGCGACGGCGGTTGTCGAGGGCGTTGGTGATCACGCGTGCGAGTACATGACGGGCGGAACGGTCGTCGTGCTCGGAGACGTCGGGCTCAACCTCGGGGCCGGCATGACCGGGGGCGAGCTCTATGTCCTCGACGGCTCCGGGGGGCTGCCGCTACGGCTGAACGCCGGCATGGTCGTCGCCGAGCGTGGTGCAGGAGAGGAGCTCCACGAGCTGCTCGAGCGCCACCTTCGCCATACCGGCTCGGCGCGCGCCGCCACGCTGCTCGAATGCTGGGAGAGAAGCTCGGCGCTCTTCTGGCACGTCCTGCCGCGCGCACCTGCGAAGGACGCCGTCGAAGACGGCGACCTCCAAGCCGCGTCAGCCTGAAGCCGGCTCCGGCGCGACCGCTGCGGCAACGGCCGCAGGGGCCGTGCGCGCATGCCCGTGCGGGAGCCCAAGGTGTCCGTGCGCCTCGGTCCCGTACCCGCCGGGGACCGGGATGTAGAACTCGGGGTAACCCCACATGCCGTGCTCGGAGACGTCGAGACCCGCCGTCTCCGTCTCGGGCTCGACGCGAATCCCCCACAGCGTCTTCATCACCCACAGCGTCCCGAAGGACGCGGTGAACGTGAACGCGCCGACGGCCGCGAGCCCGAGCGCCTGCACGCCGAGCTGGTGGAACGAGCCCGTGTAGACGAGACCTCCGGTGCCCGTGGCGAGATTCGACGCGAGTGCCGGAACCGCGAACAACCCAGTGGCGAGTGTCCCCCACACGCCGGCCATCCCGTGCACCGATACGGCGCCGATCGGATCGTCGATGCCGATGCGCTCGACGAACAGAACGCCTGCGACGGCGATGAGCCCGGACACGAGCCCGATCACGACGGCCGCCCAGGGCGCGACGAAGCCCGAGGCAGCGGTGATCGCGACCAGCGCTGCGAGGACACCGTTGAGCATCATCGAGATGTCCGGCTTGCGGAGAATGAGCCAGGCGCTCGCGATCCCGCCCACCGCGCCGGCGGCGGCGGCGAGGTTCGTCGTCAACGCGACGTACCCGAAGTAGCCGAGCTTGTTGCCCGTCACGACGGCGAGCGTCGAACCCGGGTTGAAGCCGAACCAGCCGAACCAGAGGATGAGCGTCCCGAGGACGGCGTACGGCATGTTGTGGCCGGGGATCGGGTTCGCGCGGCCGTCGCGACCGAACTTGCCGATGCGCGGGCCGAGCAGCAGCGCGCCGGCGAGCGCCGCGAGCGCGCCCTGGTAGTGGACGACGGTCGAGCCGGCGAAATCCTGCATGCCGAGACCGAAGAGCCAGCCGCCGGCGTGCCAGATCCAGTGCGACGTGACGGAGTAGATGAGCGTGAAACAGACGCCGAACGCGAAGTAGACCCACAGTTTCGCGCGCTCGGCCATCGCGCCCCAGACGATGGCGAGCGAGACCCCGGCGAACACGACTTCGAACAGGTACGCGGCGGCGCCCGGAATCGTCGAGAAGAACGAATACGGCGCCGCCCCGACCGAAAGCAGTGCGTCGGTCGACGGGAAGAATCCATGCATGCCGATCACCGCGTTGCCGTCGCCGAACGCGATCCCGAAGCCGACCGCCCAGTAGACGAGCGATGCGATCCCGAAGATGAGGACGTTCTTGCCCGCGATGTGCGCGGCGTTCTTCATTCGCGTCAGGCCGGCCTCGAGGAAGGCGAACCCCGCCTGCATGAACATCACGAGCACGGCCGCGACGACCACCCAGAGCGTGTTCACGGCGATCAGCAGGTCGCTCGTCTTCACCCGACCTCGAGCTCCTCGAGCCGAATCCCCGTCCGGTTGTGCGTGACGTTGTCGACGCGGCTCGTCCAGACGAGCCCGTCGCCGGACTCGTTGCCGCTGCGCGCCGCGTCCGCGATTGCGCTCACGACGGCCGGCGCGATCCCATCCTCGACGACGAAGGTGAGCAGCGCCTTCGGCAGGAAGCGAGACTCGAACACGCGGCCGCGGTATTCGTGCGTGACGCCGCGCTGGCGTCCGTGCCCGATCGCCTCGAGGACCGTGACGCCGACGTGACCGGTCTCGTGCTCGACCGCGTCGATCACGGTCTCGACGCGCTCGCGGATGACCACGGCCTCGACCTTGATCACAGCCGCTTCTCCAGGAAGATCGTGTCGCGCCAGATGCCGTCGCGCTTCGCGATGCGCTCGCGGAAGCCGACGACGCGAAAGCCGCATCGCTCGTGCAGCGCGAGCGATGCACGGTTCTCCGGGAAGATCGAGGTCTGAATCATCCAGAGGCCGGCGGCGCGCGCTCCGTCGACCAGCGCCGCCAGGAGCTCCCGGCCGATGCCCCGGCCCTGCGCTTGCCGCGCGACGTAGACGCTGTTCTCGACGACGCCCGAGTAGCACCGGCGCTTCGAGGCGGGCGACAGCGCCGCCCAGCCGACCACCTCGTCGAAGAGCTCGGCGACGAGGCGGTGGCCGGGGAGATGGGCGGCGTCCCACGCCTCCCAGGACGGCTGCTCGGTCTCGAACGTTGCGAGGCCGTTGCGCATGCCGTCCCAGTAGATGTCGGCGACCGCCGACCAGTCTTCGGGAATGAGGGTCCGAATCGCGACGGTCGGCGGTGCCGTGACGAGCATCAGTCGATCAGCAGTCGTAGTAGAGGGCGAACTCGGCCGGATGCGGGCGCAGCCGCACGACGTCGGTCTCGTTCTCCCGCTTGTAGGCGATCCACGTGCGGATCAGCTCCTCGCCGAACACACCGCCCGCAGTGAGGAACTCGTGGTCGGTCTCCAGCGCGTCGAGCGCCTCATCCAGCGACCCTGGCACCTGGACGACGCCGCGATCCTCCTCGAACAGGTCCCAGTCGGCCGGCTCACCCGCGTCCAGCCCCTTCTGGATGCCGTCGATGCCTGCCATCAGCATCGCGGCGAACGCGAGATAGGGGTTCGCCGACGCGTCCGGACAACGGAACTCGATCCGCTTCGCCTTCGGCGAATCCGAGTACATCGGGATGCGGATGCACGCGCTGCGGTTTCGCTGCGAGTACACGAGGTTGACGGGCGCCTCGTAGCCGGGGACGAGCCTGCGGTACGAGTTCGTGGTCGGAGCGCAGAACGCGAGCAGCGCCGGCGCATGCGCGAGCAGGCCGCCGACGTAGGCGCGTGCGAGCTGCGACAGCCCGGCGTACCCCGACTTGTCCGCCATCAGCGGCGTGCCCTCTTTCCAGAGGGACTGATGCGTGTGCATACCGGAGCCGTTGTCGCCGAAGATCGGCTTGGGCATGAACGTCACGCTCTTGCCCGCTGCACGCGCGACGTTCTTGACGACGTACTTGTACGTCATCACCTGATCTGCCATGCGCGTGAGCGTCTGGTAGCGGAGGTCGATCTCGCACTGGCCCCCGGATGCGACCTCGTGGTGGTGGAACTCGCACGGGATCCCGAGCCGCTCGAGTGTCAGCACCATCTGGCTGCGCAGGTCGTGGAGCGTGTCGTGCGGTGCCGGCGGGAAGTAGCCCTCCTTCTCGCGCACGGTGTAGCCGAGCCCAGGCTTGCCCGAGTTCCAGTGCCCCTCGCCGGAGTCGACGAGATAGCGCGCGGTGTTCGGGCCGAGCTCGTACGACACCTCGTCGAAGACGAAGAACTCGCACTCAGGGCCCATGTAGGCGGTGTCCGCGATCGCCGTCGAGCTGAGGTATTCCTCGGCGCGGCGTGCGATGCGGCGGGGGTCCCGGGCGTATCCCTCACGCGTGAGCGGATCGGCGATCTCGCAGATCAGCGACAGCGTCGGCGCTTCGGTGAACGGGTCGAGGATGGCGGACGACGCGACGGGCATCAGCAACATGTCCGACTCGGAGATCCCCTGCCAGCCGCGGATGGACGAGCCGTCGAAGCCGAGCCCGTCGTCGAAGGCGGACTCGTCGAAAGCCGAGATCGGCAGCGTCATGTGCTGCCAGGTGCCGAGCAGGTCGCAGAACTTCAGGTCGACCATCTGCGCCGTCGTCCCGCGCGCCCATTCGAGCGCCTCGCGCGCGTCCGGCGCCGTCGCGGCGCCGTTCGTGAGGTAGTGCCTCGTTTCTTCCGCTGACATGCCGCTCCTTCCGACTCGGGACCACAAAAAAAGAGCCCAGGACTCTCCTGAGTCCTGAGGCTCCATTGCCTCGGCGCCCGCCTGCGGCGGCGGACGACCTGTTCGAGACCCTAGCGGACCTCGCGGACGCCGTACAAGCCCGCCACCTCACTCGCCGTCGCGGCGATCCGCTCGCGCAGCTCCTGCGGCTCGAGTACCTCGGCGTCCGGGCCGAACTTGAGCAGCTCGCGGAACGCTTCCTCCAGGTTCTGGAAGCCGACGGTGTACACGCCGTCGCCGCGCTGCAGGTCGTGCGGGAGATGGCGGAGCGCAAGCTCGCTCGCGCGCAGGGTGACCTCGACGCGCGGACGCGAAGCTTCGAACGTGCGCGACCACTCCTGCCAGAAAGAGGCGAGGTCGAATTCTTCAGGCCGCTCGAAGCCGTCGTCGCGGATGCGGACGGAGACGAAGCGCGACACGCGGTACACGCGCATTCCCGCAGAGCGATGCGCAACCAGATACCAGGCACCAGCTTTGAGTACGAGCCCGAGTGGGTCGAGCGTGCGCTGCACGACGCGCCGGCCCTCCCGATAGCGGGCGCCGAGGCGCCGCTCCTGCCAGGTTGCGGAGGCGAGGGTCGGCAGGTGCGGCACGGTGTCCTCGGCTCGGAACCAGCCGCGCGCGTCGAGATGGAAGTAACGCTCGGCTCGGCTTGCCCGCTCCTGCAGCTCGGCCGGAAGGGCGGCGAGGACCTTCAGCCGCGCGTTCGCCAGCACGCCCCCGAGCCCCAGCTCCGCGGCCGGGGCCGGCGCGACGAAGAGCGCATCGGCCTCGGCCGCCGTGAGCCCCGTGAGCTTCGTGCGGTAGCCGCCGGCGAGGCGATACCCGCCGGCCGGCCCGCGAACGGCCTCTACCGGCACGCCAGCGGCGACGAGGGACTCCACGTCACGGTGGATCGTCCGCACCGACACGCCGAAGTGGGACGCGAGCTCCTGCGCCGTGAGCTGACCTCGCATCTGGAGGAACAGAAGCAGCGAAACGAGCCGTGTCGCCCGCATTGAGCGAGAACATACATGACAGAAGCTGGCATGTATATCTGTCAGGCTCTTGCCATGAGCGAAGAGAGAGAAGAGCAGCAGTCCGAGCTGGAGCGTGAGGAGCGCCGGCTCGAGCGCCTGCGCCTGGTCGTGGTCCCGCGACCCGACGACGTCTGGGCAGACGAGGAGCCCGACCCGCAGCAGGCGGCATGAACGTCTTCGACGACGAATGGGGCGAGCAGCCCGAGGACTGGTCGGGCGGCGGCGGGAACTCGAAGCGGCTCGTCGAGCGCGGGCCGCTGCTCGGCGCGAGCGTCTACGAGCTCGGGCCCGGCAACTTCACCGTCTACCACTTCCACCACGGATCGGAGGAGCTCCTGATCGTGCTGCGCGGACGTCCGACGCTCCGCACGCCCGAAGGCGAGCGGCAGCTCGCCGAGGGAGAGTCGGTCCACTTCCCTACCGGGCCGGATGGGACGCACGCGCTCCGCAACGACACCGACGAGCCCGTGCGCTTCGTCGTCGCCGGCACGCGCGTCATGCCCGAGGTGGTCGAGTACCCCGACCTCAAGCAGATCACCGCGCAGGCCCCGCAGCGCTCGCAAACGGGCGAGCGATTGTGGTTCGTGCATGACGTGACTTGACACGGCTGCTACGTTCTGGCGGGATGAACTTCCTCTTCGGCTGAATCCTCACGCCCCGTGCGCCGCCTGCGTCGGCAGGTGTTGTGCGCATGTCCGTGTTCCGCCGAATCGTAGGAGCCCGTCGTGTTCGCCCTTGAAGTTCACAATTTGCGCAAGGAGTTCTTCCGCCGCGACGCGACGCGCACGCGCGGCCGCAAGCGGCGACGGCGTGTAGCGGCGCTCGAAGGCGTGACGTTCACCATGGAGCGCGGCGAGTGCGTCGCGATCCTCGGCCAGAACGGCTCGGGCAAGTCCACGCTCGTCCGCTTGCTCTCGACCCTGCTGCTACCCGACGGTGGCAGCGCCAGCATCTTCGGCCACGACGTGGTCAAGGAGTCGCGCCCGGTCCAGCGGCTCGTCAACCGCGTGTCGGTCGAAGCGTCGTTCTTCAAGAAGATGTCCTCGGAGGAGAACCTCGCTTACGCGTCACGGTTCTACGGGATGCCTCCCAGCGCCACGAAGACGGCCATCCCCGAGATCCTCGAGCGCGTCGGGTTCCCGGTCGGCCGCCGGCACGAGGGCATGGAACACCTGTCGCGCGGGATGCAGCAGAAAGTCGCGCTCGCGCGTGCGCTGCTCACATCGCCGGTGCTGCTCCTGCTCGACGAGCCGACGACCGGGCTCGACCCGCGCTCGAAACTCGAGGTGCAGGACTTCATCCGCGACGTCTGGGCGTCACACGACGCGACGATCCTGCTCTGTACGCACGACCTGCGCGAGGCCGAGGTGCTCGCGGACCGCGTCGGGATCCTCGACCGCGGCCGCCTGATCGCGCTCGACTCGGCCGACGTGCTGAAGGAGGAGTTCGAGGCCGAGACGCTCGAGGAGGCGTTCTTCGCGGCGACCGGCCGGACGTTCGAGGACGAGAAGGACGAGGACGCCGAGAGGGGTGTGTTCGCATGAGAGACGCCGCAGCGACCATGCGCAGCGAGTTCATCGGCCTGTACGGGATGGTCGAGCGCAACTGGTACCTGATCAAGCGCTACGCGTGGTGGGAGATCGCGTTCTTCTTCTGGACGGCCGCGAACACGCTGACGATCGTCTTCATCGCCAAGGGCGTCGAGGCGACCGGCGGCAAGATCGACATCGACAAGCTGACGACGGTCCTGCTCATCGGCGCCGTGATGTGGTCCTACCTCGGGATCGTCTTCGAGCTGCTGATCGAGACGGTCGCGTGGGAGCGCTGGGAAGGGACGATCGAGTACACGTTCATGGCGCCGCTGACGCGGGCCACGCACCTGCTCGGCACCGGGATCTTCGCGATCGGCTACGGAATCGTGCGCGCCTCGATCGTGTTCGTCGCAATCGCGGCGTTCTTCGGCCTGCACATGCCGAACGCCAACTTCGCCACCGCGCTCGTGCTGATCGCAGTCGCGTCCGTCTCGTTCGTCGGCATCGGGATGATGACCGCCGTCCTGCCGCTCATCTCGCCGGAGAAGGGAACGCAGTTCGGCTACGTCGCGCAGGGGCTGATGCTGGTCGTCTCGGGCGTGTACTACCCGGTCACGGTGCTGCCGGCGTTCATGCAGTGGATCGCGAAGATCTCCCCCGCGACGTACGCGCTGCGCGGCGAGCGCTCGGCGATTCTCGACGGTGCGACGGTAGGTCAGGTCTGGGGCGACATCTGGCCGATGGTGATCATCGGCGTCATCTCCGTGCCGCTCGGCATCTGGGTCTTTCGACGAGGCGAGCTGCACGCCAAGCGCCATGGAAAGCTCAAGCGATCAGGCTAGGCGCGCGTATCGGATTTACCTCTTTCTGAGGTTCTGCCTCGCGCTGCCCGCGTGGGTCGTCGTCGCCGTCTATCTGGTCCGCGAGGCAAAGCTCGATCCGCTGCAGCTCGTCCTGATGGGCACGGTCATGGAGGCCGCCGTGTTCGTCTGCGAGATCCCGACCGGCGTCGTGGCCGATCTGGTCAGCCGCAGGCTCTCGCTCGGCATCGCGTGGCTGCTACAGGGCGGCGCCTGGGCGCTCGCCGGCGCAACCACGAGCTTCGGGGTGATCCTCGTCGCGTGGGTCGTGTGGGGCATCGGCGCGACGTTCGAGAGCGGCGCCTTCCAGGCGTGGATCACCGACGAGGTCGGCGTCGAACGCATCGGCCGCGTTTTCGTCCGCGGCTCACAGGCATCGCTCGCCGGAGGCATCGTCGGCGTCCTGGCGAGCTTCGCGGTCGCGACGGTGAGCATCCGCGCTGCGATCTACGGCGCCGGCGCGGTCACCGCGGCGATGGGGATCGTCGCGTTCGCGTTCATGCCCGAGACCGGGTTCACGCCGGCTCCGCGCGAAGGACGCACGCGCCGGCGGGCGATGCTCGACACGGCCTCGAACGGCTTCGGGCTCGTGCGCCGCGTGCCGGCCTTGCTGCTGCTCGTCACCGCGACCGTCTTCGTGGGTGCGGCGAGCGAAGGCTTCGACCGCCTGTCCGAGGCGCACTTTCTCCGCGACATCGGCGTCCCGTCGTTCGTCGGCTTCGATCCGCTGTGGTGGTTTGCCGTCCTGTCGATCGGTGGGACGCTGCTCGCGTTGTTCGCTGCGAACGCTCTCGTCGACCGGGTCACGGCGGTCGACGTCGGGCCCATGGCGCGGACCTTGTGCGGCCTGACCTTCCTCGAGATCGCCTCCGGGCTGTTGTTCGCGTTCACGGGTGCGTTCGCCGTCGCCGTCCTCGCTCGGTGGCTGCTCGGGCTTGCGCGGACGCTCGTGTTTCCGGTCTACGCCACCTG